>NZ_CP048788.1:3496266-3861689 GCF_012932215.1 Roseobacter ponti | reverse complement strand
CTGACCTGTATTCCCTTTCGCGTTCCCATGCCGCCGGCGGTCCATTCCTGGATTCTCCCGAACGATTTTGCGTCAGACACACCTCCGCTGTTCCCGTCCCAAAGAAACGAGCGCAGGTCCGCCGGACATTTCACGGATATGGACGCGCAGACCGAACGCGCTACAGTACGCGTCAGGGATCTGAACATCCGTCCCCAGTACTATTGACAGGGCAAACAGCTGGTAACAGCGCTTGCAGACCCGGTGTATCGCGTTGCCGCGATACCCAGCCCCCGGGGTTTTACAAAAACGGTCGCAACACCGTCAGTCCCGGGGCCTGCCCCCCAATGCGAAGTGAATCGCTGTATCTTGGTAGCAACTTCGTGAGCGGCACGGCAACTGAACTTCAATCTTGACTCTGAATTTTCTGAAAAGAATCTCCGGGAGTCTCAAAAACACCTTATAAATATAAAAAAAGACGCCTCAAAACGGGCGTCTTTCGTTAATTTTTTGTTAACCTGGATTAACGCGTTGACAGCTTATCAGCCGAGCGCCTTCACACGGGACGCAAGGCGCGAAACTTTACGCGATGCTGTATTTTTGTGGAAGACACCTTTGGTCACGCCACGCATCAGCTCAGGCTGAGCGGCGCGCAGGGCGGCTGTTGCCGCTTCCTTGTCACCGGAAGCGATTGCTTCTTCAACGCGACGCAGAAATGTACGGATGCGCGAACGACGCGCTTTGTTGACCTGAAAACGCGCTTCGTTCTGACGGGCGCGTTTCTTTGCCTGGGGCGAATTTGCCATGTGTGCTTAACCTTTTTGTCGGGTTCGTTACGTCTGTTTATGCGTACAAAGCCCGATCCGGTCGCAGAGCGACCATCAGGTGATTCTAGCCAGAGCGGGCTGCACGCGCATGTATTGGGCCGGTCTATAGACATATTGCCCGGTTTTGCAAACCGCAAATCGTCATCCGGCGGGTTGCCTGCCCGCCGGATGCGAGCCGGCCTCAGCCCAGCAGCTTGCGGAATACGACCTTGTCGTCTCCGGTGGCCCAGAAATCGCGGATGCATGCCTCGCGTTCATAGCCTGCACTGGCATAAAACGCCCGCGCTGCCGCGAAATCCTCCGTGCCGGAAGTTTCCACGATCAGCAGACGCTCACCGCTGGTGCGCAGATGCGCCTCGGAACCCTTAACAATGGCAAGGCCAAGGCCGTCGCGCTGGCAGCCGGGACGCACGCCAAGTGCGAGCATATTCCACGCGCCTTCTGCGAGCTCTTCGCGTTTTGTATAGCACAGCCCGGCCGGCACACCGGCGATGCACCCCGCGAGCCAGAACTCCCCCGTCTCTCCGGAAAGCGCCGGCGCCATCAGATCCTCCAGCATGTCCGGCGGAAAAAGCCCGGTCTCATCCAGCACCGTTTTCAGGTGAGGGATGTCATCGGCCACAACGGGCCGGATATCAAAGTCTGTCATGTCATACTGTCCTTATCTGTTGTCTGGCTGCGCCCTGACGGACGAGATGCCAAGCCGCGTCGCGCGGTAGGGGGTGCCGTTCACCGATCTGATGAACCGCCGCTTTTTCAGCCGCTCGAAAACCGCCGTGGTGCAGTCTTCGAGCAGATGTCCGTCCCGGGTGACACAGGTCACGGCCCGGATTTTGCCATTCGGCGCACGCTCGAAGTGAATAGCGCCGCCCCGTGCCAGCGCATGCAGCACGCGTTGTTCGTATTTTGAGATATTCAACGAATTGATCCTGAGAAAATGCCATCGGAAGCAGGCGCCCGGCGTAACGCGCGGAAGGGCTTCGGATTAGACAGGTCCGTTCAGACGGACCTCAGCGGCGTGCCGCATTCTCTGACATCAAATCTCCATCGCCCTGCGATCAGGTGCAGGCCGTAGCCCTTCCTATGCAGCAGAAACTGCCGTGGCAAGACAGGGAGAGGGCGCGGCCCGCAGAACGGGGCCGGCTGTTGCGCATTTACCTGTCGCGGAACTGTGCTTCGCGTTTTTCCAGAAAGGCCGACATTCCTTCGGACTGATCTTCGGTCGCAAAGAGTGCATGAAACATGCGTCTTTCAAAGAGCAGCCCCTCGCTCAGCGGCACTTCATAGGAGCGGTTTACGGCTTCTTTGATGACCATCACGGAGACCGAAGACTTCTCGGCAATCTTCTGGGCGGCGTTCTGCGCCTCTTCCATCAGCTTTTTGCCGGGCACCACGCGGGACACAAGGCCTGAGCGCTCGGCTTCCTCGGCATCCATAAATCGCCCCGTCAGGTTCATATCCATGGCCTTGGATTTGCCCACCAGTCGCGTCAGGCGCTGGGTGCCGCCGATGCCTGCAACCACACCGAGGTTGACCTCGGGCTGGCCGAACTTGGCGCTTTCCGAGCAGATGATGAAATCGCACATCATCGCCAGCTCGCATCCGCCGCCAAGGGCATAGCCTGAGACGGCGGCAATGATCGGCTTGCGCACCCGCATGATCTGATCGGTCTCGGGGGTGAAAAGATCGCCTGAAAAGGCGTCGACAAAGGTTTTGTCTTTCATCATCGCCACGTCGGCGCCGGCAGCAAAAGCCTTCTCCGAGCCGGTAATGATGATGCAGCGCACCTTCTCGTTTTCCTGGGCGTCCTTCAGGGCTTCTGCAAGTTCGCGCATCAACTCGTCGTTCAGCGCATTGAGCGCGTCGGGCCGGTTGAGGGTAATAGTTGCCACATGGTTGTCGACATCAAAGATAATCGTCTCAAAGGCCATCCGGAAAGCTCTCGGTTGTTGCTGGAACCGCAGTGCATACCACGGGTAAGAGCCACTTCAAGCTATCTTTGGCATTGTGCGCAATAGAAAGATGAGCGTCCGGACTGCACGATTCGACGGATGACGCCGCGGCAACCGTTTGTTCTGCAGGGCGCGCCCTCGCGTCCGTAAACGTCGAAGGTATGCTGAAAATATCCAAGCTCTCCATCAGCTTGGCGGAAATCACGCAGGCTCGAACCACCCGCGTCGATGGCTTCTGACAACACCTGCCGGATGATCGGGACAAGAGCGGCCACGCGCTGTGCAGAAATCCGCCCTGCCCTGCGTGACGGGCTGATTCCTGCCCGGAAAAGCGCCTCACAGACGTAAATATTGCCCAGTCCGCTGACGATCTTCTGATCGAGCAGAGCAGATTTCACCGGCATCATCCGTTTGTGAAAGGCGCCCGCGAGGTGCTCTTCGTGAAAATCATTGCCAAGCGGTTCCGGGCCCAGCACGGCGAGCAGCTTGTGGCTTTCCGCTGTTGCCGTTTCCATCAGGTCCATCGCGCCAAAGCGGCGCGGGTCGTTGAAAGTGATGCGCGTGCCGTTGTCCATGTGAAACACCACATGATCGTGTTTTTCCGGGGCGGGATGTGCATGTACAAACCGTCCGGGCATCTTCGCGGCCATTTCCGTGTCCGTAGAATCACCCGAGATCAGCATCCGCCCCGACATGCCCAGATGGATGAGCAGGGTTTCACCGGTGTCGAGATCGGCGAGGATGTATTTCGAGCGCCGCCGCAGCTGCCTAATCCGCGCGCCGGTCAGCCGCTCTGCCATGCGGGCCGGAAACGGCCAGCGCAGATCGGGGCGGTTCACATCTGCCCGCGCGATCACCGCGCCCTCCATCACCGGGCTCAGGCCGCGGCGCACAGTCTCTACTTCGGGCAGTTCAGGCATGTTCCATCTTCCGTTCTGCAAGATCCGCGATCTCGCGGTAACCGTCATAGCTCCAGAAGAGCCTCAGCCTGCGCCACCGGCCAAAACTCAGCACCGTGGCGCGGCCTTTCATTTCCGTCTGCACCCCGGTCAGATCCGCCCAGTCAAAGCAGCGCACAGGGCCAAGGACGGGTGCAAACCGTAGCCCCGTGTCATTCCACAGAATCCGGTCGTAAAATGCTGCCGCGATCTTGTGGCAGAAAACGGCGATGATCACGATCAGTATTCCGCGCGCAGACCAAGACCCCGAAACCGGTGTCTGCGGATGCACAACCAGCACAAGTGCCACGATCGCGAAAAGCCCGCAGACCAGCACCCTCAGCGCTCTGCCCCAGCCTGCAAGCCGGGTCTCTTTCCATTCGCTGCGTGCAGACGGCTGCATCCGCTCTTTTTCCCTGTGACGAAAGGGCCGCATTGTACCTGCCCGCCTGAGGCCTATAACAAAGACCGAACACTAAGGATCACAAGACCCGATGACCGACCGAGACGACAAAACCACCCATTTCGGCTTTGAAGACGTGCCAGAGGGCGAAAAGGCCGGACGCGTGCGCGGCGTGTTCAGCTCGGTCGCCGGCAAATACGATGTGATGAATGATGTGATGTCCGCTGGTATTCACCGGGTCTGGAAAGACGCGATGATGGACTGGCTGGCCCCGCGTGCCGGGCAGAAACTGCTGGATGTGGCCGGCGGCACCGGCGATATCGCGTTCCGTTTCCTGAAACGCGCGGGCGATGGCCATGCCACGGTGCTGGACCTCACGGAGGCTATGCTGGTCGAAGGCCGCCAGCGTGCCGAAGCGCTGCAGATGCAGGACCAGCTCGACTGGGTAACCGGTGATGCCATGGCACTGCCTTTTGCCGATAACACCTTTGACGTCTATACGATCTCTTTCGGAATCCGGAACGTAACCCGCCCGCAGGAAGCGCTGAACGAGGCCTTCCGCGTGCTGAAACCCGGCGGCCGCCTGATGGTGCTGGAATTCAGCCAGTTGCCGAACCCGGCGATGCAGAAGGCCTATGATCTTTACAGTTTCAACGTGATCCCGCGCATGGGTCAGATGATCGCCGGTGACCGCGACAGTTACCAGTATCTGGTCGAATCAATCCGGCGGTTCCCCGATCAGGAAACCTTTCTGCAGATGGTGCGCAGCGCCGGCTTTGAGCAGACAAAATACCGCAACCTGTCGATGGGCGTTGCCTGTCTGCACTCGGGCTGGAAACTCTGAGCCATGCGCGGTCCGCACAATATCTGGCGGCTGATCCGCACCGGCGCCACGTTCCAGAGGACGGGTGCAATGAATGCGGTACTCGACGCCTTTGACACGCCGGCCTCTGTCCGGTTCGTGGCGCGCACCCTGGCGATGCCGTTCACGTTTCTGGGCTACGCCGGTGATACGGGCATGCCGCCGGTTACCCGCGCGCTCACGGCCCTTGGCCCCGCCTACATAAAATTTGGCCAGATCCTTTCGACCCGCCCGGATGTGGTGGGCGATGAAATGGCGCTGCAGCTGCGCGTGCTGCAGGACAAACTGCCACCGTTCCCTGTGAGCACGGCCAAGGCCGAGGTCGAAAGCGAACTTGGCATGCCTGTTGACCGCATGTTCTCTGAATTCAGCGAACCTGTGGCGGCGGCCTCGATCGCTCAGGTGCACCGTGCGCGGCTTGCGGTCTCAGGCGAAGAAGTCGCCGTCAAAGTGCTGCGCCCCGGCATCGAAAAAGCCTTTCGCAAGGATATCGATGCCTTTTATCTTGCCGCCTCTGTAATTGATTTCTGTTCTCCGGGCTCGCGCCGCCTGCGGCCCCTCGATGTGATCGAACATTTTGACGGTGTTGTGCAGGGAGAGCTGGACCTGCGGCTTGAATCCTCTTCTGCTGCCGAATTCGCCGCCAATACGGAGAAAGACGAAGGCTTCCAGCTGCCCCGTATCAAATGGGAATACTCTGCTCGCCGTGTCATGACGCTGGGCTGGGCTGACGGCGTTCCGATGGGTGACAACGCCGCGATTGATGCCGCCGGTCACGACCGCATTCTGCTGGGCGACCGTGTGCTGCAGCTTTTCCTGAACCACGCGCTGCGCGACGGCTATTTCCACGCCGACATGCACCAGGGTAATCTCAAAGTCGCGCCAAACGGCAATATTGTGGCCTATGATTTCGGCATAATGGGGCACATTGATGAGTACACGCGCCGGGTCTATGCAGAGATCCTCTATGGCTTCATCCGGCGCGACTACAAACGCGTGGCGGAGGTTCACTTTGAAGCAGGCTATGTCCCTGCGGACAAAGACGTAGACGAATTTGCGCGCGCGCTGCGCGCCGTGGGTGAGCCGATTTTCGGCATGGATGCGTCGAAAATCTCGATGGGTCGTCTTCTGAGCTATCTCTTTGAGGTGACCGAGCGTTTTGGCATGGAAACCCGCACCGAGCTCATTCTCCTGCAACGCACCATGGTCGTTGTGGAAGGTGTTGCACGCTCTCTCAATCCACAGATTAACATCTGGCAGGTCGCAAGCCCCATCGTGTCCGATTACATCGCGCAGACCATCGGTCCCCGGGCCGCTCTGCGCGACTTTGCGAAAACCGCCCGCGTGATGGCCCGTTTCGGTCCGCGCCTGCCGGCGCTGGTGGAAAACGCGCTGATCCGGCAGGGTAATCCGGAGCCGCCGCAGAAAGACCGCGGCCTTTTCCGCTGGGTTCTCGGCGCGGTGATCCTTGGCCTCACCATCGGTATTTCGGGGTCGCTCACGCTGATTCTCGTGGATCTCGCACTCTTCTGACCGCTTGTGATGACCATGTCTACCGAGAGGGTGGGAGGGGCCCGCGCCCTCCCGTATTTTTCCGCGCGCGGCCTACAGCAGCTCGATTGCGAGTGCGATGCCCTGACCGCCGCCGATGCACATCGTGATCAGCCCGCGTTTGCCACCCGTCCGTTCCAGCTCATAGAGCGTTTTGACAGTGATAATGGCCCCTGTTGCGCCGACCGGATGGCCCAGTGCAATCGCCCCGCCATTGGGGTTAACCTTTGCCGGATTGAACCCGAGCGCGCCGGAGACGGCAAGCGCCTGAGCGGCAAAAGCCTCATTGCTTTCGATCACATCGAAATCACCGGCACTCAGTCCGGTTTTCTCAAACAGTTTTTCCACGGCAGGTATCGGCCCGATGCCCATTACCTCCGGCCGCACGCCGGCATGGGCATAGCCGAGGATCCTCGCTTTTGGTTTCAGGCCAGCGGCCTCGGCCGCCTCTGCGCTCGCCATGACAACTGCTGCCGCACCGTCATTAATCCCGCTGGCATTGCCGGCTGTCACAGTCCCGTCTTTCTGGAAGACCGTGCGCAGCCCGGCCAGCGCTTCGGCGGTCGTGCCTTTGGGATGTTCATCCGTGTCAAATGCGACCATGTCGCGCTTTACCCGAACCTCTACCGGCGCGATCTGGCTGGAAAAACGGCCCTCGGAAATTGCCTTCGCCGCGCGCTCCTGGCTTTGCAGGGCGAATGCGTCCTGATCCTCACGGCTGATCCCGTGTTCCGCGGCGACGTTTTCAGCCGTGACACCCATGTGCCCGGTTCCGAAAGGACAGTTCAGCGCGCCCAGCATCATATCGAGGCTTTTGACGTCGCCCATTTTCGCACCCCAGCGTTGCTGTGGCATGATGAAAGGCGAGCGCGACATGTTCTCGGCACCCCCCGCGAGCCCGAAGTCCGCATCCCCCAGCATCAGAGACTGAATAACCGAGACAATCGCCTGCGCGCCCGAGCCGCAAAGCCGGTTCACGTTCATCGCGGGCACGGTCTCAGGCACACCGGCCTGCATCGCGGCCACCCGGCTGAGATACATGTCGCGCGGCTCCGTGTTGATCACGTGGCCAAAGACGACGTGACCGATCTGTGCGCCTTCAACGCCTGACCGTTCAAGTGCCGCTTTTGCCGCCACCGTGCCAAGCTCAATAGGCGGCGTATCCGCAAGCGCGCCGCCAAAGGTGCCGATCGCGGTGCGCGCGCCGTCCAGAAGTACGATTTCGCGTGTCATGTCAGTCTCCCGTTCGTTTCCCGGCCAAGTATGCCCGGGCGGGACCTGGAAGTCAGCCACGACGTATCGTCAGTAACGGGCGTCACAGCGTTGACAGCATCCGGGATATCGGCGAAACCGCTTTTATGACGGAAACCTCAGATGCCATCCTTTCGCAGCTTCCCGCGCGGCTGAAAGACGCCCGGCGCACTCAGGGTCTGTCTCTTGATGCAGTGGCACGGCTCTCCGGTGTTTCGCGCTCCATGGTCAGCCAGATCGAGCGCGGCGAAAGCAGCCCGACAATCGCGACCCTGTGGAACCTGACCCGGGCGTTGCAGGTCGATTTTGCCGGCCTTCTTGATGGTGCCGCTGCGGCAGCCCGCATTGAACTGCTGCGCGCAGCAGAGGTTCCCACTATTGATAACCTTGGCTCTGGGTGCCGCATCAGAATCCTCTCTCCACCTGAAGAGGCAGGCAAACACGAAGTCTACGAGGTGAGCTTTGAAGAAGGCGGCGCCCTCGACAGTCAGCCCCACAGCCGCGGTGCGCGCGAGCATCTGACAGTGATCGACGGCACAATCAGCGTGACCAGCGGCGAAGACACGCAGCGTCTGCTTGCCGGTGACACCGCACGGTATGCCGTCGATGTCCCGCACAGGATTGCCGCGACGAATGGCCCGGCACGCATTTTTCTGGTCGTTCAGGGGGGCTGATATCCTGTAAGACGGAAAATATCCGTTATTTTGTATTTAGGCAGTTCCGGATTTCTCTGAGGCGTGTTAGACCACAGGCGAAGGGAGTCTCTCATGACGCATGCATTTCTTGACCATATCTCTGACACGCTGAACCGGATCGAGGCGGACGGGATGATGAAACGCGAGCGCATGATCACCTCAGCGCAGGGCGGCAGGATCTCAGTGGGCGACCGGGAGGTAATCAATCTGTGTGCCAATAATTACCTCGGTCTTGCGGATCACCCCGATCTGATTACGGCCGCACAGGATGCCATGGCGCCGCGGGGTTTCGGCATGGCTTCTGTTCGGTTTATCTGCGGCACGCAGGACCTGCACCGGCAGCTCGAGCAGCGCCTTGCGCAGTTTCTCGGGCACGACGATTCGATCCTTTTCGCGGCCTGCTTTGATGCAAACGGTGGTCTCTTTGAGCCGCTGCTGGGCCCGGAAGATGCCGTCGTCTCGGACGCACTCAATCATGCATCCATCATCGACGGTATCAGGCTCTGCAAAGCGAAACGCTACCGATATGCGAATTCAGATATGGCCGATCTGGAAGGCCAGCTGCAGCTCGCCCGCAGCGAGGGTGCACGGTTCATCCTGATCGCGACCGACGGGGTTTTCAGCATGGACGGGTATCTTGCGAACCTCTCCGGTATTAAAGAGCTGGCGGAAAAATATGACGCCATGCTGATGGTCGATGACTGCCACGCCACCGGGTTTATGGGGCCGAAGGGTGCCGGCACGCCGGCGCACGCAGGTGTGAAAGCCGACATTCTGACCGGCACGCTTGGCAAGGCTCTGGGCGGTGCCATCGGCGGCTATATTGCCGGGGCGCAACCGGTGATCGATCTGTTACGCCAGCGTGCGCGGCCCTATCTTTTTTCCAACTCGCTGCCGCCGTCGATTGTCTCAGCCGGGCTGAAAGCGCTGGATCTCGTTGAGGCCGGCGATGATCTGCGCGCGCAGCTTTTTGAGAATACGCGCATCTGGCGCAGCGGGCTCGAAGCGCTGGGTTTTGAGCTGCTGCCGGGCGAGCATCCGATTGTGCCTGTCATGCTGGGCGAGGCGCAACTGGCCCAGGACATGGCCGCGCGCCTCTTCGACGAGGGGGTTTTTGTGTCAGGCTTCTTTTTCCCGGTGGTACCCCGGGGTGAGGCACGGATCAGAACCCAGATGAACGCCGCTCTGACACAGGAGGATCTTTCTTTTGCGCTCAAGGCTTTTGAAACGGCGGGCAAAGCCTGCGGAGTGTTGAAATGACCAATGAAATGAAAGCACTGTCCAAGCTGCATCCCCGCGAAGGCCTCTGGATGATCCACGCGCCGGTACCCGAACCCGGGCCTGATGACGTGCTGATCAGGATAAAGAAAACCGGGATCTGCGGGACCGATATTCACATCTGGAACTGGGACGACTGGGCCGCCTCAACCGTGCCAGTGCCGATGATCACCGGCCACGAATTTGCCGGCGAAATCGTTGAGGTTGGCCACAATGTCACCGATCTGGAAATCGGCCAGCGCTGTTCAGGTGAGGGGCATCTCATTGGCAAAACGTCGCGCCAGAGCCGGGCCGGCAAGTTTCACCTCGATCCGGCGACCCGGGGCATCGGCGTCAACGAACAGGGCGCGTTTGCGCAGTATCTCAGGCTGCCCGCCTTTAATGTCGTGCCGCTGCCGGATGACATTCCCGATGACATCGGCGCTATTCTCGACCCGCTCGGCAATGCTGTGCACACCGCGCTCAGCTTTGATCTGATCGGGGAGGATGTGCTGATCACCGGCGCAGGGCCCATCGGCATCATGGCCGCAGCCGTGGCGCGGCACGCCGGCGCCCGGCATGTGGTGATCACAGACGTGAATCCTGACCGCCTGCGTCTGGCGGCAGAGGTCGCCGATGTGGTGCCGGTCAATGTCGCAGAACAGGATCTGGCCGAAACAGTGTCTGATCTGAAGATGAAACAGGGCTTTGACGTCGGCCTTGAGATGTCCGGAAACCAGCGCGCGCTTGATCAGATGGTGGATGCAATGACGATGGGAGGGCGCATTGCGATGCTGGGTATTCCGCCGGGCAAAAGCCCTGTCGACTGGAGCCGGATCGTTTTCAAAGCTATCACCATCAAAGGCGTGTACGGGCGTGAGATTTTCGAGACCTGGTACAAGATGATCGCCATGCTGCAGAACGGTCTGGATGTAAGCCGGGTTATCACGCATCGCTTTGCCGTCGATGATTTCGAGGCAGGGTTTGCCGCGATGAAATCGGGCCAGTCCGGCAAAGTGGTGCTCGACTGGACCTGATGAACCAATACGCCGGGGACAGCTTTTTTACGCTGACACAGGGCGGTCAGGCGGGGCTTGTCCTGTTGTCTGTTGTGTTGTGTGTGTTCATGCTGTGGGTCACGCGCCGCATGACATCCGGCCGGCCATGGTGGGCGCGGCTGCTTTTTGCAGTGCTGGCCTTTATGGTCTTTGTCTGGTTGTCGCCGCAGATCTATTTTACTTACTACGGTTTTCTGTTTGACGATCTGCCGGGGCAGTGGGTGATCAAAAGCAATCCATCCGATGCCCCCTGGATCGTGCATCTTTTGTTTTCGGGCCGTCCGACCCTGGCCGATCATGGCCTCGGTCTGCTTGGGTGGGCAATGATCGCCGTGGCTTTATTTCCGAAGAGGAATCCGTCCCGCGTCTGACAACAGCCAGCAGTCACGTCCTTCAAAAACAGCCGCGTGCAGGGGTCGGAAATACCCCGCGCCGCCATCGAGATTAACCCGGTTTCCGGCGTGTTCAGGATGCTCGAGGGCCGTATGCCCGTGTACAACCAGCGGGCCAAACGAGCCTTCGTATTCGAGAAACTCTTTCCGGATCCACACCAGATCATCTTCTGTCTGGTCCTGCAGCGGCACGCCAGGCCGCAGACCCGCATGCACGAAAAGCAACCCGTCTTTGCGGAACGTCAGCGGCAGACCTGCCAGAAAATCCCGGTGCGCCTGCGGCACAGCCGCCACAGCCTCGGCATGAACGGGCGCGACCGGCGCGCCGTCGACGGCTGTGACCCCGTAGGAGGCCAGCGTTTTGTCGCCCCCCAGCCGTGGGTTGAACCAGAACAGACCAGCACTCGTGGCCGGATCGTAGATGGTCGCATCATCCAGAAATCGGGTCAGATACCGGTCGTGGTTGCCGCGGATCATGCGCCAGGGGCGGCCCTCTGACTGCGCCTTCATCAGTTTTTCCACGACGCGGCGGCTGTCAGGCCCGCGATCAACATAATCGCCGACAAAGGCAATCTCCGCGTCCGGCCCGCCGTCTTTCTCAATCAGTGATAGCACCCGCTCAAGTTCTTCGAGCTGACCGTGGATGTCGCCTATGGCATAGATCGGATCAGGCATGTCCGGCTCCCGTTGGGCGGTGCGTCACCCGCACCGCGTGGCTGGAATAGTTAAGTGTCCCCGGCACGCCGCGACGCCCTCCGTGTGGTGGAGAGGGCAGCAAAATTCAACACCTTTCCTGGCACAGGCCAGCCTGACGGGGCTGATAGTTCACGACAGCCACCTGATCTGCTGTAGCAGTCCGGCCTGGCAGACCGGCTGTTGCCGACGGAGCGCTCTGCGGCAGACAGAGCCACGGCCCGCTGCCGTTGGCGGCGCACAGAAACCCGCACTGGTACCGTTATGTCCACTGGCCTGTGAGACCCCGTGCGCTCCCTGCGGATCATCAGGATGACGCAAGGGGCGCGCGGTCCTCCGCTTTCCCGGTCCCTGCGGATTTCGGATCATCTGTCGATGAAACGTCGCGGGCCTTTCGCCTGCCTGGCAGCTTCTCGCCCAGCATCAGCATCGCCGGCGTCAGAATGAGAGTCAGCAGCGTCGCCACGACCAGACCACCCACGATGGCACTCGAAAGTTCCGTCCAGTATTGCGTGGAAGGCGCGCCGAAGACGATCTCGCGGGTGAAAAAGTTCAGGTTTGCGCCCAGCACCATAGGCATCAGCCCCAGCGCGGTGGTCACCGAGGTCAGCATCACAGGCCGCAGACGCTGCGCGCCGGTGCGCAACGCCGCCTCGCGCGGGGAAAGGCCTGTGCGTTTCAGATCGTTGTAGGTATCGATCAGAACGATGTTGTTGTTGACGACGATCCCGGCAAGCGCGATCACCCCGATCCCTCCCATGACAACGCCGAAAGGGCGCCCGGTGATGATCAGCCCCAGGAGCACACCGGCCACCGAAAAGACGATCGCACTCATCACCACAAAGGCCTGATAGAAACTGTTGAACTGGATCACCAGAATGACCAGCATCAGAAAGATCGCCGCCACAAAGGCGCCGCCGAGAAATACCATGGTCTCTGCCTGATCTTCGGCCTCGCCGGCAAAGCTCCAGGTCACCCCGTCGGGAATATCTGCGCCGTCGAGGGCCGCCTGAAGGGCTGTGATCTGGTCATTCACGAGGACCCCTGCCGCGACGTTGGCCTCGATCGACACTACGCGGCTTTCGTCGATCCGGGTGATCGTGCCGGTCCGTTCGGAAGGTGCGAAGGTCACGAAGTTCGAAATCGGTACAAGCCCCGCTGAGGTCGGAACCCGCAGGTTGCCCAGTTCGGACAGCGATCGTTCTTCTGCCGGAAAACGGACCCTGATATCAAGTTCGCCGTCTGCATCATCGGGGCGGTACTCTGCCACCGCGATGCCCTGGGTCAGCAGCTGCACCGCCTGCCCGAGAAGGCTGACGTCAGCACCATAGCGCGCGGCCTCTGCCCGGTTGACCAGGATCGAAACCTCGACCCCCGGCAACGGACGTGTGTCGGTCACATCGGTGAAACCGCCGACCCGCTCCATGATCGATAATACCTTATCGACCGCCCCGGCCTGTACGGCAGGATTGCGCGCGGCGATCTGAAGATTCACCGGCTTGCCGCTGGTCGGTCCGCCGCTTTCGGTCTGCACCTGCACGTCGATGCCCGCGATATCGGCCACATCGCCGCGGATGTCATTGCCGATCTCAGCCGCTGTGCGGCGCGTATTCCAGTCGGTCAGCTCCAGTTGCAGAGTGCCGATGGTTTCCTCATCACCCTGTCCGGCGCTCATTGTTGAACGGGCATAAACGGATGCGATCTCCTCATATCCCAGCACCCGGGCCTCGACCCGACGCACCAGCGCGTCGCGCTCATAGATCGAGAAGTTATCGCGGGCGCGGACCTGCACCTGCATGAACTCCGGCTCAACGGAAGGAAAGAATGTCAGCCCTTTGCCAAACTGGCCGTAAAGCCCGAAGCCGCCGAGCAGAAGTGCCACTGCAAGCAGGGCGGTGGCACCTGGGCGCAGGATTGCCCGTTCGAGCAGCCGCACATAGAGACCGGTCAGCCCGCCGATCCGGCGTGGATCTCCCCGTTCGGCATCGTACAGAGCGCGTTTGGACGCAGCCGTCTGAGCAGGCCGTTTACCGATCAGACCACCGAGCACCGGGATAAAGATCAGCGCCATAAAGAGCGATGCAGCCAGGGTCAGGATGACAGTGATCGGCAGGAATTTCATGAACTCGCCCACCATGCCGGTCCAGAAGAGCAACGGGAAAAACACGCTCAGCGTCGTCGCGGTCGAGGCGATGATCGGCCATGCCATGCGTTTGGCGGCGAAAGAATAGGCCGCGTGCGGGGGCGCACCTTCCTGCAGTTTCCGGTCTGCCAGTTCGGTGGTGACGATGGCGCCGTCCACGAGCATGCCCACGACCAGAATGAGCGAAAACAGCACGACAATGTTCATCGTGAACCCCATACCCCAGAGGGCAATGACGCCGGCCAGAAACGCGCCGGGGATGGCAAGGCCCACAAGGATCGCCGAGCGCACCCCCAGGGCTGCGACGATCACGATCATCACAAGGATAACGGCGGCAATGACGTTCGCCTCCAGATCCGACAGCAGCGTTTCCACCTGTCCGGATTGGTCCTGAAGGTATGTCACCTGCACGCTATCCGGCCAGTCGGTGCGAAGTGCTTCGAGCCTCTCTTTCGTCGCGGCCACCGTGTCGATGATATTGGCACCGGAGCGCTTTTTCACTTCAAGCGCCAGAGCAGGCTGGCCGTCGATCCGCGCAAAACCGGTCGGATCCTGAAAGGTCCGCCGCACGGTGGCCACATCCTCAAAGGTGACGACCGCATCGCCGCGCACCTTGACGGGGATCTGCATCACATCGTCCAGATCTTCAATCAGGCCCGGCACTTTGAGCACAATGCGCCCGCCGCCCGTTTCAATGGCACCGGCCGCGATCAGCCGGTTGTTGCGCTGAAGCTGGCTGATGAGTTCGTCGAAGCTCAGGTTGTAGGTCTGGAACACTGTCGGGTCGATCAGCACCTCGAGAAATTCATCCCGCGCCCCGCCGATATCGACCTCCAGGACCCCCGCCAGCCCTTCAACTGCGGCCTGGGCATCATCGGCCAGATCGTTCAGGGTCCTTTCCGGAACCGGGCCGGAGATGATTGCCGTGATGATCGGAAAGAGGGCGGTGTTGATCTCGGTTATGGTCAGGTCATAGGCATCTTCGGGCAGGTCACTCTCGGCCTGGTCGGCCGCCTCGCGCACCTTGTCGAGCGCCTCTTCGATGTCGCCGCCCGGAGTAAATTCCAGCTGGACGCTGGCAAAGCCTTCGGAGGCATGGCTCTCCATCTTCTCCAGCCCGGTTATGGCCGCAAACTGCGCCTCCATCGGTTCGATCAGCAACCGCTCGGCATCGGCCGGGCTGATCCCTTCAAGCCCGGTCGAAACATAGACCAGCGGCAGCGGCACCTCCGGGTTGGCCTCCTTGGGAATCGAGACATAGGCCCAGGCACCAACGCCCAGGATCATAAGCAGCGCCATGACGATAACGCGGCTGCGTGAGAATGCGGCATCAATGATGGTATTCATTACCTCAGTTCCCCTGCGCCACAGCATCTGTCGCCCGGGGCGCCGTCGAGGATCGGACAGTTTCGCCGGCATTCACAAAACCCTGACCCACCGTGATTATCCGCGCCGTTTCCGGCAGTCCCGTCACCCAGATGCCGTCGATTTCCGCGCGCACGACCTGAATAGGGCTGAACGCAACCTGATCGTTATCAGTCACCGTCTTCACGCCCAGACGGCCGTCGGGATTCAGCGATACGGTCGACGGCTGGATAAAATGTGCCAGTGCCTCGCCGGTCGGGATGCGGATTTCGGCGGAGATGCCGGCAGGGATCGCCCCGTCTTTGTTCGGCACCTCAATCTCTGCGAGGAACGTCCGCGTCTCGGCATTTGCGGATGTCCCGACAAAGCCAACCGTGCCCTCGCGTTCTTCGCCGGTGATGAAGCTGATGCTGGCGGTCTGGCCACCTGCGATTCGGCGCAGCGCCTGTTGCGGCACCTGAATGGCGACTGTCAGCGGCGTGTTGTCTACGATCCGTCCGACTTCTGCCCCGACCTGAACGAACTCTCCGGGGTCCAGCGTCAGTCTTTCGATCCGTCCGGCAAAAGGTGCCACAACCATCAGTGCTTTGATGGTTTCCTCTGCTGCCGTCACAGAGGCTTCCGCCGCCGCCAGATCAGCCCGCGCATCACTCACCCGATCTGCGGTGGAGACACCGCGGTCCAGCAGCTCCATCGCGTTATCAAACTCCCGCTGGGCGCTTGCCAGCTCCTGACGGGCGCGCGCGAAATCAGCGTCGGCGCGGGTTGACGTGAGCCGTGCGATGACCGCGCCTTGCGCGACGTCCTCGCCCTTGGCGACCATAATCTCGGCCACATCGCCCGAGCTTTCCGCGCGGATCGCCGTATCGCGATCCGGCTGCGCCTGACCTTCGGCGCGGAAGTACAGCGTCACTGGTTCCGCTGTGGAGTTTTCGACGGTTACGGCAACCGGTGCCATGCCCTCGTCCGCAGATTGCGGAGGCTCAGGATTTTCTGAGGGCAGAATGTAACCGCTGCCCATCCATCCCACGATGACCAGCACCAGTGCGCCGGCAATCCATGTGGACCGGGATGCGCCTTTGTCGTCCTGAAAGGTCAGCTCTTCGGTGTCATTATTCATGGCTCGGTTCTCCACAGTGCGGCGCGGCGCACATTCAAATCGTTAATCCAGCCGGAAAAAGGCACTGACGCCGGAATCCGGCAGCGTCTGCGTGCACCCGACACCCGCCCGTTCGTGCGTGATGTCGGGTGCTTCAACAACGGCGGACGGGGTTACTTCAAAGATCTCTGGCCTGAACTTGTTTACAGTCAGCATGTCAGGTTCTCTCCTGCTTCAGACTCTCATTTGCCGGAGCCGGGCCTCCGGCCGCCGCATCATCAATGCTGGCCAGACCAGCCAGCATCCGGCGATAATCCCTTGGGTCAGACAGCAGGACGCTGCCCCCGGGCAGCCCGAGCAACCTGTCGCAGACCGCACCTTCTGCCTGCATTCTGGCAGTCAGAACATCTGTCCCCTGATCCAGATTTCCCTTTAGAGCCAGCGTCATAGCCTCGCTCAGGACGTGCTGCCGGCCCTGTCCCAGCCCGACGATGATTTCCGCCGTCAGACCAGCATCGGATACATTGAAGGTGCCTTCAGACGCACCATCTGAGATCATCCGTTTCAGCACCGGGATGACCTCAGCTGCGGTGGCATCGAAAATGCGCCGGTAGAGCATGTCGTTTCCGGGCCTGGTAAGTACTTCAGAGAAATACCGCATCTCGTGGATATTATCCGCTTTCCAGCGAACGGAGCCGCAAAGAAACGCATTCAGACGGGCCAGTGCATCGCCGCTGGTCTGGCTGCGGATGTCTTCGGCTGCCGCAAGCGCCTGCGCGGTTGTCCGGGTCACAATGCCGGTCAGCAGGTCCTCTTTGGCTGAGAAATGGTGGTAAAAACCACCCCTTGAGATATCCGCCGCCTCCAGAACGTCTGCGATGGTCACCTGCTCCCAGCCGTTCGACATAAAAAGTGCCTGTGCGGCATCAAGGATGGCTTCGCGTCGGTCTCCCGGCGCCATCCTGCGTTTGCGCGTTACCGGTTCCACTCATCAGACTCCCTTACAGACCGACAGTCGGTACGTAAGCGGATGCGTCGGATTAATCAACAGACGATCGGAAGTTAAGAAGTCTCAGTCTGCCCTGGAATGATCTGGAAGCAACTCGCCGGTGCCAGAAACACGCTGTTCCAATTTTCGGAACCGCGTGCCGGCTGTGATTGCGTTGCGATCCCGCAGCCACTATGGGACGGGATGGTTGCCCGACGGGTCAGAAGACCCTCCCGCCGCCTGCGGAAAAGAAAAACCTGCCGCGCAGCGCGCGACAGGTTATTTTGTTGAAAGCCCGGATACCGGGTCGTGTCAGCAGCGCGGAGACCTCTGACATCCGACAGTCACGCGGGTCAGACGACGTCGAACTGCAGGGGCTTGATCTGTTTGAAAAGGCCGGTTTCGGCAAGTTTTGCGCGCGCGCCTGCGGGCACAGGCTCATCCACGTACAAAAGTGCAATCGCTTCACCGCCGGCAGCGGACCGCCCGAGGGTAAAATTCGCGATGTTCACCCCGTTACTGCCCATGGTGTGCCCGAGCGCGCCGATGATGCCCGGCACATCTTCGTTTGTGGTGTAGAGCATATGCGCACCGATCTCGGCGTCGATGTTGATGCCTTTGATCTGGATGAACCGCGGCTTGCCGTCCGAAAACACCGTGCCGGCCACAGACCGCTCGCGCTCCGCGGTCACGACGGTCACCTTAATGTACCCGTCAAAAGCGCCGGATTTACCCTGGTTAGTCGTCGAGACACGGATGCCGCGCTCCTGGGCGATGACCGGGGCGGAAACCATGTTCACATCCGGATTGGCCTTTTTCATGATGCCCGCGATGACGCCGCAGTTAAGCGCCTCAAGGTTCATCGTGGCCACGACACCGTCATAGAGGATGTTGATGGCGCGAATAGGCTCATCTGTCATCTGCCCGATGAAAGCCCCCAGATGCCCGGCAAGCTTAACCCAGGGACCCATGATCTTGGCCTCTTCGGCGGTGACTGAGGGCATATTCAGCGCGTTAGAGACTGCACCGGTCAGCAGATAATCCGACATCTGTTCAGCAACCTGCAGAGCGACATTCTCCTGCGCCTCCGAGGTGGCAGCCCCCAGATGCGGTGTGCAGACGACGTTCGGCAGCCCGAAAAGCGGATTTTCCGTCGCAGGCTCTTTGGCGAAAACATCAAAGGCTGCACCGGCCACATGGCCCGATTTCAGCGCATCCGCCAGCGCTTCCTCGTCGACCAGACCACCGCGCGCGCAGTTGATAATCCGCACGCCCTTTTTGGTTTTAGCCAGCGCTTCACGGCTCAGGATGTTCGCTGTCTGATCGGTGAAGGGCACGTGCAGCGTGATGAAATCCGCACGCGCCAGCAGCGCGTCAAGATCGACCTTTTCGACCTGCATCTTGTCGGCTTTCTCCTGCCCGAGAAACGGGTCATAGGCGATCACTTTCATGTCCAGCCCGCGCGCCCGGTCACAGACGATGCCACCGATATTGCCGGCACCGATAACCCCCAGCGTTTTTCCGGTCAGTTCAACGCCCATGAACTTCGACTTTTCCCATTTTCCGGCATGGGTAGAGGCCGAGGCCTCGGGGATCTGCCGCGCAACGGCGAACATCATCGCAATGGCGTGCTCGGCCGTGGTGATCATATTGCCGAAGGGCGTGTTCATCACGATGATGCCCTTCTGCGAGGCAGCATCCTTGTCAATGTTGTCGGTGCCGATCCCGGCGCGGCCGATCACTTTGAGGTTGTCCGCCGCATCGATGATTTTTTGCGTAACCCTGGTGGCCGAGCGGATTGCGAGACCATCGTAGTTGCCGATGATTTCGGCGAGTTTCTCTTTGTCTTTGCCCACGTCGGGCTGAAAATCGACGTCGATACCGCGGTCGCGGAAAATCTGAACGGCGGCTTCGGAGAGTTTGTCGGAAATGAGTACTTTAGGGGCCATGACGGACTCCGTTATCTGTGTTGTCAGTAAGTGTGAGAAAGGGGCGGGCGGTTACGCCTGCGCCATCTGTGCTGCGATTTCGGTCTCAAACGCCCACGCGAGCCATGGCAGCATCGCCTCGATGTCCGCAGTTTCCACCGTGCCACCGCACCAGATCCGAAGTCCCGCAGGAGCGTCGCGATATGCCCCGACATCAAGAGCCACATTCTCATCCGCCAGCCTTGCAGCGACAGCTTTGGCAAAGCCTGCACCGTCCGCGATCCGGTCGTCGGTGAACTTCAGGCACACCGAGGTATTGGAGCGCGTTGCAGGGTCCTCTGCCAGAAAACCAATCCAGTCATGTGTCTCTGCAAAGGCGGAAATGGCCGCAGTATTGGCATCCGCCCGCGCGATCAGCCCTTTGAGACCACCCACGGACTTCGCCCAGTCGAGCGCAAGAAGGTAATCTTCGACACAAAGCATCGACGGCGTGTTGATCGTGGCACCGGTAAAGATCCCGTCGATCAGTTTGCCGCCTTTCGTGAGGCGAAAGATCTTGGGCAGGGGCCAGGGCGGCGTGTAACTTTCCAGCCGCTCAACCGCGCGCGGGCTCAGGATCAGCATGCCGTGCGCCGCTTCACCGCCGAGCACTTTCTGCCAGGAGAATGTCGTCACATCGAGCTTGTCCCAGGGCAGATCCATCGCAAAAGCCGCCGATGTTGCATCACACAGAGTGAGCCCTTTTCGGTCCGCGGGGATGACATCGCCCGACGGCAGGCGAACGCCCGAGGTCGTGCCGTTCCAGGTGAAACAGACGTCATGGTCATAGTTCAATGCGGCCATATCGACGATTTTGCCATAGTCCGCAGTATGGGCCGTGTGCTCAATCTTCAGCTGTCTGGCGACATCCGTGACCCAGCCTGCGCCAAAGCTTTCCCAAGCGACCATTTCCACGTGCCGTTCGCCCAGCAGCGACCACATCGCCATTTCATAAGCGCCGGTGTCTGAGGCCGGCACGATTCCGATCTTATAATCAGCGGGAACGCCGAGCACCTCGCGGGTGGTCTCGATCGCGGCCAGCAGTTTCGCCTTGCCGGGGGCTGCACGATGCGACCGCCCCAGCGGCGCGTCGGAAAGTTTATTCAGATCAAATACGGGGGGTTTGGCACAGGGGCCGGAGGAAAACCGTGGATTGGTCGGTCGCACGGACGGTTTTTGAGCGGCGCCCGCAGGCACCGTTTGTTGAGTAGCCATGAATGCTATCCTTCCAGATAAGCGCCCTTCGTTGGGGAAGGGTGTCCCACGGCAGGGTGTATGCGGCTGCGGGCACTGGTGCAATCGCAAAAAGCGGTCTAGAACGCCGTTCGGTCGCTTTTTTGCGACATCACTGACGCAGATCGGAATCGCCCGGATGTACACTGTCACCCTGATCGGCGCCACGGGCGCGGACACGCTGGAGGCGTCGCTGGTTGAGGCGCTGCGCAATGCCTGGGGCGGGGGCGATGCGATCTGGCTCGCCCCGGATGAAGCTGCGGAATTCACTGTACCACAGATGCCTGCGAATCGCTGGGATGTCTGGGAAGACGTACAGAAAATGCGCGTTGATCTGGCTGTCCAGAAGACGGCGACGCGTCGCAAAAAGATGCTGCTCGCGGATATGGACAGCACGATGATCTGTCAGGAATGTATCGATGAACTTGCCGATGAGGCCGGCGTTGGCGAGCGTGTAAAAGACATCACCGCGCGCGCCATGAACGGCGAACTGGATTTCGAAGAGGCCCTGCGCGAGCGCGTTGGCCTGCTCAAAGGGTTGCCCGAAGCGGTGATTGCGCGCGTTCTCGACGACCGCATCACCTTTATGCCCGGCGGGGCGACACTTCTGGCAACGATGAAGCATCACGGTGCATACGCGGGTCTCGTCTCGGGCGGGTTCACGGCGTTCACCAGCGCCGTGGCCCGCGCCCTGGGGTTTGATGAAAACCGGGCGAACACGCTTCTCGTTGCCGATGGTCATCTGACCGGTGGTGTCGGTGAGCCGATCCTGGGCAAACAGGCCAAGGTTGATGCGCTGCGCGAGATAACCGCACGGCTGGAGATCACCGCGGCCGATGTTATCGCTGTGGGCGACGGGGCCAATGATCTGGGGATGCTGGGGCTTGCAGGGTCCGGTGTGGCGCTTCACGCCAAGCCGGTGGTGGCCGCCGAATGCGATCTGCGGATCAACCACGGTGATCTCACCGCACTCCTCTATTTGCAGGGATATGGCCGGGATGACTTCGTAACCGGGTGAACCACGGCCGCACCGGGTGTGCTATACTCCTCGCAAGCCACATCAGGAGGGAACTTACATGCCGGAATTCATCTTTGCCTATCACGGGGGAAAACCACCCGAAAACGACGCGGACATGGAAAAGACCATGGCGGACTGGCGGTCCTGGTTTGAAGGGATGGGCAATGCCGTCGTCAATCCGGGTAATCCGGTGGGCATGTCAAAAACCGTCAGCAGCACGGGCGTGTCAGACGATGGCGGCGCGAATCCTGTATCAGGATATTCAATCGTGATGGCAGACAGCATTCAGTCTGCTGTCCGGATGGCGCGAGATTGCCCGATGGTGAAAGACGGCTCCGGATCGGTCGAGGTCGCCGAAATCCACGAGATGTGATCAGGCCAGCGCGGCGGCCGGCCGGATCCAGCCCGTCTGCTGGCCCGCGCGGTTCACGATGGGGGCGTTCATATAAAGGCGAGTGGCCGGATGATCAGGCTCTAACACGCCCAGTTTCACCAGAATTGCCGCTATCGCGCATTCTGAGGCACGCGTCGTTCCGTCCACGATCTTGAGCGCGACACCGAGCTTTTTCTCAGGGATAATCGCGATGTAATATCCCTCTGCCCCGGTCTTGATCGCCACGCGACCCTCCATGGCGCGCATCAGATGCGTGCAGGCATTGCCCTCGCCGGCGACCAGATCCGGATGCAGGCGCATCGCCTCATGCAACCGCCTCTCCGCACTGCCATCGGGACTGGCTGCATAATGGGCCATTGCGCGGGCCATGCCGTGCAGTGTTGAGGCGAAGTTGGGTGCCGAGCATCCGTCGATGGCAAAGCCGGGAGAAGTCTCGCCTGTCACGCGCTCAAACGCTTCCAGCGCCGCCTTTTGCACCGGGTGATCCGCCTCGACATACTCCGGGCCTGCGCCCAGATGCTGCGCCAGGGTCAGAAAGCCCGCGTGTTTGCCCGAGCAGTTGTTGTGATACCGGCAGGGTGTCTCCACTGCGCGGATCAGACCGTCGCGTGCCGGCAGATCAGAAGGTTCCTGCGGCCCGCACCGCAGCGCTGCATCGGAAAGTCCAAGCGTGTCCAGCCATGTCTGCACCCTGTCAGTATGAATTGCGGCCCCTGTGTGGGAGGCGCAGGCCAGCGCCAGCTGTTCCGTGCTCAGGCCGGCTTTATCCGCCGCACCCGAGGTGATGAGCGGCAGTGCCTGGATCATTTTGGATGAACTGCGCGGCAGAACCACCAGCGACGGATCGCCCCAGGACTGCACGATGTCGCCGCCCGCATCACAGATCACAGCATGGCCGGAATGCCAGCTTTCAAGGAATTCTCCGCGCCGGATTTCGGTCATGGGAACGGGATGCGTCATTATTTCACTCACTTTCTGGCGAAAAGCTGCTGATCGGGCTTTAAGCGGGTGCTCAGTTTGCGTTATTGTGATCCTTGTCGGGAAGAATAGCGCGCCTTTCAAGGCAGCGGCACAATAAAAGGTCGCACCATAGGCCCGCCGGATACATGAGGCTCAATACGGCTGGAGGCTGTAAACATGCAAATTTCTAATGGTTTTCTGGGGATAGCTGCGACGGCGGTGCTGATCGCGGGTGTTGCGTCCGCTCAGGAGCAAAGCAGCAACCGGGTCGCAACAAAGACCGACTGGAACGTTTTCGTTGAGGAAAACCCAAAAGAGTGCTGGAGCGTTTCGGTGCCGACCGATACCGTCAACACGCGCGACGGGCGGGTTGTCGCTGCGAACCGTGGCCAGATCCTGCTGATGGTGTCCTACCAGCCCGGTGCCAATGTCGCGGGTCAGGTGTCGTTCACCGGAGGGTATCCCTTCCGCGCTGGCAGCCAGGTGACGATCAGTGTCTCAGGCACCGAATACTCAATGTTTACCGAAGGCGAATGGGCATGGCCTGCCAGTGCGTCGGATGACGAAAAGATGGTCAGCGCCCTCAAGCGCGGTGCTGATGCGGTTGTGACCGGCATTTCCAGCCGCGGGACCACGACCAAAGACACCTTTTCTCTGCTGGGCTTTACCGCCGCCGTCGAGGACGCAGAAAAGCGCTGCAGCGGCTGACAGCGGCCGTCCTTCATTACATTGCCCGCGCCACATCTGATCCTGTGCGCGGGCTTTTTCTTTTGATCCGCGCACAAACACCTATATAGAGGCGCATCCATCAATCCACCGGGGAGCCGGCTCAATGTCTGCCAATGCGCCGATCACACAGGACGTACATACCATTCCGCGTAAACTGCCGGACGGGCCGGTCAATCTTGTCGGCCTGACGCGCGATGCGATGCGCGATGCACTGGTTGACGCGGGCACACCAGAGAAACAGGCGAAAATGCGGGTGGGTCAGATCTGGCAGTGGATCTATCAGTGGGGTGTGCGCGATTTCGATGCGATGACGAACCTTTCCAAAGCATATCGTGCTGAGATGAAGGAGAAATTCGTCATCGAAGTGCCGGAAGTGGTGACCCGAAATGTCAGTACGGATGGCACGCGGAAATACCTTGTGCGCATCGCCGGCGGGCATGAGGTAGAGGTTGTCTATATCCCCGAAGAAGGCCGTGGCACGCTGTGTATCTCAAGCCAGGTCGGCTGCACCCTGACCTGCTCGTTCTGCCATACGGGTACACAGAAACTGGTGCGCAACCTCACAGCGGGCGAAATCATAGGCCAGGTGCTGGTGGCCCGCGACGATCTGGACGAATGGCCCGAGATCGGCGCGCCCAAAGATGAAACGCGCCTCCTGAGCAACATCGTTCTGATGGGGATGGGCGAGCCGCTTTACAATTTCGAGAACGTGCGTGACGCGATGAAAATCGCCATGGACCCCGAAGGCATTCAGCTCAGCCGCCGGCGGATTACGCTCTCGACCTCCGGTGTGGTGCCTGAGATCGCGCGGACAGCGGCCGAAATCGGCTGCCAGCTCGCGGTGAGTTTTCACGCGACCACGGACGAGGTGCGCGACCGGCTGGTGCCGATCAACAAGCGCTGGAACATCGCGACACTGCTGGATGCGCTCCGCACCTATCCCAAAGTCTCGAATTCCGAGCGCATTACCTTTGAATATGTGATGCTGCAGGGCGTGAATGACAGCGACGAGGATGCGCGACGGCTGATTAAACTCATCGACGGGATCCCGGCCAAGATCAACCTGATCCCGTTCAATGAATGGCCCGGCGCGCCTTACCAGCGCTCGTCGAACAACCGCATCCGCGCTTTTGCCGATATCATCTACAAAGCCGGGTATGCCTCGCCCATCCGCACACCGCGTGGCGAGGATATCATGGCCGCCTGCGGGCAGCTGAAATCGGCGACGGAACGTTCCCGCAAGTCCCGCCGTCAGATCGAAGCCGAAGCAGGGCTGGCAGGCGAATAATGCAGCGCCGGGGCCTTCTGGTCCTTGGCGCTCTGGTTGCAGGGGCGCTGGCCCTCCCGCCGGTGCTCAGGCGCTGGCCGGATGATTTCGATTTCAAACCACTCAATGGATTTCCCGGATTTCGCCGGCTTGCGTCAGGCGCTGTTACCGGCGGTATCGATATCTTTGCGGGCCTCGGTGACGACAGCCGGCTTGCCGCAGCAACGCCGCCCGGTGATCCCTGCGCGGCGCTGTTCGGCGATCCTCCTGTCCCTGATGCGGCCCTGCCGGTCGCGGTTTTCAGCGATGTAAACTGCCCCAATTGCCGGGATCTGGAAGACCGCCTTCTGATCCTGCGGGACAGCGGTGCGGGCATCCGGCTGATCTGGCACCCGCTGCCTTTGCTGGGGCCATCATCTGTGCGGGCCGCGCGCGCCGTTATCGCGGCCGGGCTTCAGGGCGCGCAGGAAGCGGCGCACCGCTATACGATGCAGCGCGCGCTGCCGCCCGGACCATCGGCCCTGCGGCTTATGGCGGAAACACTGGGCCTGAACGAGAAACAGTTCCTGCGCGATGTGCAGAGCGGTCAGGTAACGCTGTTGCTGGAAGAAAGCCTCAGTCTCGGGCGCGCGCTCGGCATTCCCGGCACGCCCGGTATGGTGGTCGGGCGCACTCTCGTGATCGGCGCGATGCGGCAACCGGATCTCGCAAGGCTGATCCGTCTTGAGCAGGACACGGCCATGCGTGTCTGCGCCTGAACCGCGCGCTGTTCAGCTGCGGCCGGGGATTTTGTCGCGGGCGGGGGCCGTGTCCCAGTTCTCGATAAGGTGCATCGCGTCCGCCGCATTCTCGACAAAACGGAAAAGGTCGAGGTCTTCTTCGGAGATCGTTCCCGCATCTGCCAGGGCATCCCAGTTCAGAATGCTTTCCCAGAACGCCTGGCCAAAGAGCAGCACAGGAACACGCTGCATCCGTCCGGTCTGAATAAGGGTCAGCGCCTCGAAAAGCTCGTCCATGGTCCCGAACCCGCCGGGGAAAACGCAGATCGCCCGCGCCCGCATCAGGAAATGCATCTTGCGGATCGCAAAGTAGTGGAAGTTGAAACAGAGTTCCGGCGTCACGTATTCATTCGGTGCCTGTTCATGCGGCAGCACGATGTTCAGGCCGATGGAATGGCCGCCGGCATCCAGTGCGCCACGGTTGCCTGCCTCCATGACGCCGGGCCCGCCCCCGGTGACGATGACGTTTTCCCGGCCCATGCTTTCCTGGCTTTTGATCGTCATCAGCCGGGAAAATTCCCGCGCCTCGCCATAAAAATGTGACAGGTCGGCGAGCGTTTTCGTGCGCGCCCTGTCTTTCTCCGCCGGCCGCGGGATGCGCGCCCCGCCAAAAAGTACGATGGTGCTGGTGATACTGTGCTGATCGAGCAGCATCTCGGGCTTGAGCAGTTCCAGCTGCAGACGCACCGGGCGCAGCTCGTCACGGCACATGAAATCATCGTCGGTAAAGGCGAGCCGGTAGGCAGAGGCACGGGTCTGCGGCGTATCGGGCACAACCTTTGCGGCATCGCGGTCGGTGTGGGCGTCGCGCAGCGGGTGCGTTTGTCGGCGTGTGGTCATTTCTCTCTCCGTCAGGCGGGTTCAGCCTAAGGGGCCACGTTGCGCTGCGGGATGCAATGGTCCGCGTGCAATCAACCGGGCCTGCCGCGGCGACACCTCGCGATTGCGCCGGCCGGGCTGGCCTTGTATAGGCCCGAAAACTGAATTTTTGATATTACGGAGAACGCCGATGTCCAATGCACAGCTTGAAGCCGCGATCGAAGCCGCATGGGAGGCACGTGACAGCATCACTCCGGCGACCACCGGCGAAACACGTGACGCTATTGAGGACACGCTTGCAGCCCTTGACGGCGGCGCACTGCGCGTGGCCGAACCCCGCGAAGGTGGCGAGTGGCACGTCAATCAGTGGGCGAAAAAGGCGGTTCTTCTGGGCTTTCGCATCAGGGACATGGCTCAGCAGGACGGCGGCCCGCAGGGCGGCGGCTGGTGGGACAAGGTCGACAGCAAGTTCAGAGGCTGGGGGGATGCGCAGTGGAAAGAGGCCGGTTTCCGCGCTGTGCCCAACTGTGTCGTTCGTAAATCCGCCTATATTGCGCCCGGCGTGGTGCTGATGCCATCCTTTGTGAACCTTGGCGCCTATGTGGATGAGGGCACGATGGTCGACACCTGGGCCACCGTCGGCTCCTGTGCACAGATCGGCAAAAACGTTCACCTGTCGGGGGGCGTGGGCATCGGGGGCGTCCTTGAGCCGATGCAGGCGGGCCCGACAATCATTGAAGACAACTGTTTCATCGGTGCGCGATCTGAAGTTGTCGAGGGATGCATTGTGCGTGAAGGCTCCGTGCTCGGCATGGGTGTCTTCATCGGTAAATCGACCAAGATCGTGGACCGTGAAACCGGTGAGTTCACCTATGGCGAAGTGCCGGCGGGCTCGGTGGTCGTCGCAGGTTCGATGCCATCAAAGAACGGCGTGAACCTCTATTGCGCAGTGATCGTGAAAAAGGTGGACGCGCAGACGCGCTCCAAAACCTCGATCAACGAGCTTCTGCGCGACTGATCTTTACCAAAGCTTAAGACCTGGGGCAGACCTGCCCCGGTTTTTCCCGGAACCTGCCCGACGCCGGAACCATTCTGGCCAGGATCGCTCTTTAAGCCGCCGGGTATGCGCCATTCACCCGTCCCTGTTACCTTTCAGACGCTGCAGACCCTTTCGGATCTGCGCTCTGTCGCGGCCACCGGGTTCGGGGATCTCGCCACCTGTTTCCGTCCGGAGCACAAGCCGGTGCTGCGCCGCGTGATCTTTGATCAGCACTGCCGGATGTCCGAGGCAGACGGCGGAAAGCTGGCCGAAGACCTTATGCGGTTTGCCACGCGGCCCGACGTGGACCCGGCCTCCTTTATGACGTCGACGGCTTTGCTGCTGGCCGACCGGATACAGGGCGGCGCGGTGGCAGGTGAATTTGCGCCTCACTGGGGGCTTTACCGCGATATTTACCGCAGGGCGCCGTCTCCGGTGCGCGCGGCCATCACCCATGGCTTCCGCCGGGCTTTTGGCGGGGCGATCGGGGATGAGGGTTCTGTGGCCGCGCGTGATCTGGTGACGTTTGACGGCGATGATCTGCGACGGCTGCTGTGCCGGATTGCACGTTCGATGACAGCCGGTATGCGCGACAGCGTCTGCACGCTGGCCGATGAAGAGACACGTGCGGTGCATCGCCACGCGCTCGATAACTGCCTCAGCGGCAGCTGCATCCTGTCGGAATACGGGGGGTGGTTCCCGGGCGAGGTGGTCGAAAAAGCATCGCTTGATGCAGAAAACCCTGGCTATGCCGGCTGCACCGCGCTGGTGCTGCTCGACGCTTTCGAGACCCGCGACGCCAAAGACAAGATGGCCTTTCGCTGGGAACGGCAGGCCGACGGATACCTGCGCATGCCGCCTGAATTCCGCGCGGCGATAATTGCGGGCTTCCGGAACCTGCATGAAATGGCCATTGAATGGCAGCCTTATGACAGCTGGACGCCAGGCGACCTGCTCGAAAAAGCCGTTGTGGTACCTTTCGCCAAGCCCTAACAGGGGGCATGGCAGCGTCAAAGAAACCCTCCCGTCAGCAGGTCTATACGCTTGTGGTCCAGATCGGACGCAAGGAAGGCGACGGTCTGCCCGAAGGCGCAACGGGTGCCGGCCTTGTGGTCTTTGCCAGCGGCATCGACGAGGCCGAAGCGGTGCGCGAAACAGTGGCCGTGCTGAAACAGGCCGATACCGCGCCGCTGGACGTGACAGGCTACGGCACGCTTGATGAGCGCCTCGCCGAGGGACATGAAATCGGTGAGGACGAACGCGGCCTGATGCAGCGCGCGCTGGATGAAAATGCGGTTATCGTGGCCCAGATGGAGCCCTTCTACGGCACTCACCCGGAAGCGGATGCGGACTGACAACCACGACGGCAAGTGCGGTCGCGGCGTGGTCAGGCCGCGCGTTGCCGGGCAAGATGGATCGCTTCAAACCACTTGAGCACCTTAAAGGCGGCGTGCCCGTGTTCGGGCAGCGCGCTTCGGTCCGTCTCCGCAAGCAGCGTGGCCGCAAGACGCTCGGGATACCGCCTGATCCGTCCGATGTTCAGGCTTTCCATTGCAGTACCTGCGACCAGCACCGCCTCATGCGCAGGCAGGATCAGCTGTGTGTAGGTCTGCACCGGCACGGGCTGCACGGGCAGTGCTGCGAAACCATTCATCAGGTGACGCGCAGGGACCAGTACTGCCTCCTCGTTAAAGAGGTATTCGACCTCCGGCCCGTCGATCACCAGTCTCTGACCGGGGGCCGTGATCACATCATCGCGCAGCCCGAAATAGGGCGCGCGCAGCCGGACGGGTGCAAAGCTGCCCCGTGCGGGCACTCTGCGGGAAACAGCGTGCAGCACCGGGACAATTTCGCCCGTGCGGGTAATAACCGTATCGCCGCGCCGGAGATCAGCAGCCTCGCGGTAGCCACCGGGCGTTGCAACCATCGCCTCAGGTGCCAGACCGGGCATCGGGCCAACCGGCTCTACCCGGTCCGAGAGGGCGGCAAAGACCACGTCCCGGGCAAAGATCTGATCACCCTTTCCAAGCAGCATGTCGCGCAGGTCCTGCAGCCGCATTGGCCGGACATCACTGACCGTGACAGAAGCGACCTGGTCTTCTTCCGGGCGCTCAACCGTAAGGCGGGCAAAGCCGCGTCCGGCGTCCCAGCTGAAAGTGACGCGCAGCACATCCGTTCTGCCCGGAACCCCGTGTGTCAGAGCCGCATGAGCGATATTCTCACCGGTGACCTGAACCATTGAAATGCCACCGCCCGGGATCGCCTGAAACGTCAGGCTGCGTTGTTCGGGCCAGCTGCGGCTGAACGACAAAAGCACCTGCGGCCGGCCGTCGGGCGACAGCCGCGTCTCGAACATCAGGCTACCGCACTGTGGCTGATAGTCCGGATCACCCGGGTGCAGACGTCGGTCTGTCCGGTCCTCGCCCACGCCCCGCAGGGAAAACCGCCGCTCTTTGTGATCCGCAACCGCAATCCAGGTCATGACGGACCCGTCCGGACGGATGCCGTTGACCGCTCGGTGCGCTTTATTATCCCTGGTGCCTGCATTTCCTGTCCGCCCGGCGCGGCGTAAAGGCCGCGGGGTTTCGTCTGCTGAAGTCTGTGACCGGTGATGGCCGTTCTGCTCTGTCATTTTTGTTCTTAACCTCAAAGTAACACGCACTGCGGGTGGTTGTTAAGTATTTACTGGCTTTCGGGCTCCGGCCATTGTGCTGGCGGCGCTGAGCTTTTAGCCATTGTGGACCTGTGCCTGATGTCCGGAGAACCCATGCCTGCTGTTGACCCCGTTTCCCTGACCGCCGATCTTGTGCGCTGCGCCTCCGTGACCCCGGCCGACGAGGGAGCGATGGATATCCTGCAAAAGCTGCTGAGCGATGCAGGATTTGACTGTAGCCGCGCGGACCGGGGCGGGATCGCCAATCTTTTTGCCCGCTGGGGCGCGCAGGGCCATGCGCGCACCTTCGGCTTTAACGGACACACTGATGTGGTGCCGGTCGGCGATGAGGCCGCCTGGAGCATGCCGCCCTTTGGTGCCGAAATCCGCGACGGCATAATGTACGGGCGCGGCACCACGGATATGAAATCGGGTGTTGCCGCCTTTGCCGCGGCGGCGGTGGATTTTGTGCGCGACACGCCGCCCGAGGGGGCTGTTATCCTGGCCATCACCGGAGACGAGGAAGGCGACGCGACTGACGGCACCACCGCATTGCTGTCGTACATGGAACAAACCGGCGAGAAAATGGACGTCTGTCTGGTGGGAGAGCCGACCTGCCCGGATGTGATGGGTTCGATGATGAAGATCGGGCGACGCGGTTCGATGACAGCCTGGATCCGGCTGACCGGTAAACAGGGACATTCGGCATATCCGCACCGCGCGCTTAACCCGTTGCCGGCCATGATGCGCCTGATGGACCGTCTGGCCAGCCGCGACCTGGATCAGGGCACAGACCATTTTGATCCGTCGACACTGGCGGTCGTGACGGTCGATACCGGTAATCCGGCGACCAACGTCATCCCGGCCGAATGCTCCGGCACAGTGAACATCCGGTTTAATGATCTGCACAGTGGCGAGACCCTGAGCAACTGGATCCGTGACGAAATCGCCCTCACAGAGACTGAATTCGGCGTGAAAACGGACCTGCGGATTAAGATCTCCGGCGAGAGTTTTCTGACACCACCCGGCCCGCTGTCGGATCTGGTCGCAGCGGCGGTAGAGGCCGAAACCGGGGTAAAACCGGAGCTGTCCACAACTGGTGGCACTTCGGATGCACGCTTTGTTAAGGACCATTGCCCGGTTGTTGAATTCGGACTGGTCGGCCAGTCAATGCATCAGGTTGATGAGCATGTGCAGGTGGCGCATATCCATGAGCTTAAAGCCATCTACGCGCGCATTCTGGCCAGCTATTTCGCCGCAGGGTGACGGCGGTGTCACAGACAGGGCGCGGATGGAACGCCACCACCCGGCGAGCGACGCTGCCTTATCAGGAACAGCGGTCGTGAAACAAACGCTTGTCGTGATGCTCAAAGAACCACGTCCCGGACGGGTCAAATCGCGTCTCGGGCGCGACATCGGCATGACCACCGCGGCCTGGTGGTTCCGGCATCAGACGGCAGCACTCCTCAGGCGCGTGACCGATCCGCGCTGGCAGACGCTGCTGGCCGTGTCGCCGGACGCCGAAGGCCTGCGCAGCAGGATCTGGCCTGCCGGACTTCACCGGATACCCCAGGGGACCGGGTCGCTGGGCGACCGGATGGCGCGCGTCTTACGGCATGCTTCTCCCGGGCCGCTCTGTATTATCGGTGCCGACATTCCGTTGATCACACGCGCACATATCGCGCGATCCTTTGCGCTTCTGGGACGTAACGAGGTGGTGCTCGGCCCGGCTCCCGACGGCGGGTACTGGCTGATCGGGCTCAGGCGCAACCGCCCGCCGCCGCGGGGGCTCTTTCAGGGCGTCCGCTGGTCTTCTGAGCATGCACTGCAGGATACCCTGGCAACCCTCGGCGACAGGAGAACCGCCTTTGCCGACAGCCTGGCGGATGTCGATACCGTGCACGATTTGCGATGACGTTTCCGGGTGCGCATGCTACCTCAGGAGCATGAACAAAATCCCCACCAAAGCCGAAATTCTGGACTGGATCTCAGAGAACCCGAACCTCACGGCAAAGCGCGATATCGCCAAGGCGTTCGGCATCAAAGGCGCGGCCCGCATCGACCTTAAGCGCCTCCTGAAAGAGCTTGAGGCGGAAGGCCATCTCGAAAAGCGCAAGCGCAGTTACCAGGACCCGGACCGCCTGCCGCCCGTTGCTGTTCTGCAGATTACCGGGCCGGACAAGGACGGCGATCTTTTTGCGAAACCACTCGAATGGCTGGGCGAGGGGGTCGAGCCGGTGGTGCTTTTCATTCCGCGCGCCTCTGATCCGGCGCTGGGTGCCGGCGACCGTATTCTTGGGCGGCTGACGGTCGTAAAGGGTGAGGATCATCACTATGAGGCGCGGTTGATCCGGCGCATCGGCACCAATCCGCGCCGGGTGCTCGGCGTTTTCCGCAAAACGGCTGAAGGCGGGCGGATCGTGCCCATCGACAAGGGCGCGGATAAGGAATGGCAGGTCGCCGGCGATGCCACCCACGGCGCGCAGGACGGTGAACTGGTCGAAGCGGAGCAGGCCGGCCCGAAGGGACGCATGGGCCTGCCGCGGGCGCGGGTGACCGGGCGTCTTGGCGACCCGTCCGCGCCAAAGGCGGTCTCGCTGATCGCGATCCACCAGCACGGCATCCCCGATGCCTTTCCCGATGATGTGATCGCCGAAGCCGACCGTGCGAAACCGGTGGGCCTGAAAGGACGCGAGGATCTGCGGGATCTGCCGCTCATTACCATCGATCCCTCGGATGCCCGCGATCATGACGATGCCTGTTACGCCCACGCAGATGAAGACCCGGGCAACGAGGGCGGGCACATCATCTGGGTCGCGATTGCCGATGTTGCAGCCTATGTCACGCCGGGCTCTGCACTGGATCGTGAGGCCCGCAAGCGGGGCAATTCCACGTATTTCCCCGACCGGGTGGTGCCTATGCTGCCCGACCGGCTGTCGGGCGATCTGTGTTCCCTGCACGAGGGGGTGCCGCGCGCCTGTATCGCTGTACGGATGCAGATTGATGCGACCGGCAATAAGCTTTCGCACAGTTTTCATCGCGGGCTGATGCGCTCGCCTGCGTCGCTGCATTACGAAGAAGTCCAGGAAGCAGTGGACGGCAACCCGAATGACCGTACCGAACCCCTGACAGAGACTGTTTTAAAGCCGCTCTACACCGCGTGGGAGGCGCTCATGGAGGCACGGGGACGGCGGCAACCGCTGGACCTTGACCTGCCAGAGCGTCGCATTGTGCTGGATGATGAAGGCAAGGTCACCTCTGTCAGTTTCAAAGACCGGCTCGATGCGCACCGTCTGATCGAAGAGTTCATGGTGCTTGCAAATGTCGCTGCCGCCGAGACCCTGATCGCAAAGAAAACACCGCTGCTTTACCGGGTGCACGAAGAACCGAGCCCCGAAAAACTCGACGCGCTGCGCGAGACGGCAAAGGCCAGCGGCTTTACCCTCGCCAAAGGGCAGGTGTTGCAGACAGCACACCTCAACCGTCTGCTCAATGATGCAGCCGGATCAGATGAGGCGGAGCTCATCAATATCTCGACGCTGCGCTCCATGACCCAGGCCTATTATGCGCCGCAGAACTTTGGTCACTTCGGGCTTGCGCTGAAGAACTATGCGCATTTCACCTCGCCGATCCGGCGGTATTCCGATCTGATCGTGCACCGGGCGCTGATCGCGGCGCATGGCTGGGGCAGGGACGGGTTGCGCCCTGAAGACTATGATGACCTGGAGCAGACGGGCGAGCATATCTCCGAGACCGAACGACGGTCGATGATCGCTGAACGCGACACCACGGACCGCTACCTGGCAGCTTTTCTTAGCGAGCGGGTGGGCAATGAGTTCACCGGACGGATCAGCGGCATCGCGCGCTTTGGTGTTTTTGTGAAACTCGATGAAACCGGCGCGGATGGTCTCGTGCCGATGCGCTCAATCGGACGCGAATATTTCCACTATGACCAGGAAGCCGGCACCCTGATGGGAGCTGATACCGGCATGATCATCAGCCTTGGCCAGCGCGTGACGGTGCGGCTTGCGGAAGCGGCACCTGTGACCGGCGGGATCGCCCTGGAGCTTTTATCACTTGATGGCGATGACCTGCCGCGAGGTCGCCGTTCGCCGGCGGGGCGCAGCCCGAAACGCCACAAAGCAAAAGCCAAACGGCGCAGTGACAAAACCAAACGCAAAGTGAAACGCACGCGCCGCTAAAGCGTGTGCGGGCCGGGCGCCAAACCGCGCAGATGATCGCTGCACAGGAGACCGTGCGGAGCGCCGGCATTGCTGAAGACGGGGTTGCGGAATACGCTCTTCTTTGCTGACAGTTTCCGGCAGTAATTGTGATATATGCTGACCTCATGAGCAGAACCCACCGGCTTTTCCAGATGATGCAGACGTTGCGGCGGCTGTCTCCGCCCGTGACCGCCCGCCGCCTTGCAGATGAGATGGGCATGTCCCTGCGTACGATCTACCGCGATATTGATGCGCTGCGCGGGATCGGGGCCGTTATCGATGGGGAGGCGGGCTTTGGCTATACGCTGATTGAGGATGCGGCGCTGCCGCCCCTGGGTTTTGAGGATGATGAACTTGAAGCGCTGGTGCTGGGCCTGCGCGATGTTGCGGTTATCGGGGATCCGTCTCTTGCCCGTGCGGCGCGTTCTGCGCTCGCCAAGATCAGAGCCCGTGTTCCGCCTCGCCAGGCGCACCGGTTGCAGCACGCCGTGCTCGATGCGCACCGGTTTGCGCCACAGCCGGTGATCCGCATCGATGTCTCGCTGCTGCGTGAGGCGACCTGGGATGAGGTCAGCGTGCGCTTTGCCTATCGCGATGCCGAAGGGTCGCATACGGTGCGGCGGGTGGACCCGCTGGGCCTTGTTTATCTCGACCGATCCAACGTGCTGCTGGCCTGGTGCCATTTGCGGAATGATTTCAGAACCTTCCGTCTTGACCGGATGGAAAGCCTCGAACGGACTGATCTGAGCTTCCGTCCGAAACGGGTGCCGCTGCTGCGCGAGCATCTCGACCGGATCCGCTGTGAGATTGCGCCACCGGCAGAAGATCGCGCCCGGTCTGATTGAATTCTTCCTATGCGGGACGCGAATCGCTAGACTGGTGCCAATAATAAACAGAGCAGCAGGACGGCAATATGCAGTGGAAGATCTGGACGACAGGTGTTCTGGCCATCGGACTGACCATGGCGGACACAGCGCAGGCAGAGGGAATCTGGCAATCCGTGAGGCCGCTGAACCGGCCCGATACGGCTCAGCCTGACACCATCAGGAACCCCGTTTCGCTGATCTCGGTTGCTGCCCGGCCAAAGCTGCGGCCGGCGACACAAGCGGTGACAGACACAGCGAAGGTTGAGGTTGTTGCATCGCCTGCGGGCTTTGACCGCTGGGTCACCGGGTTCAAAAGCCGGGCGCGGGCGCAGGGGATCAGTGCAGGAACACTGGATGCCGCATTTCGCGATGTCAGCTATGATGCGGATGTGATCCGCCGCGACCGCAACCAGTCGGAGTTTACCAAAACCATCTGGGACTATCTGGGCAGCGCCGCCTCGGCGACCCGGATCGCCAATGGCAGGATCGCTCTGAAAAACCACAACAGCACGCTGACAGCGATCGAGAAACGGTATGGTGTCGAGAAAGAGGTGGTCGTGGCGGTCTGGGGCCTCGAGAGTGCCTATGGCACCTTTCGCGGCAAAAACGATGTGGTGACCTCGCTGGCGACGCTGTCTTTTGACGGCCGGCGCGGTGCGTTTTTCGAGGAACAGCTGATCGCGGCACTGAAAATCCTGCAGAACGGTGACACCAGCCCGCGCAATATGACCGGCAGCTGGGCCGGAGCGATGGGACACACACAGTTTATTCCGACCTCTTATCTCAGCTATGCAGTCGATTTTGACGGTGACGGCCGGCGCGATATCTGGGCCGACAATCCGGTGGATGCGCTGGCTTCGACTGCTGCCTATCTGAAGAAATCCGGCTGGACCAAAGGACAGCCCTGGGGCGTCGAGGTTCAGATCCCGAAAGGATTTGATTACACGCTCGCGGACCGGAAGATAAAAAAGTCGCCGGGTCAGTGGGCCCGGCTTGGCGTCGTCGACATGAACGGCCGGGCTGTGCCTGATCACGGACGCGCTTCAGTGCTGCTTCCGGCAGGTGCGCAGGGGGCGGCCTTTCTGATTTTTGATAACTTCAAAGCGATCGAGGCCTATAACTCCGCGGACGCCTATGTGATCGGTGTGGGGCATCTGAGTGACCGCATCAGGGGCGGGTCGGAGATCCGTGCGTCATGGCCCACCGATGACCGTGCGCTGACCCGTGCCGAGCGTGAAGAGATGCAGCGCCGCCTGACAGGCAAAGGGTTCAGCACACAGGGTATTGACGGGCGGATCGGGCCGAAAACCATCGATGCGGTGCGTTCCTATCAGCGGGCGCAGGGGCTTGTTCCGGACGGGTATGCGTCTCTGACTTTGCTGAAACGTCTGCGGTAAACAGGATCAGAGACGGCTCAGAAGCTCCTCGACCCTGGCTCGGGTAAGCGAAATCCGGCAGGAGCGGATAGAAATACCCGTGCCTGACCCACCTCCTGAGAGCGTTCCGGTATACTCACAATGCGCCGCGCGGTAAGCGTCCCACGCCGCCTGTGACGCCTCAAGCGCCGGGAGAGCGACCGTCCGGCCGGTGATCTCATCCAGCTCTGTTGCACTGGCGCGGGCCGAATTCAGCGCGATCCCGAGTGTTTCATCCACCCGCTTCTCAACCTCTGCAAGGCAGGCCGAGGTTTCGACCTGAGAGGACGACACAAGACTGCACTCCAGCGACGGATCGGCGGAAACAGTCGCGGGCAGGGCTGCCAGTACGAGCCCAAAGAGACATCTGGTTACCATATCTGAGGTCATGCCGGGCTCATCCCGCGCAGGCGCTCAGATCGTCGGCGCAATAGTTCTACCACCGTCAGCAGCGCAATCGAGACAATCACCAGAATGGTGGCAACCGCGAGGATCGTCGGACTGATCTGTTCACGCAGACCGGTGAACATCTGCCAGGGCAACGTTTTCTGACCGGCAGAACCGACAAAGAGTACAACCACAACCTCGTCGAAAGAGGTGATAAAGGCAAAGAGACCGCCGGAAATCACCCCGGGCAGAATGAGTGGCATCTGAACCCGGAAGAAGGTGGTGACCGGGTTGGCCCCCATATTGGCCGCCGCCCGCGTCAGCGAATTGTCAAAACCCACCAGCGTTGCTGTCACCGTGATGATCACGAAGGGGATACCCAGGGCCGCATGTGCGAGAACCACGCCGGCGTATGTGCCCTGCAGGCCGATACGGCTGTAAAAGAAGTACATGCCAGCCGCCGAAATGATCAGCGGTACGATCATCGGCGAAATCAGGATCGCCATAATCGCACGCCGGAACGGCACATGCGGCTGGCTCAGACCGATAGCTGCGAGAGTGCCGAAGCCTACCGAGAGCAGCGTGGCGGCAGGTGCGATTCTGATCGAATTTTTGAGCGCTCCCTGCCAGTCAGAGTTCGTAAAGAAATCCTCATAGTGCTTCATTGAATAGCCCGCCGGGTCAAACCGCAGCATCTCCGGCGTGAAGGTAAAGAAATCCTCGGCGTTAAAGCTCAGAGGCATCACCACAAGGATGGGCGTGATCAGAAATACGAGAATGGCCCCGCAGATCACCCGGAATGTGAAATGCCACAGCACCTGACGGGGTGTGAGATAGGGCGCCACTTTGGCGCGGTAACGCCCTTCGTAGAGCCAGAAGCTGAACCATCCGAAGAACCAGCCAAAGGCTGCACCGATGAGGGCCGCAGCGATGCCGCCCATGAAAAACCCGGCAACTGCCAGAAGCGCCGTCAGCCCCCAGATGCCTGCTTTTTCTTCCCTGATGATTTGTGTCAGCACATAAGCGACCGCCGCCATCAGTGCCGCACCAAGAATGATGCCCAGCAGGGAACTGCCCTGTGCCGTGCCGACGAGCAGCCCTGCAAATGCGCCGGCGGCCGCCACCACGGGCACATAAAAAGAGACGGGTGTGCGCGAGATTGGTGTGAGAGCTACCATCTGATCAGCCTCCCAGTTTCACATTGTCGATGCCGACGATCTTGTCGTAGGCCCAGTAGAGCCCCAGAACCACCGCCAGCAGGATCGCGCCAAGAGCAGCCGCGAGGCCCCAGTTGAGCGAGCTGGAAATGTGATAGGCAATCCGGTTGGAGATAAATGTCCCCGTCGTGCCGCCGACAAGCTCGGGCGTGATGTAATAGCCGATGGCCAGAATGAACACGAGGATCGACCCCGCGCCGATGCCAGGCACCGACTGCGGGAAATAGACCCGCCAGAAAGCCGTCCAGTCGGTGGCGCCCAGCGATTTTGCCGCCCGCAGATAGGTCGGCGGGATCGTTTTCATCACCGAATAGAGCGGCAGGATCATAAAGGGCAGCAGAATATGGGTCATCGCGATGATTGTACCCGTCTGGTTGTTGATCAGAGCAAGCCTGCTGTCGTCCGCGACAACGCCAAGCCACACAAGCGTGTCATTGATGACGCCCTGTTGCTGCAGCATCACTTTCCAGGCCGACGTGCGCACCAGAAGTGAGGTCCAGAAGGGCAGAAGCACCAGGATCATCAGCAGGTTGGCCGTGCGCGCCGGCAGGTTTGCAAGGATCCACGCAACCGGATAGCCCAGCAGGATACAGCTGCCGGTGATGACCAGCGACATGATCATCGTCCGGATGAAAAGCTTGATATATAGCTGCTCGTTTTCCGGGCGCATTTCAGGGCCGTCGGGGCTCTTTTTCATGTCCACGGCATTGAGGAAATAGCCGCTGGTGTAGGCCGGGCTGTAGGTCTGGATGGTCTGCCAGACGTCAATGCTGTGCCAGTCTTTGTCGATCTCCTCAAAGGCAGCGGTGAAATCCACCGCCTCAAAACCAGCGACGGCGCCGGCGGCCTCCTGCAGTTCAGCGGCACCGGGCCCGGAAAGCGATGCGACATCCGCGCCTGCTGAAAGATCAGCATAAAGCGCGGAGTAAACGATGGCCCAGGGGTCTTCTTTCAGCAGATTGTCTTCGTCTTCAAACTGAACGAATTCAGCAAATGTTTCATACATCGCGGCGGTTTCGGGCAGTACCGCAGCCACGTCATCGCGGATCTCAAAGGCAGGCTGGCGGTCGCCGGATTTTTCATCCCATCCGGCCATATCTTCGAGCCATTCCGCGCTGCCCATCAGAGGGTTCCAGTTCTCAGCATCTTCCCAGAACTCATTGAGGTCCTCGAACTGATCCTGATAAACCTCGCCGATGTCTTCGACCCCGCGACCTGATTTACGAAAGAGCGAAGACACCCCTGTCAGCTCATAATTCAGGCGCGAGCCCAGCCGCGTGTGCAGCTTGCGCTCGGACGCGATGAAAATGTCTTTGTACAGGTCTTCGAAAAGCGCGGGCGAGGGGATCTCACCCGAAGTGCTGTCCCAGTCGGCAAGGCCGTCGGTGGTACGTGGCAGCGTATCGGCAACGATCTGGTTCTCGACCGAGCGGAAGAGCATATCGGCAATCGGCGCGATAAAGGCCACGAGGATAAACACCAGCAGCGGCGCGATCAGCATCAGCGCCCGCAGTTTCTGGCGGCGCAGCGCGCGGTTCAGGCTCTTTTTAAGCGGTGTACCGTCTGCGGCGAGCATCGGACCGCTTTCAGCATTGTCCGCGGCGCGCAGGGCGTTGTCAGGCGTCGGGCTGTCGATCAGGTCGGGACCTGTGGCTGAGTGATCGGTCATGCTGCGCCCTCAACGATAATGATTGTGCTGTCGGAATTGTCGCGACGGATCTTCGCGACCTCAAGGTATTCGGGGTCATTATAGGCGGCACATGCGGCCTCATATGACGGAAATTCTACGATGACATGCCGCTCGTAAGGGCTGCCCTCTGGCGCCTCGGAGGCACCACCACGCACAAGGAACCGCCCGCCGTGACCCTGAAGGATGGGTGTGTCACGGACCACATATTCTTTGTATGCGTCCGGATTCTTAACGGTAACATGGGCAATTATATAGCCTTTGGGCATGGTCGGTCCTTTTCGTGCCGCGGTGGGAAGGGCCCGCAGGGGCCCCTCCCGGTTTTCAGTCCGGTGACCGGATTATTGTGCCAGCCACGCCTGGAATTTGGCGTCGATGTCGTCGCGGTAGTCAGCCCAGAACTCATAGTTGTAGAGGAACGTGTTCTTGGCGTTCTCCGGATCGGTCGGCATGTGCGGCGCCATGTCGATGCCCAGATCAGCGTGCTGCCCGACGAGCGGTGCAGAGGATGCACGCGCGGGGCCATAGCTGATGTATTTTGCCTGATCGGCCAGACGCTGGGTGTCGGTGGCGAACATGATGTAGTCCAGCGCGCGGGCTTTACGCTCGTCGCTCAGACCGGCGGGAATGATCCAGCCGTCAAGGTCAAACACCTGTGCGTCCCAGAGCATAGCAACCGGCTGGTTCTGCTCTTCGATTACCGAAAAGAGACGACCGTTGTAGGTCGAGCCCATCACGATTTCACCGTCTGCAAGCAGTTGCGGTGTGTCAGCACCGGCAGACCACCAGATCACGTCGTCTTTGATCGTGGCCAGCTTGTCGAGGGCCTGTTGCTGGCCTTCTTCTGTTTCCAGCACGTCATAGACTTCGTCCTTCGCTACGCCGTCGCAGAGCAGAGCCCATTCCATGTTGTTGATGGGGTTCTTCTCAAGCGCCCGCTTGCCCGGATATGTTTCTGTGTCGAAGACCGCGCAGACGGATGTCGGGGGTGTGTCGCCGACCATGTCGGTGCGATACCCGAATGTTGTCGAGTAAACGATCTGCGGGATAAAGCAGTCGGACACGAGCAGATCGCCGAAGTCATCCTCGGCAGATGTGCCATCGGGCGCGGCGGCCAGCATCTCATCAGGGTCGATTTCCATCGCCAGACCTTCGTCGCAGAGGCGGATCGCATCCGCCGCGACGACGTCAACGACGTCCCATGTGACATTGCCCGCTTCGTTCATGGCGCGCAGTTTTGCGACCGCTTCGGAAGAGGAGGAGTCATTGATGATGTTGACGCCTGTCATTTCCATATAGGGGTCATGATAGGCTTTCTGTTGTGAGTTGGTGTAGGCACCACCCCAGCTCACGATTGTCATTTCGCTGGCCATGTGGCCATCGGCGGTGGCCATACCGGCCGCAACAGTCAGCGCAGTAGATGCCATCAGCGTCTTGGTGAGTTTCATTTATAGTCTCCCAGTTTTTTATCCCGTTGGTGATATTCTAAGACGGTGGCAACGGGTCTGACCGCCGTCTTTTTGTAATCGTGCCGCCGTCGGGCAACACGACAGTTCCGGCGGCCGGACGTCAGGCGTCCAGCGCGCGGCAGTCTTCCGGAAGCCAGCCGATTTCGATCTGCTGGCCCGGGACAAGACGCTCCACATCGGGAGCGTTTCTCGTTTTGATAACAAATTCGCTGGTGCCCGCCACTTTGAGGCGGGTCCGGAAGATGTCACCCATATAGATAAATTCAAGAACCTCGGCCCTGAGCGTATGCGCATCCGGGCTGAGACGGTTTTTATTGTATTCCACGCGCTCAGGGCGGATCGAGACACGCGTCCGGTCGCCGGCATTCTGCACATTCACAGGCTTGGCGTCGATCACCTCGCCGCCATCCAGCTCCACAAGGCAGCTGTCACCTTTGATCTCTTTGACCACGCCTTCAAGTGTGTTGTTCTCGCCGATGAACTGCGCCACGAAGCTGTTTTCAGGTTCTTCATAGAGCTTATCAGGTGGCGCCAGCTGCTGTATGCGACCATCGTCAAAAACGGCAACGCGGTCGGACATGGTCAGCGCTTCGGTCTGGTCGTGCGTCACATAGACCACGGTAATACCCAGCTCGTGTGCGAGGTTTGTAATCTCGAACTGCAGCGTCTCGCGCAGCTGTTTATCGAGCGCGCCGAGGGGCTCATCCATGAGAACCAGTTCGGGTTCAAAGACCAGGGCGCGGGCAAGGGCCACACGCTGCTGCTGGCCACCGGACATCTGTGAGGGCCGGCGTCCGCCAAAGGCCCCCATCTGCACCATATCGAGGGCGCGTTTCACTTTTGCTTCCCGGTCTGATTTGCCCATTTTGCGGACTTCCAGCGGGAAGGACAGGTTTTCCGCGACCGTCATGTGCGGGAACAGGGCATAGTTCTGGAACACCATTCCGATGCCGCGTTTGTGCGGCGGGATGTTGTTGATTGATTCCCCGTCGAGACGGATGTCCCCGTGGGTGGCGGTCTCAAAACCGGCCAGCATCATCAGGCAGGTGGTCTTCCCCGACCCCGATGGCCCCAGCATCGTGAGGAACTCGCCTTTGGGCATGAAAAGGTTGAGGTCTTTGACGACGAGGTTTTCCCCGTCATAGCTTTTCTGAACGCGCTCGAATTCGACGAACGCGTCTGCGGTACTGTTAGTTGCCACGTGTGGCTCCCCGTTTGTTCCCCGGCGATTTACGCCTTGTTCGCGCACAGGGTAACACGACTGCGCGCCCTCAGAGCAAGCAGTTAACTTAAGGGATGTCCGTTTCACCGGCCTTCACGTCAAACGCGCATAAATGCGCCCGGAAACAGGCCGATTTGCTCCTGTTTCGTGCAAAATCAGGACAATTTCCGGCACAGCTGTGCAATGCCGGGGCCGTTACCGGGTTGTTTCCGGGGGTGATTCTACCCGCCGCTGCGTCAGGATGCCGCTTTAAGCAGCCCCTCTTTGTCCGCTTTCTGCCAGGTTTCATCCAGCGCTTTGCGGGCACGGTCCATAAAGATGTTGATCTCGTCAGGCGTAATCACCAGCGGCGGCGAAACCACCATCCGGTCGCCCACATGGCGCATCACGAGGTTATTGGCAAAACAGCGCTCGCGGCACATCAGACCGATTGCACCGGCCTCGCCCGCGAATTTAGCGCGGCTTTCCTTGTGTGGTGTCAGCGGCAGCGACCCCATCAGGCCAATGACGCTTGCCCCGCCAACCAGCGGATGATCCGCCAGACCTTCCAGCCCCGCGCGGAAAGCAGGGCCGGCAGTGTTGCGCACGTGATCAAGAATGTTTTCATCCTGCAGGATCTGCAGGTTTTTGAGGGCAACAGCAGAGGCAACCGGATGGCCGGAATAGGTATAACCGTGGTTGAATTCAGTTGCGCCGATCACCGAGGCGACCTCGTCGCAGACCACCGAGCCACCGATCGGCTGATAGCCCGAACTCAGTCCTTTGGCGATTGTCATGATATGCGGGCGGATACCAAAGGTCTGGCTGCCGAACCAGTTCCCGGTGCGCCCGAAACCGCAGATCACCTCATCGGCGATCAGCAGAATCTCGTATTTATCGCAGATCCGCTGAATCTCCGGCCAGTATGTCTCCGGCGGAATGATGACCCCGCCCGCGCCCTGAACAGGCTCTGCGATAAAGGCCGCGACGTTATCTTCACCGAGCTCTTCGATTTTCGCTTCAAGCTCACGTGCGCGAGCGAGACCGAATTCTTCAGGGGTCATGTCACCGCCCTCGGCCCACCAGTCCGGCTGGCCGATGTGGTGGATGCCGGGAATCGGCATGCCGCCCTGCGCATGCATATAATCCATGCCACCAAGGCTGCCCGAGCCCATCGACGAGCCGTGATACGCGTTCTTCCGGCTGATGATATGCGATTTGGACGGTTTGCCTTTTTCCGCCCAGTACGTACGGACCATGCGGATGTTGGTGTCGTTGGCCTCGGAGCCTGAGCCGGCGAAAAAGACGTTGTTCATGCCCTCGGGGGCCAGCCGCGCAATTTCCTGAGACAGCGCGATAGCGGGCACATGCGTCGTTTTGAAAAACGTATTGTAATAAGGCAGTTCCGCCATCTGACGGGCGGCAACCTCGGCCATTTCAGTGCGTCCGTAGCCGATGTTCACACACCACAGACCCGCCATACCGTCGAGGATTTCGTTGCCTTCGCTGTCGGTCAGGAACACGCCTTTGGCCCTCGTGATGACCCGCGCGCCCTGCTCTGCCAGCTCATCATTTGTGGTGAACGGATGCATGTGATGCGCGGCATCAATCGCCTGGAGTTCCGCGGTGGGCATATGGTTGGTGATCATCGTCATCGGTTTTCTTTCTGCTGGAGAGAAGGAGCATCCGCGCCTTTGCAATGCAGAATATGATCAAATTCCACGCGGGTCAATCGAATCGGTGTCAGCTCCGGGCGGCCTGCAGAGCCTCGCGCACCTGCAGCATCCCCTGGTGAACGTCTTCGGCGAGTGCCCTTGCTGTACCCTCAGCATCGCCCGTTTCGAGGGCGCTGAGCATTTCTGCATGCTTGTCCGGGAGGTTGAGCGTGCCGTAGCGCCCGCATACAACCCTGAGTGAGGGTCCGAATTTCAGCCATAACCGGTCGGTCGTATCCGCAAGAACCGGCGCATCCGCGCTGGCATAGAGTCGCGCATGGAACCGGTAATTATGGGTCAGATATCCTTTGATATCACCCTGAGAAATGGCCTGGTTGAGGGTGTCGTCGATATCTTTCAGCTCCGCCAGAATCTCCGCTGTCATGCGCTGAGCCGCGCGACGGCCCAGTTCAGGCTCAAGAGATTGCCTCATAAAATCAAGCTGTTCAATGCATTTTTCGGTCAGTTCAGGCACGATCACCCGACGGTTGCCCAACATGCTCAGCGCCCCTTCGGACGTCAGGCGGCGGATCGCCTCGCGCACCGGCGTCATGCCGGCAGCAAGCTCTTCGGTGAGCCCTTTGATTGTTACCGCCTGGCCGGGCGCCAGATCCCCGAAAAGAATGCCGGTCCGTAAACGCCGGTACACCGACTGGTGCGCGGGCTGTTTGGCCGTGGTCTTTTTGTCACCGGACGCCTGTTCTTTGAGCATGGCTGTCTGATCGTCCCTCTTCGGTTCTGGCAGTTGTGATCACTTCTCTTGCACAGGCTTTGATCACATGAAAGCATATTGCATCTTGCCTGCTGAGGCAAAACTTGATCAAATTAAGTCCAAGCCGGGAATAACCCGGTCACCACCAACGGGAGTTATCTATGAACAAGCTCATCATGAGCAGCGCTGTTGCGGCGCTGGCAGCCACGGGTGCTGTCGCCGACGAAGTCCGGGTCTATAACTGGTCCGACTATATCGACGAAGCCCTTCTTGAAAAGTTTGAGACCGAAACGGGCATCGAACTGATCTATGACGTCTTTGACAGCAACGAAGTGCTCGAAACCAAAATGCTCGCCGGCGGTTCCGGCTATGACGTCGTTGTGCCGTCCGGCACTTTCCTGCAGCGCCAGATCGCAGCCGGCGCGTTCCAGAAGCTTGATCCGTCCAAGCTTCCAAACCTGGAAAATATGTGGGACACCGTCGAAGCGCGCACGGTGCAGTATGACCCTGAGAACGCTTATTCGATCAACTACATGTGGGGCACTACCGGCATCGGCGCCAATCTTGGCAAGGTGCAGGAACTGCTTGGCGCAGATGCTCCTGTCGGATCGCTCAGCCTGATTTTTGAGCCGTCGAGCATGGAGAAACTTGCGGAATGCGGCGTCCACTTCCTTGACGCACCGACCGAGATGATCCCGGCGGCGCTGAAATACATCGGCGAAGACCCCGACAGCCATGACCCCGACGTCATTGCCAAAGCCGAAGAAGTGCTGATGGCCGTGCGGCCTTTTGTGCAGAAATTCCACAGCTCCGAGTACATCAACGCGCTGGCAAACGGCGACATCTGCGTGGCCTTCGGCTGGTCAGGTGACATCCTGCAGGCGCGTGACCGTGCCGCAGAGGCCGATAACGGCGTCGAAATCGTATATAACGCGCCTAGCGAAGGTGCGCTGATGTGGTTTGACCAGATGGCCATTCCGACAGACGCTCCGAACCCAGACGCCGCCCACGTGTTTCTGAACTTCATCATGGATGCGCAGAACATGGCGGATGCGTCCAACTACGTTTATTACGCCAACGGCAATGAGGCCTCCAAGCCGCTGCTGGCCGAAGACGTGATCGGTGACCCGGCGATCTACCCCGATGAGGCAACGCTGGAAAACCTCTACACCACCACGCCCTATCCGGCGAAGGTGCAGCGCGTCGTGACCCGTCTGTGGACCAGGATCAAATCGGGCACCTGAGCCCGGCACGACAGGGCAGCGCCGCAATGCGCTGCCCTTTTTACATCAGCCCGGAGCCCGGGCAAAATGAGGATGCACCGTGCCGGAAAGCGACTTTGCCCCCTGGAACGATCCCGATGAAAAACCGCTGATCCGGTTTAAGTCTGTCACCAAGAAATTCGGTGATTTCACGGCGATTGATGACCTGACACTCGACATCTACGAAAAGGAATTCTTTGCACTGCTCGGACCGTCGGGCTGCGGGAAAACCACAATGATGCGAATGCTTGCCGGCTTCGAAGCGCCGACGCGCGGTGTGATTGAGCTTGCGGGTCAGGACATAGCCCCGGTGCCACCGAACAAACGCGCAGTGAACATGATGTTTCAGTCTTACGCGCTGTTTCCGCATCTGAGCGTTTATGAAAACATCGCATTCGGTTTGCGCCGCGGCGATATGCCCAAGCATGACATCGGCGACCGCGTGGCCGAAATGCTCAAACTGACGCGGCTGGAAAAATTCGCCGCCCGCAAACCCCATCAGATCTCGGGTGGTCAGCGCCAGCGCGTGGCGCTTGCGCGCAGCCTTGCCAAGGCACCAAAGCTTCTGCTGCTGGATGAGCCGCTTGGCGCGCTCGATGCGAAACTGCGTCAGGCAACGCAGTTTGAACTGATGGATATTCAGGAAAAAACCGGCACGACATTCGTGATCGTCACCCACGATCAGGAAGAGGCAATGACGGTGGCAAGCCGCGTTGCCGTCATGGACGAGGGCCGCGTCATTCAGGTGGCGACGCCCGAACATATCTACGAAATGCCCAACAGTGTCTATGTCGCTGATTTCATTGGTGATGTGAATATTATCGAGGGCACCGCGAAGCCTGTCGGGAGTGAGCGGTATGAGATCAGCTGGGCTGATAATAAAGCGCCGCTGATTGCTGCATCTGAACGCCCGTTTTCAGAAGGCCAGAACTGCCATCTCGCGGTGCGGCCGGAAAAAATCGCCATCAGTGCCGAGCGCCCGGCGGATGCCGACAACGCAGTGGAAGGCAAAGTGCTGGACATCGCTTATCTGGGTAACATCTCGACCTATCACGTCGAACTGCCCGGCGGGCAGATCGTCAAGGCACAGGCCGCCAACACCCGCCGCGTGTCGCGCCGGACCTTCACCTGGGAAGACACAGTCTGGATCAGCTGGACCGCCACAGCGGGAGTTCTGCTGCCACAATGACCTCAGGTGATCCCCTCGCGCGCCCGGAGACCTGCTGATGCAGCGTTTTGTCCTGATAGCCGTTCCCTATGCCTGGCTGCTGGCCCTCTTTCTGGTGCCCTTCATCATCGTGCTCAAGATTTCCCTGTCGGATATCGAGCTCTCCATCCCTCCTTATACGCCGACGCTGGACGATGGCATCGTGCCGTTTTTCAAAGCGCTGGATTTTGAGAATTTCGCCTTTCTGGCATCTGATGACCTGTACTGGAAAGCCTATCTCAGTTCGCTGAAAATCGCGCTTTTGTCGACTTTCCTGACGCTCCTGGTCGGGTATCCGATGGCCTATGGCATGGCGCGCGCACCGGAAGAGTGGCGCCCCACGCTGATGATGCTGGTGATCCTGCCGTTCTGGACGTCTTTTCTGATCCGGGTCTACGCCTGGATGGGCATTCTCAGTCAGGAAGGGTTTCTCAACCAGTTCCTGCTCTGGACCGGGCTCATTGGTGAACCCCTGACCATCCTCAACACCAATACCGCGGTCTATATCGGCATCGTCTATACCTATCTGCCCTTCATGATCCTGCCGATTTATGCGGCTCTTGACCGCCTCGATGGCTCCCTTATTGAGGCTGCTGAAGATCTCGGATGCTCGCGGATGCAGGCCTTCTGGCTGGTTACCATTCCGCTCTCGAAGAACGGTATTATTGCCGGCAGCTTTCTCGTTTTCATCCCGGCGCTGGGTGAATTTGTGATCCCCTCGCTGCTCGGTGGCTCCGGCACGCTGATGATCGGCAAGGTGCTCTGGGAGGAGTTCTTCAACAACCGCGACTGGCCGGTCGCAAGCGCAGTTGCCGTTATCCTGCTGCTGATCCTGATCATTCCGATCGTACTGTTTCAGCGCAACCAGCAGAAACAGGCGGAGGCGGACCAATGAACAGGCTGAGCTGGTTCAACGTTACTTCTCTGACCATCGGGTTCGCGTTTTTGTATCTGCCTATGGTGATCCTCGTCGCTTATTCGTTCAACGAGAGCAAACTTGTCACGGTCTGGGCCGGATTCTCGACGAAATGGTACGGCGAACTGCTTCAGAACGAAGCCTTCCTCGATGCCGCCTGGGTCACGATCAAAGTTGCGGTTCTCTCTTCGACTCTGGCCACAGTGCTGGGCACGATGGCGGCCTATGTTCTGGTTCGGGGCGGGCGTTTTCTGGGGCGCACTCTGTTCTCCGGCATGATTTATGCGCCTCTGGTGATGCCTGAGGTGATTACAGGATTGTCCCTGCTTTTGCTCTTCATCGGGATCGGGCTCGACCGGGGCGTACTGACAATCGTGCTGGCCCATACGACGTTTTCGATGTGTTACGTCTCCGTGGTCGTATCCTCACGATTGCTCAGCTTTGACCGATCGCTGGAAGAGGCCGCACTTGATCTGGGCTGCTCGGGTTTTGATGCGTTCCGCCTTGTGACCCTGCCGATTATTGCCCCTGCTGTGATCGCGGGATGGCTGCTCGCGTTCACGCTCAGCCTTGATGATCTGGTGATCGCATCGTTTACTGCCGGCCCTGCCGCCACGACATTGCCGATCAAAATCTTCTCCGCTGTACGTCTTGGGGTCTCTCCGGAGATCAACGCACTGTCCACCATTATGATCGGCATCGTTACGGTGGGCGTGATCGGTGCGTCGCTGATTTCCAAGCGCAATGCGTTGCGTCAAAAACGCGACGAACGCGATGCAGCCCGCGCCTGATGAGACGGATTTTTCCTGATTATACTTATGGCCCGGGCCCGCGCGACGGATGCTGGTGGGACCAGACCTGCGACATTGCTGACCGCCCGGCAGTACGCGGAGAAATCACAACGGATGTGGTCATTATCGGTGCGGGATTTACCGGCCTTTCAGCTGCGTTAAGGCTGGCTGAGCATGGCGTAAGGGTCTGCGTTCTTGAGGCTGGGCACGTAGGGTGGGGCGCTTCGGGGCGCAATGGTGGATTTTGCTGTCTGGGCGGTGCAAAAATCGGAAATGCGCAGCTTGAACAAAGATTTGGTGTGGAAGGTCGTAAAGAATGGCGGCAGACCGAAAAAGCGGCGGTTTCTTTCGTCTCCGATCTGACCAGACGCCTCGCTGTTGATGTGGACAGGCATTCGGCCGGTGAGACCCAGCTTGCTGTCCGCGCCCGGGATCTGGACGGTCTGCGAAAAGAAGCTCTGCATATTGAAAACGACTACGGGGTCACTCCGGAGTTTCACGACAAACAGGATCTTATGCGGCTTGGCATGGGGGGGGCATTTGCCGGCGGCCTGACCAATCCGCTGGGGTTCGGGCTGAACCCGCGCAAGTATGTTTCGGCCCTTGCCACGGCTGCCGAAGCCGCCGGTGCGAAAATCTATCACAACTCGCGGGCGCAGAGTATCTCGGGTGCAGGGGGCCAGTATCGTGTGTCCACCGGCGAAGCCGAGGTGCGGACAGAACAGGTCGTGATTGCAACCAACGGCTACACCTCTGAGGACCTTCCCGGCTGGATTGCGGGCCGGTATATGCCGACGCAATCAACGGTTATGGTCACACGACCGCTGACGGATCAGGAGCTTGACGCGCAGGGGTGGACTTCTGACCAGATGAGTTACGATACCCGTAACCTGCTGCATTACTTCAGGCTGATGCCGGACCGCAGGTTTCTGTTCGGAACGCGGGGCGGGCTGCTGGCCGGTCCCGGCACGGAAGCCCGCGCCCGACGCCGTGTCAGACGCCATTTTGAGGAGATGTTCCCGGCCTGGAGCCATGTCGAAAATGCCGGCAGCTGGTCTGGCATGGTTTGCATCGCGCGTGATCGTCTGCCCTATGTCGGACAGGTGCCCGACCAGCCCGGAATGTGGGCGGGAATGTGCTATCACGGCAACGGGGTTGCGATGGGCAGTTTGTCCGGCGCTATCCTTGGCGACCTGATCCGGGGGGTAACCCCGCCAGATTATCCTGTGGCTTTGCGGACCCCGCTGCGGAAGTTTCCGCTCGGGTCAAAGCGCCGGCTTCTGATGCCGGCGGTTTACGCCGGGTTCGCACTCGCGGATCTCTGATCAGAGGCCATCTGTACCTGAAGGCTCTCTCAGGGCCGCAACATCTGCTGTTGTCACCGCGGAACCACCCTGAAGGATCAGCATTGTACCACCTGCCTCCCGGCGTGCCTCAGTAATGCGGGCATAGGTTTCGGCGGCTGTTGTGGCGGTTACTTCTCCCGCCGTCCGGCTTTCGACCATGAAACGGTAATTGCCGGGCGGCAGCGGCTCACCGCCCGGGGAAACTCCGGCCCACTCCAGCGCTTCGCCATCCGTAGCGATCTGTACGCGCTGCGCTTCGTCGCCCGCTTCGTTCAGCACGACGAGAACAGCCTCTTCGGCACCCGGATCAGCCTTCGGAATTACGGTCAGCGGCGACCCTTCAAAGGCAACGGCTGCGGTTGTCCGCGCCTCCATACCGATCCATCCTGCCATCTGCGCAATGTTTCCTGCACCCAGCTGATCTCCGAGTGCGGTCAGCAGGTCGTTTGAGAGAACCTGTTGTTCAACCATTGAAAACTGCGCCAGCTGGGCTGCATATTCTGAGGAATCAATCGGCTCAAGCGGATCCTGATACCTGGCCTGGGCCGTCAGCATCTGCAGAAACGTCTCAAAATCTGATGAGATGACAGCAGTGCTGCCCGCGACTGCCGGCGTTGGAGCCGCAGTCTGTGTCGGCTGGGTTTGTGTAATGTCCATTTCTGTCTCCTAAAGCCGCAGGTCAAGACCGGTGCTCTCCACCAGTCTGACAGGTGCATCTGCTGTTTCTGCAGGATCTGAGTGATGTGCAGTATCTGTTTCCGTCACCCGGGGGGCGTCATCGCTATGATCTTCATTTGTCTGTTGTTGCCCCTCGGAAAAGGCAAAGCTGATCGTCTCAAAACCAAGTGCCTGAAACTCTCTTGCCAGTTCATCAATGTTTCGGCGCATCAGATCCAGAGTTTCCGGTCGTTCGGCGAGAACATTCACCGTAATGGACCCTTCCGCAGCCGAGATGGTCATCCGGACCTTGCCCAGCTCACGGGGGCTGAGTGCAAGTTCAACTGGGCGATCCGGCAGCCTTTGCAGCGCTTCGGCCATCTGACGCCCGATCATCCCGGGTGTTTCCGCGCGCAGAATTGCCTGCTGCGCAGTTGATGAGCCTGCAGCACGCGGATCCCATTGCAGCATAGTGTCAGCATCCTGAACGGAAGGCATCACAAGGTCGGGATTATCTCTCGCAGCGACCTGATTTGCATGCACCGTAGCGGGGTTAACTGGTTGCATTGCGATGGCAGAGGCTGTGTTGCGCATATCGGCGCGTGCTGCGGCTGGTGTCGGCATACTGCGTGGTTCCGTGTCAGATGACCGGAGGATTTCTGATCGGCGACCGGGTTTTTCGGTCGCCAGCGTTGCTGCAGTGCCGCCGGGAACGGCGAGGCGTGCGGTTTCCTGTACAGACGCGCTGGCAACTGGCACAGACACGGCGGCGGAGATATTGGCGGCATTTTGTTTTTGCGCCCCGGTCGCCGGATCGTCTGATTTCAGGTCTGCGAACCGGACCAGGCTGCCGGGTGTGCTTTGCTGAGTCGCACCACCCGCTGGCAGAACGCCCGCACGTTCAGCCGGTTTTTGCTCTGCAGAGACTGATCGGGGCGTTGTTTCGGCAGGATCCGTACGATTGCTTTCGGGTGCCTTTTTTTCAGTTATGCCGGGCCCGGCCTGTTGTAAAACGGCAAGTTCAGACGTTGTTTTTCCGCGCAGCACCGGAGCTTCCGGAGATGTGTCCGCAGCCGGGGACCGGACAGTTGCCGCAGCGTGCTGTTCCTCTGGTTGCTCGCTTTCCACTTCCGGAAGAATTTCGGCGGTCTCGCTATCCACCTGACCGACGACAGAAGTATCCCGTGTCTGGTTCTTCGTACTGGCGGACGGCGCATTCTCGGTTCTTCCTCGTTGCCCGGCGGCAGTATCTTCATTGGTCTGTGCGGCCATTTCCTTTTCAAAGTCGCCGTTCTTTCTCTCGCTGGCGGGTTCATCAGCAGGGATCGGGCGTCCAGCGGTTGTGTCTGATCGCGAAGTGTTTGCGGCGGTCGGTATCAGCGGGCTATCAAGCATTGGTTTCTCCGGAGTTCTTCCGTTTCCTGCCCGCTTTATGACCGTCTTTAGTTACCGCATCTTTACCGGTTGCGGGCATTCTGCAGAAAATTACCTGCAATTGGAGACACCTCGTATGGCCCCGATCACTCCCGTGGCGCAGCCATCCACACCAACATTCTCGCAAGACCAGCGCCTGCGCGCTGCGGCCGAGAAACTTGAAGCCGGCTTTCTTGCAGAAATGCTTAAATCAGCGGGACTTGGCAAAACCAGTGAGCACTTCGGCGGTGGCGCGGGTGAAGACCAGTTTTCGTCATTCCTGTTGCAGGAACAGGCGCTCGAAATGGTCCGCGCCGGGGGCATCGGGCTCAGCGAATCAATCTATCAGGCACTGAAGGAGAAAAACGATGGCTGATGACGAATTTCACCGCATATTTGACGCGCTTGACGATCTGCTTGATGAAGAGAGAACAGCGCTTTTAGAAGGTAACCTTGATCATGTCGCCCGTCTTCTGGAGACCAAGGAAACGCTGATTGACGCACTGGCCGATCTGGACGCGAACGAGGTTAAGCCCCTGCAGGAACTAGACAAAAAAGTCAGGCGTAATCAGGTTCTTCTGGACAGCGCTCTGGCAGGTATTCGTTCGGTTGCGGAACGGCTCACCGCCCTGCGGCGAGTACGGCGTTCTCTCGACACCTACGATGCGAAAGGCGTCCGTCAGACCATCGATATGGTTTCAGACAAGTCTGTCGAGAAGCGCGCATGAAGCCGGGATTTGTCTAAAAAGCAAGGAACAGCCGCAGAGCTCATTTAGCATTTCATTAGCCTTTGAATGTGCATGTTGGCGCTGCATCCGATCCCGGATGGCGCTTCGCCTCAAAGAGGGCGACTGCATTGGTCAGAAAGACAGTTTCAAACGGCCAGGGTTCTGGCCGGGCACAAATCACGTAAAGCGTGCATGATCAAAGGAACTAATGAATGTCCAGTATTCTTACGAACAACAGTGCAATGGTTGCGCTGCAGACTCTGAAGTCGATCAACATGAACCTCGGCAAAGTTCAGAGCGAAATTTCTACCGGCAAAACCGTCGAAAGCGCAAAAGACAACGCGGCAGTCTGGGCCATCTCGAAAGTGATGTCCTCAGATGTTGAGGGTTTCAAAGCTATCTCTGACTCTCTGGCCCTTGGCCAGGCGACTGTTGGTGTGGCACTGAACGGTGCAGAAACAATCACTGACCTTCTGACTGAAATCAAAGGCAAAATCGTCAATGCTCAGGAAGAGAACGTTGACCGTGCCAAGATCCAGACAGACATCGAAGCGCTGACCAGCCAGATCGATTCCATCGTAGGTGCCGCTCAGTTCAACGGTCTCAACCTGCTCAACGATGACGGCAAGGCCACCGAAGATCAGACTTCCAATATTCTGTCTTCTCTTGATCGCGCCGGAGACGGAACAGTCACGTCGGGCGAAATCGTCATTGCAAGGTCAAACCTGAGCGCGGAAAAGGCGAGCCTTGCTGGTGATGCCGCGCAGGTTGCCGGTGGCGCTAACGGCGGTGCAGCTATTGTTGCTGCAGCGGCAACCACGGCGACAAACGTTACAGTCGTTGCACAGGACGGTACCGCAACTGGTACTGATGTAACCGGCGTAGGCTACAACCTTGTGATCTCCGCAGCAGCGGGCACATACGACGGTCTGGCGACAACGGCGGCAGATGATATCCTGTACGTTGCTCAGGAAGGTGACACAGCGGAAGATATCGGTGCGGGTCTTAAAGCTGCTTTCGACGTCTGGGTTGCTGAGAAGGGTGAGTTTGACGCTGATATCTCTCTGGCATCAAACGCGACCGGTTTTGCTTTCACTGCAGGGGATTACGTTGGCGGTACCAACACGATCTCCTTCACGGTCAATGTTCAGACCTCTGCAACGGATGGCAATGAGCGCGCCGGCGCACTTCAGTCTCTGAGCGCGATTGACGTTTCAACAGAGAACGGTGCAGCGGACGCTCTGGCAAAGGTGGAATCGCTGATCCAGACATCCATCGACACTGCCGCAGCTCTCGGTTCCGGTGGCCGTCAGATCGATACACAGAGCGAGTTCGTCGGTAAGCTGACTGACCTGCTGACGTCGGGTATCGGCGCTCTGGTTGATGCAGACATGGAGGCAGCCTCTGCGAAGCTTCAGGCTCTTCAGACGCAGCAGCAGCTCGGCGTTCAGGCACTGTCAATCGCCAACCAGGCGCCTCAGACGATCCTGTCGCTGTTCCGGTAAATCGTCACTCTGAGGGCCCGGGTGCCCGGGCCCTCAGGCATCATTTAGTAAAGATTACCGCAAAGGATTTACTGTGAACGCATATGCTCAGGCCCAGCAAGCTTACTCGCCGGTAAATGCTCCGACACGAACATCCCGCAGCACCGAATATGAGGTGATCGCGCGGATTTCACACAGGCTGAAAGCAGCCATTGAGAACGACGATTTCAACGCACTCGCAAATGCTCTTCATGAGAATAATAAGTTGTGGACCACGCTGGGTGTTGACGTCGTTCAGCCGGAAAACCTGTTGCCGGATGAACTGAAAGCACGCATCGCCTACCTGGCTGACTTTACCCGTTCGCATACCCTCAAAGTTCTGAGAAAGCAGGAAAGCGCCATTCCGCTTCTGGAAATCAATGCGGCTATCCTGACCGGTCTGAGAACCGAAGGAAAAATCACATGACTGGTCTTGTGCTCAAACTCAGCCCGAAAGAACGCGTTCTTATAAACGGCGTGGTCATCGAAAACGGTGACAGACGCAGCAGGTTATCAATCATGACCCCCGACGCGAACATCCTGCGACTTCGGGATGCGATCCATCCGGAAGATGCAAAGACCCCGGTGCGACGTGCATGCTTTGCAATGCAACTGGTTCTTTCGGGCGATAAAAGTCCTGATGATGCGCATCTGCCTCTGTTGCGTCAGATAGAAGAACTGAGCCAGGTTTTCACAGATTCCGACAGCCGGAATGTGCTTGCTGAAGCAACAAGAGGACTGGTTGAAAAACAGCACTACAGGGCGCTGAAGGCACTGCGCGCCCTTATTCCACGAGAGGAACGGCTGCTTGCCGCGCGGACCGGCTGATGTTTCAACCGATTATTCCGGGGTCCGGCCTTGCGGGCTGGAGCTTCCTCCAGCGTACCTATGATACCCAGATAAGGACTTTCTCAGAAGCACCTCAGCAGTCTCGTGTCGCTGATTACTTTGCCGAAAACATTACAGGTGTTAAAACAGCAAAGGATCTTGTTTCAGACCGCCGGCTTCTGGAAGTTGCTTTAGGTGCTTTTGGTCTGCAGGATGACATTGAGAACCGGTTCTTCATTCAGAAGATGCTGGAAGAGGGGTCGGTTAATGACGATGCCCTCGCTAACCGCTTTTCAGACCGGCGGTATTCTGAGTTCGTGGAATCATTCGGGTTCGGACCGGGAGAAACAACTCCGGTGGGTACTCAGGCATTTACCGACAAGCTCATCTCAAGATATTTTGCCAACAGCTTTGAGGTTGCTGCAGGTCAGCAGGACGACAGTATGCGTGTCGCGTTATATGCGCAGCGCACATTGGCGGAACTCGCCAGTCCTGCGGCAAAACCTCCTGAGCGTGTCGCGGCAGAACTGGTTTCCGCTTCTGTGGATGAGTATGTTGCCTCAATCACAGACGAGACTGAGTATTTTGAAAGCAGGATCTCTTCCGTTCTGACCGTTGAAGATCTCCTTTCCGATGAGCGCTTGTTAAAATTTTCTCTTGTGGCATTTGGTCTTGGCGACGATTACGAGGAGATCGTGAATTTTGAACCAACAGCGCAGGTCCCGGAAAACGAGACCCTTAAGAAAATTGCGAATGTGCTCTCGCAGGGCAGTATTGCCAATATTGCACTGGCGAATCAGCTGGATAATCCTGCTTATGCGGAGCTGTCCCGGGCATTTGGGTTTGGAATTGCCGAGGATCGCCAGACCACCCGCAGCAGTTTTCCGGATATTGTAATTGATCGTTACATTCAACAGAATTTCAGTGTGCCCGAGGACGCAGGCTTCACGGGCTCGCTGGTCATCAGCGACAGAGAATTTGAACTCGAACCGTTTTCTCTCAACGATATGTCTAACGATGCCAAGTGGTTCACGATACTGGGGGAACCGCCTCTTCGTGCGCTCTTTGAAAAGGCTTTCAACCTCCCTTCAGAATTCGGACAGGTTGATATTGAGCAGCAACTTTATGTTTTTAAGGAAAGAGCGAGAGCGGCATTCGGTGACGATAACGTCAACCGCTTTTCTGATCCTGTCGTGATTGAGGACCTGATACAAAAATACCTGACCAGATCGCAGATTGATGCGTTTTCCGTGAATACGTCCCCCGCGTCAATCGCACTGACACTTCTGCAAAGCTGAATACCGGGGGGCCTCAGGTTCCCTGCCGCGTCGCTGCCCTGCCGATCCCGGTTCCGGTCTGCCGCGCACGACGCATAATAAGTTCCAGCTGAGTGAAGCTGTTCCGGATGTCCTGTTTTTCGACGCGGGCGAGGAAGCTGTCCAGTTCGGACCAGATCTGCACCGCTGCATCTGTTTCCGGATCACTGCCCGATGTATACAGACCCGCGCGGATCATCATCGCATTCTGTTCGTAAATGGACAGCATCTTCCGGGCGCGTCCCAGCAATTCGTTTTCATCGGCAGTTGCAGCGGACGGCAGACTTCTTGATACCGATTTCAGAACATCAATTGCAGGATATCTGCCGCGTTCTGCTATTTCCCGGTCAAGCACAATATGACCATCAAGGACACCTCGCAGAATATCTGCCACAGGTTCCTCCATGTCCGAACCTGCGACGAGAACACTGAAGACAGCAGTGATGTCGCCCTGGGTGTCGCGTCCCGGCCCGGCTCGTTCACACAGCGACATAATCAGCTGTGCGGTGGAAGGCGGAAATCCCCGAAGTACCGGCGCTTCACCCGCTGCAACGGCCACTTCGCGGTGTGCTTCAGCAAAACGCGTGATTGAATCTGCGAGAAACAGCACAGAATGACCTTTGTCGCGAAAATGCTCTGCGACTGACATTCCTGCCCACGCACATCGCCGCCGTGTCAGCGGCGACTGATCGGATGTTGCGCAGATCACAACTGAACGCCTGAGACCCTCCGGGCCAAGAACTTCCTCGATGAAGTGCCGCAACTCGCGACCACGCTCTCCGACCAGCGCGATTACAACCACATCGGCGCTCATATTCTGAGCGAGGTGGCCCAGCAGACTGGATTTACCAACGCCAGAACCCGCAAAAAGTCCAACACGCTGACCCTGCACCACCGGCAGCATCGTATTCAGAACGGCCATGCCCGTATGCAGACGTGCACCCATGGCGCGCCGGCTCGCTGCGTCCGGCGGCGGGTTGCGCAGTTTCCGGGAAAGCGCGCCGCGCAGCAGCGGTTTCCCGTCAATCGGATTGCCGAACGGGTCAATGATCCTTCCGATCCAGGAATCAGCAGGCGCGATACCGCGGGCCTGCAAAAGCGCGGTGCGATCATTGAGCGCGACCCCGTCAGGGCTTTGATCGGGCAGCAGGACCAGCAGGCCATCATCAAGCTGCAACACTTCACCGGAGAGGGGCTCTCCATGCCTGTATACGATAGCCAGATCGCCGATCCGCGCCTTGCCGCCAAGCCCCGAGACGTGGATCAGCCCCGCTTCGACACGCACGACCCGCCCGATGGCACGCACCGGGTTCAGTTCAGTGATCTGAGCTGTGAGCCCGTCGAAAGGAATGTGCTTTGTCATATCGATCCTTTTGTCTGCGCACACTCTTTCTAAAGGAATCAGAGTTAAGTCTTGATGAAATCACACGAGGGAGAAGCCCCGATGTTTGAAAAACTTGATGTCTTCAGAATGGCGCACGCCATGGCAGTACATGCGGGACACAGCCAGGCGGTGGCCGCTCAGAACGTCGCAAACTCCGATACGCCCGGGTTTAAAGCGCGTCGCGTTATTCCGTTTTCTGAAACCTATCAGGACGGACCTGTCCCTGGCGGCCACGCCGGACAGCTTTCTACGCGCACGCGACATCTCAACGGCGCCGCCGCAGGCAGCATGCCCGAACCGGTTCTGGATAAATCAGGACCGGCCGCACCCAACGGCAACACAGTTTCTCTCGAAAACGAAATGCTGAAATCGCTGGATGCCAAACGCCAGCATGACCGTGCTCTGGCGATCTACAAATCATCGATGACGATTCTGCGCGCCACCCTGAGCCGTTCGTAAACAGAGGTTTATCATGAGCGAATTTTCCAAATCACTGGATGTCACGACCAGCGGACTGCGGGCACAGGCAACGCGCCTGCGCCATCTCGCGGAGAACATCTCCAACGCGGACACCCCCGGTTACCGGCGTAAACTTATCTCGTTTGAAACGGCCTTTAACGGCGGCAGAGGAGTTTCCGAAGTCGAAACAGGCCCGGTACGCCTTGATCGGAGTGTGGCCGAGCGCGTTTATGATCCGTCGCATCCGATGGCTGACGAAAGCGGATATTATGACGGATCCAATGTCGATCTGATGATTGAGCTCGGAGACGCCCGCGAAGCGCAGCGCAGCTATGAAGCCAATCTGAAAGTTTTTGAGCAAACCCGGAAAATGTCGAGCAGCCTTATGGAGTTGCTGCGGAAATAATCACCACCCGCTTATGACAAAGTCATGAGATCTAAAAAGGAGATCCAGAATGGATATGAAAGCAGTTTCTGCAATTCAGAAGTTTACGGACGCCCGTGCCAGCGCGGCGATCCAGAGTTATCAGGCCGCACGTCCGGCCACAGAACCGGAACCAGAAAAAGTATCATCAATCTCTGAAACCGTGGGTTCGGTCGCCATGGATTTTGCGAAAACCCTGGCGCGGACCGAAGAGACGGCCAAGGCGTCAATGATCGGAGATGCTGACCCGCATGCGCTGGTACAGGCTCTGGCTCAGACCGAACTTGCTGTAGAAGCAGCGGTTTCTGTCAGAAACAAAGTCGTTGAAGCTTATCAGGAAATTCTGCGGATGCCTGTCTGAGATGGCTGACGAGATCATCTTTTTTGACACCCTTCGTCACGGGCTCTGGATTGCGGTTCTGATTTCGCTGCCAATCCTGACGGCGGCCCTGATTACCGGTGTCTCGATCGGTCTCGTCCAGGCACTGACGTCCATCCAGGAGATGACCCTGACTTTTGTCCCGAAGCTGGCAGCGATCATTATCGTTTTCTGGCTGTCCATGGGGTTTATGACGCAGACACTCGTCTCGTTTTTTAAAGACATGATCGTCCCGCTCATCACAGGAGGCTGACAATGGAAAACGCAGGCTATACAACTCTGACCCGCCAGTCCGGTCTCATGCGCGAGATGCGCATCGTTGCCAACAACATCGCCAACGCGGCTACCTCCGGCTACCGTCAGGAGGGCATGGTTTTTTCGGAATATGTGCAATCCATTCAGGGCGGCAGCAGCCTTTCCATGGGCCAGGGGAATGCACGACACACCTCTCTTGTTCAGGGAGCGCTGACCCAGACCGGAGGCACGTTCGACTTTGCCATTGAGGGCGACGGTTTTTTCCTTGTCGAAACGCCGCGGGGAGAGCGCCTTACCCGTTCGGGTGCTTTTTCGCCAAACGCCGAAGGCGACCTTGTGACCTTTGACGGGCTGCGCGTGCTTGATCCCGGCGGCGCGCCGGTTTTCATTCCGCCCGGTGTGGCTGATATCGCGGTTTCCTCTGATGGCACAATCTCGTCAGAGGGTGCGCCGATCGGCCAGCTCGGCGTGGTCCGCCCTTTGAACCCGCAGGGGATGATCCGTGAGGCCGGTGTGATGTTCCAGGCGGCAGACGGTTTTGAGCCCGCCGAGAGCGCCCGCATCCTGCAAAGATTTGTAGAAAATTCCAACGTGGATGCGATCAGCCAGATCACGCGGATGATTGAGGTCCAGCGGGCCTATGAACTCGGCGCGAGTTTCCTTGAGGCCGAAGATGAACGCGTGCGCCAGGCTATGCGTGCGATGTCACAGTAAAAGTAACCAGTAAAACAGGAGGTGCAGAATGCGCGCCCTTAAAATTGCAGCCACCGGCATGAGCGCTCAGCAGATGCGTGTCGAGACGATTTCCAATAACCTCTCAAACATGAGCACGACAGGGTATAACGCCCGACGCGCCGAGTTTGCAGATCTGCATTATCAGCAGATGACGCGACCAGGCACAATCAGTGCAACGGACGGCACCGTTGTGCCAACAGGTGTGCAGCTTGGTCTGGGGGTGCGCCCGGCGGCTGTTTCGGTGCAGCTTCAGCAGGGGTCTTTGAGTGCCACCGGAGGCGATCTTGATCTCGCGATTGAGGGCATGGGGTATCTGGAGATCACGCTGCCTTCCGGTCAGACCGCATACACCCGGGATGGCGGGCTGAAACGCAACGGCGAGGGGCTTATCGTGACATCTGACGGATATCCGGTGGAACCTGAAATTGTGATCCCTGACGACGCGAGAAGCATTTCGATTAATGCGTCCGGTGAAGTATATGCGTATTTCACAGACGCACCCGACGCCCAGCTGCTCGGGCAGTTTAATATGACGGGCTTTACCAACGCCAAGGGTCTTGAGGCCATCGGCGGCAATCTTTTTGTCGAGACAGAGGCTTCCGGCCCCGCTCTGGTGTCCACTCCCGGCGAGGATGGCCTCGGAACGGTACGCCAGGGGTATCTCGAAGACAGTTCGGTCGATGCCGTACGCGAAATCACCGAACTGATCGAAGCGCAGCGCGGCTATGAAATGAACGCCAAGGTCATCTCCGCCGCAGATCAGATGATGGGCGCAACGACGCAGATCCGATGATCAGAACAGCCCTTTCATGCCTGATCATAGCGCTCGGCGTTGAAGTTGTTGCCGAGACAATTGTCCCGGTCCGCACGATCCGCGCACATGCAATAATTGCGGAAAGCGATCTGACCATCAGGTCCGGAACAGTATCCGGCGCTATTGATCACGTGAGCTACGCAATCGGTCAGGAGGCGCGCACGACACTGTACGCCGGCCGCCCGATCCGGTTTGACGACATCGGTCCGCCCGCGCTTGTCTCGCGAAACCAGATTGTGCCCCTGCGTTTTGAAGGATCGGGCCTCGTCATCATGACTGAAGGGCGCTCTCTGGAGCGCGGTTCGCTGGGAGACAGGGTACGTGTAATGAATCTGGATTCGCGCGCCACCCTTTTTGGAAAAGTCCGTGAAGACGGGTCAGTTCAGGTTATCAGGTAGGACAGATATTCATGAAGAATTCACTTTTTGCATTTGGATTTTGCGCGATCGCTGTGGCAGGATGCGCCCGGCTTGACCATATTGGCAAGCCGCCGACCTTCACCTCTGCGACGTCAACCCAGGAACACAACGCCATGTTGTCCCCGGGTCTGCCGTTACGCCTCGATGCTGCCGGTCCGACGGACCAGGCATCGTTATGGTCCGGCGCCCGCCAGTCACTGCTCGGTGACCGCCGGGCCATCCAGAGAGGTGATATTCTCACCGTCGTGGTGGAAATCGATGAAGAAGCAGAGATTTCGAATGCAACCGACCGCTCGCGCTCAGGCTCTGAGAGCCTTGGCATTCCCGGACTCTTCGGCTTGCCGCAGCGCATTGATGAGAGGCTGCCTGAGGGCGCGTCCACTGCCGAAGCGGTATCAATCAACTCGGCCAGCAGTTCGTCCGGTGACGGGTCCGTCAAGCGGAACGAAAAACTAACGTTGCGCGTCGCGGCCACCGTTGTCGATGTCCTTCCCAACGGAGTGCTTTCAATTGCCGGCAGCCAGGAACTGCGGGTAAACTTTGAAATGCGCGAACTGCTGGTTTCGGGATATGTCCGGCCAGAAGATATCTCGCGTCAGAATGAAATCACCTACGACAAAATAGCCACGGCGCGCGTCTCATATGGCGGACGCGGTCAGATCACTGACGTGCAGCAGCCAAGGCTTGGCCAGCAGGTTCTTGACAGCGTTCTTCCCTTCTGAAGGAGGCAGATTATGAAATTTCTTTTACCGCTTATTCTGCTTCTCATCGGCTCTGGTGCAGGTGTCGGTGCCGGGCTTTTTCTGCGCCCGGCGCCTGATGAAAAAACCGCAGACAAAGAACCGTCGGATGCTTCTGTCGAAGAAATGAAGGACGAGAAGAGCGCTGACAAAAAAATAAACAAGGAATACGTAAAGCTCAGCAATCAGTTTGTCGTGCCGATTGTTCAGGAAAACCGGATATCGTCCATGGTTGTTCTGTCGCTGAGCATCGAGGTGGCAGAAGGGAAAGGTGACGTAATCTACGATACCGAGCCCAGACTGAGGGATGCGTTTTTGCGTGCCCTTTTCGATTTTTCGAACATTGGCGGTTTTGATGGTCACTTTACTGACAACTCCAACCTGGACATCCTGCGACGGAGCCTGCGTGAAGTCGGCAGGAAGACAATTGGAAAGGAGATCGTCAGTGACGTCCTGATCTCTGAAATTGCCCGTCAGGATTACTGAAACGCACCCCCTCAAAAGGCGAAAAGGCGGTTGTGGCTGAGCTTCAGCAGCTGTTAAACCGTTTGTTCACCGACATTTCAATCGCTGCTCTGAGCTGTGCTTCACTACGGCGTTTTCGGGTTTTCTGTTTGTCCCGATCCGAGAGCTCTGAGACGACGAGCACTTTTCCATATGCTTTCCTGACCTGTCTGAGATGATGATCCTTCTGTGCGAGAATTCGCGCCAGCTGAATGTTAAGCTGTGTTTTCTTTCGGCCAACCCATGATTTCCAGATCACATCTGCGCCGATTGCCCGCATGGAACCTGCATCATCACTGGTCGGGGCGCGGGCGTACTCATCGAGCTTCATCAGTTCAGCCCTGAGCGCGCCTTCTTTTGCAAGTAATACCGACAGTTCCCGTCGCTGGATCATGTACCTGGTCTCCACGATCCTTTGCAGTCCGGGCAGCTTGTCGGAGGTCATACAAATTTCTCCTTTGAACGACGTCGCATCGCTTCGGCGAAGCGGATTGCGGCTGCGACGGCTTTATAGTGCTCGGGCGCGATTTCCTGATCGATTTCTGTGGTCGCATAAAGCGCGCGTGCCGTTGGCGGATTACTATGGATCGGCACATCGTTCTCCCGTGCAATCTCTCGGATGGTTTTTGCGATCTCATCCACACCCTTGGCAACACAAACCGGTGCGCGGCCTTTCTCTTTGTCCCATCTGAGGGCTACGGCATAATGCGTGGGATTCACGATGATTACATCTGCTGCTGGCACGTCCGCCATCATCTGCGATGCGGCGAATGTCTGAGCGCGTTTCCGGCGCTCCTGTTTGACATGCGGGTCGCCTTCACTGTTTTTTGCCTCATCCATAACTTCTTTGCGCGACATACGGTTTTTGCGCAGGTGTTCAAAATGCTGCCAGACCGCGTCAATCACGCCGATCACGCCCGACACAACCACGACCACAACCAGAAAAGAGAGGCAGACCTCCGATAGCAGTGCGACGATTGCAAAAGGATTTGAATGGATCGCCTGAACCATATCATCAAGGCGCAGGTTGAGAAAAACCCCCAGACAAACGGAATATACCGTCAGCTTGACCGTGCTCACTGTGAACTGAAACAGACCGGTTCTGCCAAATTTATTCTTAGCGTTCTGCAGCGGTGAGATTTTTGATAACTTCGGTTTTATCTTCTCAGGAGCAAACACAATGCCCCGGAGAGCAAACAGAGACAGTAAAACGGCCAGAGCCGGGAATGCGAACACCGGTGTAATCGCTCCGGCCAGTGATGCCATCAGACCGCCGGCTGCAGGGCCTGCGGCACCTGAAAAAAATAACGTCGCAAGGGCGTCCGGCTGGTCGATGATGATCATCAGAGTTTCACTGAAAGCAGTCAGCGCGGAAAAACCCGAGACAAGTAATCCGATCAGCAGTCCCGAATACCCTGCCGCGGTGAGCAGCTCAGCAGATCTGGCAAATTCGCCTTTCTTCCGGGCATCCAGTAGCTTTTGCGGGGTTGCATCAAACGACTTATCGCTGCTGTCATCCTTATCGCTCATGGCCCGCCTCCGAACGGCGTCCGCATGAACACGTCCAGCGACTGTAACCAGACAGCAAGGATTGATGGCGCAGAGACGAGCAGAAGAAACAGCCCACCGGCGGTAATCACCGGCGCGCCAACGAAAGCAACCATCAGCTGTGGCATCGCTTTGTTGATAGCGCCGAGCGCAAAATTATAGAGAACAGAAAGGATGACAAATGGTGCCGCGAGCGTGAAGGCGAGAGAAAAAGCCTGTGCGACCTGACGAACACCCCATTCCGCCACATCGGCACCGCCGGCAAACCTTCCCGACGGCAGAAAGTCATAAGACAGAATAATGAGTTGCGCGGCCTTTACATGCAGACCGGCCATAACGGCCAGCGCGAGCCCGCCAATGATAAGAATGTAGCCCATCGCAGGCATGGGATCCACGGCCGCGCCACCGAGCACCTGTGACAGTGACGTTGACTGTGCGGCAATTGAGCCCGCTGTCTGGAGAGCAAGGACAAAAAGGCGAATGCCCAGACCCAGCGCGAGCCCTGCAATAATCTCGGTCAGAATAAAAAGAACGACGCCGCCTGCGTCGTCGGGACGTGCTGCAACCGGCACCGCCGGCGCAATGACCGCAGTAAATGCAATGGCAACTGCAAGCTTGATGCGTGCAGGAACGGATTGCTCTCCAAATGCAGGCAGCATTGATGCCAGGGCTGCGACGCGAAGAAATACAATGAAACCGTGCATCAAAGTGTCGTTGAGCAGAGGCATGAGCCCGTCGAGAGTGGTCATGCGGCCACAACGCCAACAAGTGACGGTCTGGCATCGAGCCCGATTTCCTCAAATGAGAACACCGGATTTGAAATGCCCTTGGCCCGCATCACTGTTTTGAGGAACCGGCGCCGGCGTGTATTCGTGACAATCGCTGCATTAATACCGTTTCTGTTGGCATCCTGCAGTTTTGAAGACATGTTTTCAGCAAGCTGATTAAAGAGTTCCGGCGGCAGGGCGATATCAAGCCCGTTATCGGCATCCACCTGATAAGTGTTGAAGGCATCCTCCCACTCCGGGGCGAGCTGAACGAGCGGCAGTGTCCCGTCCGCGCGCCGCATTTCGGCGACCAGTTGAAAACCCAGCCGTTGCCTCACGTGTTCGCATATGGCTTCGGGCTGTGCATTATGAGCGCGGGCTTCTGCGATTGCCTCAAGGATCATTGGCATGTTCCTGATGGAGACCTGCTCATCCAGCAACAGTCGCAGAACGGCGTGCAGGATATCTACGGGCACTTTGTCCGGCACCATTTCGTCAATCAGTTTACGGTTCGCTTCAGCGCGCCTGGGATCGGAGATGTTCACCATCTCGGCCAGAAGCCTGCGAAGGGATTTGAGCGTAAGCAGACGGCTGAAGTTTCTCTTGATGGTCTCAAGCAGATGGGTCGCCAGGATTTCAGCAGGCGTTACGAGCGTGAGCCCGTCAAGAGCAGCGGTTTCCTGATCGCGGCTGCTGATCCATCGCGCCGGCGCCCCGTAAACAGGCTCCATCGTGTCCGTCCCGTCGGGCAATGCGGCGTTACTGTCTGGTATCAGGGCGAGGATCTGATCGGATTTCAGAATCGCACGCGCCTGCTCGACTCCATGAACCTTGAGCACGTAGGTTCCGGATGGCAGTGTCGCATCATCCGTAAGACGGATTTCTGGCAGTATCAGTCCGTAAACCGAAGCGACATGGGTGCGCATATTGGCAATCCGGGCATCAAGTCCGGTGCCCGGATCAAGAACCATATTGACCAGATCGGTCGCAAATTCGACGTGAACGTCATCGATTTCCAGAATGTCGCCAAGGGGCCGCTCTTTGGGAAGGGTGATATCCTGCTGATCGGCATCGACAACCGGTTTCAGAGCCTTCGACTTCCGGTGCAGCCAGAAAGCAGCAGAGGCAAGCAAGGCGCCACCTGTTACAAATGGCAGAAAAGGAAGCCCTGGAAAGAGTGCAAAGACGAACATTAAACCTGCGACGGTTGCGAGCGCTGCGGGATGTTTGCCAAGCTGGCTGAAGACGGCAAGATCTGTCGCGCCCTGAGCGCCGCCACGTGCAAGCAACAGAGCCGAAGCAATCGAAATAATGACGGCGGGGATCTGCGACACAAGGCCGTCGCCCACCGTCAGAATTGCATAAGTCTCAAAAGCCTGACCGATCGGCATGCCGTGAACGGCAACACCCATGATCAGGCCTGCGACAAGGTTCAGAAGAGTGATCAGAAGCCCTGCAACCGCATCTCCCTTCACGAATTTTGACGCACCATCCAGCGATCCGAAAAAAGTTGTTTCCTGTTGCTCGCGTTCGCGACGCTCTTTTGCTTCGGTATGGCTGATCGCACCGGCTGACATGTCGCTGTCAATGGCCAGTTGTTTTCCCGGCATTCCGTCGAGCGCAAATCTGGCACCAACTTCGGCCATCCGTGCTGCGCCCTTTGTAATGACCATAAAATTGACGATCAGAAGAACGCAAAAGACGACCAGTCCCAGAAAAATACTTCCGCCCATCACGAAGTTTGCAAATCCTTCGATTACCTCGCCGGCGGCATCTGTTCCGGTATGCCCCTCGCCAATGATCAGCTTTGTGGAGGACACGTTCAGCGACAGGCGCAGCATCAAAGACGCAAGCAGAATTGTCGGAAAGGCGGAAAAATCGAGCGGTCTTTCGATAAATAGCGTCACCGTAAAGATAAGAATCGCGAGGGCAAAAGATGCGGCGAGCCCGGTGTCCAGGATCCATGCCGGCATTGGCAGGATCATCATGACAATAACGGCCATCAGCGCGACGGCGAGCATAATTGTCGGGTTGAGGAAAGCTTTTACACTGAGATTTTTCAAGAGTACGGCACCACAATCAGTTTGAGAACAGGCCGGGGCCCGTGACGTTGCTCAGAGGAACAAGTGATCCCATCGCTGTTTTGCTGTCGGAGGTTCGGAGCAGTGGGAACGAATTTTTTCTGAGAACCGGAGACGGCGTAGGAGGTGCCCGGGTCCCGTCCCTCATCTCTGCAAGAATGCCCCTGAAACGAGACAGATAACGCGTCGCATGTTTTCTTGTCCGGGAATGATACATGCCAACGGCAGCATGCCAGTCGCGCGTTTCAGTGTAGAGATCTGACAGAAAAGATGCTGCGTATATTGCGTTTTTTGTTGGGTCGAGCATTTCTTCAAGCGAACTGAAAGCCATTCCGTGCCAGCGGAGATTTACCTGGAAGCAGCCGACGTCCACCGACCCGGACCCGTTTTTCAGAGTGTTCCGCAAATGGGAAAGGGTTTCAGATTCGCTGCTGAACCAGAATCCTTTTCCCTCTACGTTGAGAGCCCATGGCCATGGAGCCATACTTCCCGCAACGTTTCTGCCCGTTTCCATTCGCGTCAGAGCCTTAAGGATGCGCAGGGGCACACCTGTTTCGCGTGCTGCAATCGCAGCAGCCTCATCGCATATTGCGCCCGCACTTTTCCCCGGGGCCATCTGAAATGCGGACAATGCTCTCACATCGAGTGAGACAACAAAGATCAGAACAACAATTGCTCCAAGAGGAAATTTCATGGCAGCTCCTGAAAACCGCGTTCTGCGGATGGATAAACCCTAGCAATGCAAAGTTTATTTTATGTAACCGGCAGTCCGGAACTGCTCCTACTCAGAGATATTCAGGTCCGACAGAAGTGCGTTAAGCGTGGCGCGCGCATTTTCACTTGAATCAATCGCACCGGAAATTTCGCGTAGCATTTCAGGTCGGGTCTCCACTGGCGCGACGTCTTCGCCGGAAGCCTGAGCAACCGGTCCGAATAAAGGTGTTTCTTCATCAGTCAACTCACGCCAGTCCGGCGACATAAATGCAGCCTGAGATGCTGAACCCTGATCTCCCAGCTCGACATAGGTTTTCGCGGCACCGCCGAACTGTTCCAGTGCGATCTGAGCGCGTGCAGTCAGGGCAAGCGCCTCGTTTTCGGTCATTTCTTTGAGTAAAGATAGAGCCTTTGCAGGCTCGCCTGTATCGAGCAACGCTTCGGCATAGAGAAGTCTCTGTCCGGTTGTCCTGAGGCTGTCAGGGTTGCCTGTGATAACCTGCATGGTGATACTGGGAAACCCGGCTTCGAGTAACCGACGTCCGACGGAAAGTTGCGTAGATAACCGTACGTTGTCCCCGTCGTCAGGATAGTCGCTGAAAAAGTATTCTAGAAAAGTAAGCTCGTTGCCCTTTTCCGCCAGTTCGGTAAACATCTGATCAGTGAGATTTTGCCGCTCAGGGTAAGCGGTGAGCGCCGAGGATGTCTTTACGATCTGGAACGCTTCACCAAACTGCCCTGAATGCGCGAGGCGCAAAGCATGGCTCGCTTCGACCGAGGCGGAGATGTCCAGCCCCCGCGTTTCGAAAACATACGCTTCCAGCAGCCCGGCCAGCTCATCCGGAACGGGCTGATCGTCACTGATGAGCTTGTTGACAAGATCAGACACTGCCTGTGGCGACTGCGCATTGTTGTCGGCTACCGCCTGCCTGAGCAGGTCTTCTGCCTCGTCCGACCCGCCCATTGACGCCGCTACTTTCGCCGAGACCAGAGGTGCCAGATTGTCGGGACCGTGGTTGAGTTGCTCCATGTGACGGAGAGCAGTTGCAGCAGCCTGTTCTTCATCAATGCTCAGTAAACGTTCGCTGATTTCAGGCGCAATCAGTGGTTTGAGGTGATCTGGCAGGTCGAACAAAGCTTCGAGGATCCTGTCAGGAACGATGTTCTGAGTACCGGTGGGGTATTCCGCCGACAACGCTGACCAAAGCGCCGTAGAGGGACCGCATCCTGCAAAAAGATGGAGTACCCGGGGGTTTCTGGCGTGACCAAAGTCGAGGATATCGGCAATATCGTACAACTCGGGGTGCGAATTTTCCAATTCGGGAGCAAGTCTCAGAATACTTTTCGCCTCTGCTCCGAACCCCATATATGCGTAAAGTCTGGCAAGGATCAGCGCCTGTGTGAGGTCAAGCCGGCCGTTGTCCTGATAGAGGCCGACTCTGACAGTGGATAACTGAACGAACAAGTCTCCGGGTGTCCCCCAGGCATTCAGATCTGTTTTATCCGGTTCAGGACATTGCATATCTGACAAAAACTGTTCGGGGCCTAAACCTGCGTTGGGCTGATCATTGCTGCTGGTAACGCGCAGGTTTCCAAGCCGGGTAACTTTGGGTGGATCCCGTTCTTCTGACGAATCAAATATGTCTGGTTCAGAAGTATCATCTGCTAAAATATCCGTGACCGGACTTTCAGGAGAGCGGGCATCAAGTATCTTGCGCGCGATGGCGTCACTGATCCCTCGCAGCAGTGTTTCCCGGGTCTGGTTTAACGCGATCTGCTCGGGCGCGGAAAGCGCTGGTGGAGAAAGTTCAATGGCTCCGGGCTCAGTTATTGGCTGAGCATCGTCCGAACCGGGCCCGGGTTGTGAAAAGGTTTCGGCCCATAACAGCTCTCCGAAACCGAATTGGGAAACGGACCGCGGCGAGGAAACAGAAACTGTTTCGCGGGTTTTGTCCCGGCCTGCTATACCCGTGGCGACTTCTGGTCCGTCGTAGATATCAAAAATCAGATACCCCGCCTGTTCGCGATATCCGCGTACATCGCAGTCGCAGGAGAGGATCAGGGAAAGGTCAGTCTGTGTGCTGGAGATACCAACCAGCCGGGTCCTCGGGATGATGTCAAAGGTTGAGCTTACATCAAAGCCATCCCCGTGATTCCTAAGCGAAATTATTGTCTCACCAGCATTCTGGGTCATTTCCCACCCGACGGCGGGCGGGATCTGCATGACAACCCGTGTAAAGTCGCTGTGCTCTCCCGCTCGTACAACCACAGGCTCAGCGCTGGCGTGCGAGACCGTCAGCCCTGAAGTTACCAGAGCGAAAAGTACAAGACGCCATATCATGCAGCGCTCTGCTTGACGGTTTTCAGTGCTTCCTCAAGCTCCGAAAAACTTGGGCGGCAATGAGACGGTGTGTTCTGCCGGCCAACCTCAATGCAGATGTTGGTTGCGTGCGCATGCAGATTTGCGACCAGCACTTCGCGGATCAGCTGGTAAAAATGCCCGTCATCCTCGGTAACTGTTTTTACTTTCGCAGCAAATGGTCCGACCAGACAGTAGGCAAGAAAGACGCCCAGAAACGTACCGACGAGGGCGCCGCCAATGAGCTTGCCGAGAACTTCAGGCGGCTGATCAATTGATCCCATTGTCTTGATAATGCCAAGGACTGCGGCAACGATACCCAAAGCCGGCAGACCGTCCGCCAGGGACTGAAGCGCATGGCTTGAATGCAGGGCATGGTGCAAATTCGCGTCGATGCGTTTTTCCAGTACTTCTTCGACCTGGTGGGGATCATCATAATTCATCGACGCCGATCTCAAAGTGTCGCAGATCAGCGCAACAGCTTCGGCATCGCCAAGAATTTTAGGATACCGCGAGAATATTGCGGAGTCTTTCGGCGCTTCGATGTGCTCTTCGATTGCGACCGGATTCTGGCGGGCCAGCCTGATCAGTTCGAACAGAAGGCACAGAAGATCCCGGTAATCTGAGTGGCTCCATTTCGGCCCTTTGAATACCCGCGCGATATCTTTTGCGGTTTGTTTAATGGCCGATTTGTCATTACTGATCAGAAACGCGCCGGTCGCCGCCCCGCCGATCATCATCAGCTCAAAGGGAAGCGCCTGCAGCACAATTCCCATTTTGCCGCCGGCGAGCAGATAGCCACCGAAAACCATAACGAAAATTGTAATGATTCCGATAATACCGATCATTTGCTACCCCTGAAGATTACGCTGTGTCAGCATTTCAGAATGAAGTTAAAATCTGATTTCCCGTTCAGCCTTTCGGGACATCCGCATTGCGGCCCGCGAGAATCACACTGATCGAATAGGCTGTTTCCGGGGTCAGACCAGCCATCACACCGGCGGCGGCATCAGATCTCATGCGTCCCAGAAAGCCTGCCGCAAAAGCAGGTTCCATCTTCTCAAACAATGCAGCTGCATCCTTGGGTTTCATGCTTTCATAAACAGCCGTCAGCCGGGCGAGATCATCCTCCGCAGCTGTGTTGGCTATCGCCAGAAGCGAACGCAGCGATTTTTCTGCTTCTTCAAGAACGACCAGCCGGCGCTGGACTTCTTCATCCGCGACAGACAGTGCCTTTTGCCGGATGTCCATCTGCTGCTCTCGTTTTACCAGCCGTTCTTCGCGTTCACGGAAGGCTTCAAGAAGACCGGAAAGCCGCTCTCGTTCACCCGATGACAGTGCACCGGTTGCCGGCTCCTGCACCGATGCTAAGGCCTGGTCCGGGCTTTCTGTCGCCACCGCCTGACCCGCGCCGGTTCCCAGTCTGATGCCTGCGGAGGCCAGAAACAGAAATGAGATCATCATGACGGATCCCCGCCCTGATCTGCGTGAAAAAACTGCTCTTTTGCGCATCACTGGGCCGCCGTTCCACGATGTCTGACAAACATCGGCTCTGCAGGTGTCTGCGGCGCTGCGGGTGCATGCGCCACAACGCTGCCATTTGAGCGTGGTGGCTCGGGTATATCATGCATGGAAGCCATCTGAAGCTCCAGGCGCTGCGCCATACTCTCAGCTTTTCGCGTGAGCTCAGTGAGCGTTTCAGCGGAATGAGAGGCGGTTGACTGTGCGGCGGCCAGGGTCTTTGTCAGATCGTCCACCTGCGCTGAGAGAACAGCAACAGCGCCACCGACACCTTTTTCCAGATCATTAAAACGGTTTAGGCGTCTGCCCAGTATCAGGCAGTAAATACCCGCGCCCATAGCCGCGGCACCAAGAAAAATATCTGCGATCAGATCCATTGCAGTCTCCATTATTGCAGGACGAATTCCATTATGAGCAGGTCGCTTATCCGGTCAGGTCCGGCGACCATCTGAACCCGGCGCAGCATCTGCGAGCGCAACCGTCCAAGTGCGGCCGGATCCTCAAGATCACGTACTTCCAGAGCCCGCAGATACGTATTCAGCACATCCACAAAACGCGGCATGTATTTGCTGACCTCTTCTGCATAGGCGCCGTGAACCTCGAGCTCGCCTCTGAACCTCAGATAGCTGCCGGAGCTGCCGGATGGCAAAGAAATCGTGAGCGGGTCCATCGGAAGAAAGGCGACGTCGGGCGCCATTTCCGATGTGATTTTTGCTTTTTCCTCAGGTGGTGATTCGCCGCCACCGATCCATCCGCCCGAGACCGCCAGATAACCTCCCGCACCACCCGCAAGAGCGAGCAGAAGCCCGATAATCAAGGGTAGTTTGGAGGATCGCTTTTGTGTCGGCAGATCTGTTGCGCTTGCTTCAGCCATTGTGAACCCGTCGTTGTTTTCGAAACTTGTTATAGACTTGATTGCACTAACCGATTGTTAAGCCAGATCGGTCAAAGTCCTTTTTAACGCCGGGCAGAACGTCCGGCCTGACGGAGGCGAATGTGCAGCAAATTTTATCTGCCTGGACCGGGCTGAGTATCAAGCGTCAGATCATCGTGGCGATGGCGACCGTCGCGATGTTCTTTGCCGTGCTTGCAATGTCCCGGATGGCATCTGCGCCGACTATGACGCTGTTGTATGCCGGGCTCGAAAACGGCGCTGCCGGTGATGTTGTGCGTGCGCTTGAACAGCGGGGCGCCGCGTTTGAAGTGCGTGGAGGTTCCATTTTTGTGGACTCGAAAGAGCGCGACCAGCTCAGAATGACACTGGCCAGTGAAGGCCTGCCGGCCAATTCGAGCCGGGGCTATGAACTGCTTGATTCCCTTTCTGGTTTTGGCACGACATCGCAGATGTTTGATGCAGCCTACTGGCGCGCAAAAGAAGGCGAACTGGCCCGGACCATAGTCTCCAGCCCACATATAAACATGGCGAGAGTTCACATCGCGAGCACAGGTTCCAATCCGTTTCAGCGTGGTGTGACCCCCAAAGCATCTGTATCCGTCAGCCCTTCGGGCACGCCGGTGACACCGCAGCAGGCGCGTGCCATCCGGTTTCTGGTGTCCTCAGCAGTTGCCGGTCTGGCCGCGGAAGATGTGGCTGTCATCGATTCAAACGGAACCCTGCTCGGCTCTGTTGATGAAATTGCACCGGCAAACGGAAGCGAAGACAGAGCGCAGGTCTTGCGAGACAGAGTCCAGCGCCTGCTGGAGGCGAGGGTCGGGCCTGGCAATGCAATCGTTGAGGTGAGCGTTGATACAGTGACCGAGAGCGAAGCGATCCGTGAAAGAACGTTTGATCCGGAGAGCCGGGTAGCCATCAGCACGGATACAGAAGAGCGCAGCAACACCTCAAACGAGGCGGGTGGCGGAGATGTGACTGTTGCGTCAAATCTTCCCGACGAGCAGGGCGGAGCAGGAGAGAACTCCAGCTCTCAGAACAGTGAAAGCCGGGAGCGCATAAATTATGAAGTCTCTGAAACAGAACGCGAAATTCTTCGTGCGCCTGGTGCCATAAAACGACTGACAGTTGCAGTTCTGGTCAACGATCAGCCGGCCGCCGGTACCGACGGTGCGCAGACATCCGCGCCCAGATCAGAAGCAGAACTGGAAGCGCTGAGAGATCTTGTTTCCTCGGCGGTCGGCTTTGATGAAACCCGTGGCGATGTCATCACGATTAAATCGATGGAACTGCAGAGTGTGGCGCCACAGGGCACGAGTGCGGGCAGTTCACTGATGGACCGGATGCATCTTGATGTGATGTCCGCCATTCAGATGGCCGTACTGGCCGTGGTGACGCTGATCCTCGGCCTGTTTGTTGTAAAGCCGTTGCTGTCCCGTCCGGTGCCGCTGCAGAACGACGAAATCGCTGCACTCCCTCCTGCCCGCGAGGCAGAAGCCGGCGAAGATGGTTTGTCGGGTGAAGTATCAGAAGGTGATCTCGAGTTGCCGGATCTGCCGATGATTTCCGATTTTGGTGACGGAACCGGCGGATTGCCGGAGCTGGGTATGGGCAGTGGCATGAGCGATGACCCGGTGGACCGGTTGCGTTCGATGATTGGCGAGCGGCAGGAAGAGACTGTTGAAATCCTGCGGAACTGGCTCGAAGACAAAGAGGAAAATGTTTGATGTCAGTTTCGCACAGGTACAAAAATTTTGGAAAAAAACAGTCTTCCGGGGACTCCACAGATGCACCTTCGGATGAAGCTCTCGAAAACGAAAAGCTGAAAGCTTTTGAGGCCGGGTATCAGGCAGGATGGGACGATTCTGCAAAGGCAGAAAGTGATTCGCGTGAAAAAATCACTGCGGAGTTTGCGCGAAACCTACAGGATATGTCTTTCACTTATCACGAGGCGCTGGCAAAGCTCGCAACATCATTCGAGCCGGTGATGCGGCAGATTATTGGCAAGCTGCTTCCCGAACTGGTGGCAGGCGCACTCACCGGACATATTCTTGAGCAACTGAACGATCTGATAAAAGAGCATGCCGGGCAGCCTATAGAAATCGTAGTATCTCCCGCCAATGCCGGCACCGTCGAAACGATAGCCGGTGATCTGTTAAATGAGCCTTTCAGTATCGTACAGGAGCCCTCTCTCGGCGATGGTCAGGCATATGTGAAAATCGGCTCGCAGGAGCGTCAGATCGACATAGACTCCATCGTGTCGGGAGTCACTGATGCGATGCAGGCATTCTTTTACCAAGCCCGGAAGGAGCAGGCGAATGACTGACTCACCTGAAAGGAGCCCGACACATTCGGTGGATCAGACAAACCCTTTCACGTCCGTTCCGATAGAGGTTTCGGTTTGCGTGGGTAAAGCGCGGCCGCTGATCCGCGATCTGGTTGGTCTTGGAGAGAATGCTGTGCTGACGCTCGATAAATCCGTTGATGACCCGGTTGATTTATATGTCGGAGACCGACTCATTGCACGCGGTATCCTAGAAGAGCAGGATGATGAAGACGGCGGTAAACTTGTCGTGCGGCTGACGCAGATCATCGACAAGAATACGAACTAGAGACAGCAATGAAACGCAGGATCTGGTTCGTTTTGCTGGCTGCAGCTCTGTTTTTGCCGGGCAGCCTTGCCGCACAGGAAGTATCCTTCAGCCTGGGCGATGATGGATCCGTCAGTGCACGGACGATTCAACTTTTTGCACTGATAACCGTGCTTAGTCTGGCACCGGGCATTGCGATTATGGTGACCTGTTTTCCGTTTATGATTACAGTGCTCTCAATACTGCGACAGGCTATCGGTTTGCAGCAATCGCCACCCAATATGCTGATCGTCAGTCTGGCGTTGTTTCTGACCTATTTCATTATGGAACCTGTTTTCACACAGGCGTGGGCTAATGGCATTTCTCCGTTAACCAATAATGAGATCGGTATTGAAACCGCATTTGAAAGAACGATCGAGCCGTTCCGCGTTTTTATGGCCGCTCGTCTGGATCCGGAAACATTCTTCGCCATGGCGGAGCTGCGTCCTGATACGATTGATGAAGTTCCGGATGAAAATGCTGCGTTATCGGTTCTTGTTCCGAGTTTCCTGCTATCGGAAATTTCGCGGGCGTTTCAGGTCGGCTTTCTGATCTTTCTTCCGTTTCTTATCATCGACCTTGTGGTTGCTGCTGTGCTGATGTCGATGGGTATGATGATGGTGCCGCCTGCCATTGTGTCTCTTCCGTTTAAGCTGGCCTTCTTCGTTCTGGCTGATGGGTGGAGCCTCATCGCCGGCAGTCTTGTTAAGAGTTATTTCTGACCCGGTTACGCAGTTGTCCCGAAAGCTCGAAGTCATCTGTGGTTGTGAAATTTCCAATTCATCTTAAGGCAATACCGCACCAGCTTTTTCATTCGCCGGATACGGCTACCAGTAGATCCGGCCACAGTGCATTGTCGCTCCGGCCAGTATCCGATGTGCTGAACGGTGGGTCTGACGCGTATCAGTTTACATAGGATGTTTGTGCGTGGCATCGGGCCTCCTCATATTGAAGACACCCGGTGCCCTGATGCTTTTACTTGTTTCATATGTAAAGGAGAGCATCTGGTTTTGGAATACGGGTAAGTGTACAGGTCACTCTCACAGAATGTACGGAGAACGCAGTTCCGACGGCCTGCATGGAAAGGACAACTCTGCTGACAGAATGACTACCAGTTCACCTCACGATAAATTCTGCATGCAGAGCGCCTGCGGCTTTAATGCTCTTAAGAATGTCAATCATGTCGCGTGGTGACACGCCCAGTGCATTCAGACCGCCAATTACCTCTGACAGCGATGTGCCGTTGGGTATTTCTGCCAGTCCGATCCCGGGTTCTTCTTCAATCTCCGCTGTTGTTCGGGGGACGATTACGGTTTCACCTTCTGCAAATGGGTTTGGCTGCACGGCAATCGGCGCTTCCTCAATACGCAGTGTCAGATTTCCCTGAGACACCGCAACACGCGAGATCCGTACATCTTCTCCCATCACGATTGTTCCTGAACGCTGATCGACGACTACACGTGCCTTGCGTTCCGGTTCGACAAGAATGTTTTCGATACGGCCGAGCGCATGCGCAACTGAGGCCATACGGGTCTCGGTGATGCTGAGCCTGACTGTGCCTGAGTCCAGCATAAATGCTACTGGCCGCCCGAAATTATTGTTAATCGCCTGCTCGATCCGCGATGCGGTTGTGAAATCAGCGTCGCGAAGCGCGAGCCGCAGGGTTGAAAGCGCCGAAAGATTAAACTCAATTTCGCGTTCAACCCGTGCCCCGGATGGGATCATCCCGGCGGTAGGAACTCCTTTGGTCACTTCGGCTCCGTCCCCTGCGGCAACGGCACCACCAGCGATTATCGTGCCCTGAGCAACTGCGTAAATCTGGCCATCCGCTGCATTGAGCGGGGTCATGATAAGAGTGCCTCCCAGCAGACTTTTCGCGTCCCCGATTGCTGAGACCGTAATGTCGATCTGGCTGCCGCTGCGTGCGAAGGGCGGCAGTGCGGCCGTTACAAGGACTGCTGCCACGTTTTTAGGCCGGAACTGTTCACCACTGACATTCACCCCCAGGCGTTCAAGGATATTGGCCATGATCTCCTCGGTAAACGGCGAGTTCCGAAGCCCGTCCCCGGTCCCGTTGAGGCCGACGACAAGACCGTATCCGACAAGGTCGTTGCCCCGTACCCCATCAAATTCCACGAGATCCTTTAACCTGACCGGCCCGGCTTCTGCCTGAAATGAAAAGGAAAAAATTACGCCAACGAGGATGAGGAATGATTTCACAGGAAATTCACCAAAGAAAGCTGAGCATTACGGGCGGTTACTGCATAAAGGCTCTGCAGATAGAATTGCACATTCTCCAGATCCGTTGCGGTTTCAAAGGGGTCTGCAGCCAGAAGATTATTTCTCGCAAACTCAATACTCGTTGCCTCCGCCTGATTTCTGGCTGCAACGAGTTCAATCCGCTCTTCGGTAAAGCCTATCCTCGATCTTAGCGCTGTGATGCGGTCCTGATCCGTGCGCATTCCTTCGCCAAGCATACCAAAAAGTTCAGACTGTCCAGGCACATCAAGCCCAAGCGCGGGATCATTTGTCAGTGCGGCAACAGTTACATTCATCAACAGTCCTTTAAGGGCCTCATCATTCGCTTTTACGTCCAGTGTTACTTCTTCCGTTTCGGACAACAGAAAGGGAGCAATCGCGGTGTCTGAACCACTGTAGATCATGGCATCGAAACCCGCAGGATCGGCGAACCATGTGGTAGCAGCCGCGAGAATGTCATCAGGCGTCGCCAACCCGGACAACACGGGGCGGAGGGTGTCCATCAGAACCTGTGCGTCCGGTAAAGGTGGTCGGTCAGTCGCCGTGCCGCCGAAGAGGCTGCGCCCCGCAATGTCGTCGTTCAGTGAATTGATAATCCCGCTAAGCTGCACCCGTGCATTTTCTGATGGATTACCGGCGACAACGCCGATCGGCCCACCGCTGGCAAGCAGCAGATCAATCCCGAGTTTGCCGCCTATGTCCTGTACCCGCTCAAGCGATACCTGCATTGCACCCGTAAGGTAGGCCGCTTCGCTGTTGGCAACCGAATAGCCACCAAGAACTTCGAGGGTTCGTTCAAGACTGGTGAGATAGCTGTGATTGCCGGCCAGCACACCGCGGACATCAGCGACCTGACCGCTCGACAACTCGTCGGTGAGACGGAAGAGGTCGTTGCGGAGAGAAACGCTGCGTCGTTGCATCATGAATGCGTGGGACAGATCGCCGATTGACGTGGAATTCATGATCAGATCCTCAGAATTGTTTGCATCATTTCGTCAGCGGCTTCGATCATCCGCACATTGGCTGCGTATGACTGCTCGACAATCAGGAGACGCTGAAGCTCCCTGTCGGTGTCAACTCCCTCGCTCAGCATCTGCTGAGTAAGTTCATCAAACTGCGACGACGCAAAACTGAGTTTCTGTTCGGACTGAAAGCGGTCAGACCCAAGCTGCGACGTAAGAGCGGAGGCAAGATTGATCGCGGAAAATGCGCCGGCACCAAAATCCCCGGAACCTGGAGCACGCGTTGTCTGAAGGGCCGTGGTGAGGCTCTGGATCAGCCGTGCGTCTCCAACCTCTCCGGGGGCGACGGCGTTCAGACCATCCCGGATGCGCCACGGCTCACCGCCCTGACGCACATCAACCGCTGCGTTTATTTCGAGGCGACCGGACAGTCCGGTTTCGTTGGCAGGGTCAAGCCACATTCCTTCATCTGTAAAAAGGCCCGCATCTCCGGGTAGAAGCGTGGGGTCGACGGCAGGGTCCTGAAACCGTTCAATCAGATCGCGGGCAAGTGCGTCCAGCTGCGTCTGCGCGTCCGTTCCAAGTTCGTCGCGGATCTCAAACTCGGCTCCGAGTGAGCCGCCTCCGAGAGCGCCGCGTTCACTGTCGGTGCGCACTTCAATGCCGTTGACAGTCAGTCCCGACAATGTACCGGCGCCAAGATTCATATAGGCGGTCACCTGATTGACGGCCATAAACTCAATCTCTGCAACGCCGCCATCAAGCAGGATGGCGCCGCCGGTGGAATAGAGTGCAATTTTGCCGTTATCTCTGGGAACCTGACGCACCGGGACCATGTCGCTGATCTCATCTACCAGAGCCTGCCGCAGGTCATAAAGGGACGACGGATCTCCACCCAGCGTAATTGTCCGGGTGATGCGGCCGTTCAGTTCCCTGACGTTTTCCAGCGAGGTGTTCAGCCTGTCGACCTGAACGCTGATGTTCCGGTCGGCTTCGCTGCGAGCCTGCTGCACTCCGACAGAGGCGTCCGATATGATGCCGGCCAGATCACGCGCGGCCTCAACGGCCCCCGAAAGCCGCTCCGGCGCATCCGGACGGCTCGCTGCTGTGATGAGCGTCTCTTCGAATTTCGCAATTCGCGCAGACAGAGATGACGGCTGATCCGGCGTGCCGAGCATATCCTCGTAGCGGGTCAGAAACTCTGTCCGGGCCGTGGCATTCCGGAAGGAAGCACCCGACAACCGGACATCGGCCAGCAAAGCAGGGTTCACGTTGCGCATTACGCCATCGACACTGACGCCACCCATTTGTGACGACGACAGCGAGAGGTTTCGCACGCCGTATCCCGGGGTCATCGCGTTTGCGATGTTTGACGAGATGATCTCTGACGTGCGCCCGGCCGCGCCGAGCCCTGTCATTGCGTTGGATAGTGCTGATGAAATGGACATTACCGCCCTTTCTGTGTGAAGCCCTGGTCAGTGACGGCCTGCATCACCGTTTGATGTTTGTCGTTTCCTGCAGCATTTCATCCACGGTCTGTATTACCTTGGCATTGGAGGAATAGGCGCGCTGCGTTTTGATCATATCGGTCAGTTCGCCAGCCACATCCGTGGTGGATTCCTCACGTGCAAAAGAAACGATGTCGCCCGTCGGACCGTCACCGGCGTCCCACAGAAAGAAGGTGCCGCTTTGCCGGGATGGCAGATAGGTCTGGCTGTCAAAAGCCTGCAAACCGTTAGGGTTAGGGACGTTAATCAGGGGTATCTGATAAATTGTACGGATCTCACCGGTATCAAATGACGCGCGCACATAACCGTTTGCATCGACGTCCACGCCGACAAAGTTACCGATTGCCGAGCCGTCTTTGGTCACTGAGATCGGTGCGAAATTATAGGACAGCTGCGACAGGCCTTCGGTATCGCCGAGCGCGCCGATATCTATTTCAATAGGGCCGGCCGCGACGTTGATCGTCAGCAGCCCGGTCGTATCGTCATAGGGTGCGCTGGCGCCGACCGGCGTGACGGATGCCAGAGAGCCACCGCCGACACGGGCGTCGGTAAAGGTCAGCGTATATTCACCGATGACCGTGGCCGGATCGGTGGAATCGAACATCTGCATGGTCCAGCTGTTCGTTGCGGGATCCGTCGGAAGAGCCGGAACTGCAGGCGTGAAAGTGATATTCACGCTTTGAGAGGTGCCGAGGTTATCAAAATACTCAACTGAAATCTGTTCGACGAGACCGGCGGAATCTGCCTCCGTCGCGGTGGCAGGCAGGTTGATGCCGAGTGCCATCTGTGTCGTCGGATTGCCTGCCAGCTGACCGGTGTTGATACGCACCGGTTCGAGACCATCAGCAGTGTCGCGGGGATAAGGCGGAATTGTTCCGTCGTTTGCCGCAGGCCAGCCCATCAGGACAAGGCCGGACTGAGATGTCAGGTATCCTTCGGCATCGGTCCGAAAGGATCCGGTGGTGGTCAGAAACATCGGCGCATCGGTTCCTGCGGTCTGAACCTGAGCGGCCTGAGCCACGGGCAGCATGCCGCCGCCGCGCACCGCAAGATCAGTCGCATTCGAGGTTGAAATCAGGGTGCCGCGCTCATCGATCAGGCGTTGCGTGTTTGCCCGTACGCCGCCTGCCGCATAAGACCCGCCCCCGCTTGACAGCACCATGGATTCAAAATCCGTTTCGACCCGTTTGTAGCCGTAGGTGGATGAATTCGCGATGTTGTCCGAGATGGAGGCCAGACGCTGTGAATTCGTCTGCAGACCCGCAACCCCTGCGTTGAGCGAAGATGAAATGGACATAAGCACGCCTTTCTGATGTGTAATCCGGTCAGGACCATCAGATAAAGGCGCCGGCTTAACACCGCGCTAACAGATAAAATGCGCCACATTTTTGCCCTGGTTCACCGCAGCAGCACAATCTCGACCCGCTCGTTGCGGGCAGCCATCGGATTATCATCCGCCAGCTCACGGTCGGCATGACCGGTCACCCGGTGCACACGCCCCGTCGCAACGCCACCCTGCTCAATAAGAAGCCGTATCTGATCCGCACGATCAGATGAAATATCCCACACCGGGCTTTTTGCGACCACGATCGGGCTCGACTGAACATGCCCGCCGATGGCCACCGGATTGGTTACCGTCTGGGCGACGCTGGCAACAAGGTCTGTCAGATCACGCAGCAACTGCGTCGGCTCGGCCGTGCCGGCTTCGAATATCCTTGCGCTTTCGGTTGAGAACAGCTCGATCACCAGTCCTTCGTCAGTGATGCGCGTGACAATATGCTCGAGCAGATTGTTCATGACGGTGCTTTCACCGCCACGCCCCATAAGCTCGTCCATCAGAGCCTTCAGTGCCGCCTCTGCCTGATCAAGATCGCCGCCTGTGGCCGTCATCCCGCTTTGTCCGCGCGACTGTTTCTGAATTGTCGAATGTTCTGCAGTCGCACCCGTACCGGTCTGCGGCAGGGTGTCCTCGGCCATCATACTGTCGCCGCCGAAGTTACCGTCCCCACCACCGGAAATCCGGTTGATCGGAACCGTCGGCGAAAAATAATCCGCCAGTCCGGAGCGTTGTTGTTCCGTCGTTGCATTCAACAGCCACATCATCATGAAAAAGGCCATCATTGCCGTGACGAAATCCGCATATGCGACTTTCCAGGCGCCACCATGGTGGCCGGCTGCGATAACTTTTTTCCGTTTGATGATGACCGGTGCCAGATTGCTCTGCGCGCCCATATCTCCACCACTCTTTATTCACCCGACCCCGGGTATAACGGGCAAGGTGTTTCGATCGGCTTAACAGGGAGCAGGTTTCGGCCGGATGTCCGGGTTAATCCCCGCGTGCGCGGGCCAGGCGGATCTGTTTCTGCCGCTCGCGAAAGCGGTCTTTGTCAAAATCCGTGGTCTCGGCAAAGCACTGATGACAGCTCACGCCTTCCTCAAATTCCGGTCGTGCCCGGTCCTCGGGCAGGATCGGCCGGCGGCACCCGTAGCACAGTATGTGCGGCCCTTCGCGCAACCCGTGCCCGACGCTGACCCGCGCGTCAAAGACAAAGCATTCGCCCTGCCAGGTGCTGTTCTCCTGAGGAACGTCTTCAAGATATTTCAGAATACCACCCCTGAGGTGAAACACGTGATCCACACCCTGTCCGAGCAGATAGTTGGTCGATTTCTCACAGCGGATCCCACCGGTACAGAACATTGCGATTTTCTTGTCGCGGAAACGGTCTTTGTTCGCTGCCCACCAGGCCGGGAAATCCCCGAAACTGGCGGTTTCAGGATCAACGGCGCCCTTGAAAGTGCCGATCGCAACCTCGTAGTCATTGCGCGTATCGATCACGGCAACATCCGGATCGGCGATCAGGTCGTTCCAGTCCTGAGACTCGACATAGTGGCCGGTCCGGGCGCGCGGATCGACATCGGGCTGGTGCATGGTCACGATCTCGCGCTTGATGCGCACCTTCATCCGGTTGAAAGGGGGCGTATTGCTCTGCGCCTCTTTCCATTCCAGTTCTGCGCAGCCCGGCAGGGACTTCAGGTGCGCAATCACCGCATGTATCCCGGCAGCAGGACCGGCAATTGTTCCGTTCACGCCCTCGGGTGCCAGCAACAGCGTGCCTTTGACATCCTGTGCCAGACACAGATCAAGAAGCGCCGGCTTAAGGGCCTCAGGCGCGTCAAACCGGGTAAAGTGATAGAGAGCGGCAATCGTGTACATGGGCGCTCAGATACGCCCGCCGGCGCGATCAGGCAAGAGGCGGCATCGTGCCCGCACCGGGCCTTGCCATTGACGCGGGAGGCGCCCCCGCTTACCCAAATGCAGGTGAACACGGGAGCGCAGATCATGACCACGGCCCTGATTGTAATCGATGTGCAGAAAGACTTCTGCCCGGGTGGCGCGCTTGCCGTGCCCGGCGGGGATGATGTTGTCGACGGCATCAACATGCTGATGGCGGGCGCGGAGGCGGTCATTCTGACCCAGGACTGGCATCCTGCCGGGCACTCGTCGTTTGCGTCTTCGCATGTGGGTAAATCACCCTATGACATGATCGATATGCCCTATGGCCAGCAGGTGCTCTGGCCCGATCACTGCATTCAGGGCAGCCTCGGCGCACAGTTTCACCCGGCGCTCCAGACCGACCGGGCCGATATGATCATTCGCAAAGGGTACAACCCTGCGATCGACAGTTACTCAGCACTTTTTGAAAACGACCACGAGACACCGACGGGGCTTGACGGTTACCTGCGCACCCGTGGAATTACTGACCTGACCATGGTCGGGCTCGCGCTTGATTTCTGTGTGAACTTTTCGGCGGTTGATGCTGCAAAGAAGGGGTTCAGGGTGACGGTGCGCGAAGATCTCTGCCGCGCCATTGACCTTGAAGGCTCGCTTGCGGCGGCGCGCGCGGGCATGCAGGTGGCGGGCGTGACCCTGGAGACCGGCAATGGTTGATATCGCCTCCCGCGTCTGGAACCACAAATGGAAAATCGACCCGATTGTGCGCTCACTGATCGACACTGATTTTTATAAACTGCTGATGTGCCAGTCGGTCTTTCGCAACAAACCCGACACCCGCGTGACCTTCAGCCTGATCAACCGCAGCAAAGACGTGCCGCTGGCAGAACTGATCGACGAGGGCGAGCTGCGCGAGCAGCTCGATCATATCCGGTCGCTCTCGCTTTCTCGTGGCGAAAGCACCTGGCTGCGCGGCAATACCTTTTACGGCAAACGCCAGATGTTCCGGCCGGATTTCATGGAGTGGTTCGAGCAGCTGCGCCTTCCGCCTTATCACCTTGAGCGCAAGGGCGATCAGTATGAGCTGACCTTCGAGGGAAGCTGGCCCGAGGTGATGCTCTGGGAGATCCCGGCGCTGGCCGTGCTGATGGAGTTGCGGGGGCGCGCCGTGCTCGACACCATGGGCAAGTTCGAGCTTCAGGTGCTTTATGCCCGTGCCATGACCCGCGTGTGGGAAAAGATCGAGGCCATGCGCGATATCAAAGACCTGTCGATTGCGGATTTCGGCACCCGGCGGCGCCACAGCTATCTGTGGCAGGACTGGTGCGTGCAGGCGATGCAGGAAGGTCTCGGCAGCGCCTTTACCGGCACCTCGAACTGTAAAATCGCCATGACCCGCGAGCTGGAAGCGATCGGCACCAACGCCCATGAGCTGCCGATGGTCTATGCGGCCCTTGCAGAGAATGACGCGGAACTGGCACAGGCGCCCTATGACGTGCTCTCCGACTGGCATGAAGAACACGAGGGTAACCTGCGCATCATTCTGCCGGACACCTTCGGCACCCGGGGGTTTCTCGACAAAGCGCCTGACTGGCTGGCGGGGTGGACCGGCATCCGTGTGGACAGCGGCGATCCGGCTCAGGCCGCCGAACTCGCGATTGGCTGGTGGAAAGAGCGTGGAGAAGACCCGTCCGAAAAGCGCGTGATCTTCAGCGATGGCCTCGATGTAGAGACGATCCGCACCCTGCATGAGCAGTTTTCAGACCGGGTGAATGTCTCATTCGGCTGGGGAACACTCTTGACCAATGATTTCCGGAACCTGGTGCCGGACGACCGGCTCGCACCCTTTTCACTGGTGTGCAAAGCGGTCAGTGCCAACGGAAAACCCACCGTCAAACTCTCTGACAACCCGAACAAAGCGATGGGGCCTGAGGATGAAATCGAACGGTATAAACGCGTCTTTGATCTGGAAAAACAGGTGGCGCAGGAAGTGATCGTCTGAGAGCGGCCACAAGCATGTGCGGAGCACGAAATGACGACTGACAGCCACACCACCCACGACGCTGACGAAGACCTGCGCAACCGCGACATCAGGATCTGGGTCAACGGCGCACTTTTGCACCGTGACGAGGCGAAAGTCTCTGTCTATGACAGCGGCTTTCTGCTGGGAGACGGCATGTGGGAAGGCATGCGGCTCTACAATGGCACATGGGCGTTTTTTGACGAACATATGGACCGCTTTTTTGCGTCCTGCAAAACGGTGTCGCTTGATGTGGGCATGGACCGTGCTGGTATCCTTGATGCTTTGACCCGCACGGCGGCGGCCAACGATATGCACAGCGAAGTGCACTGCCGTCTGATGCTGACCCGCGGCGTGAAAGTGAAACCGTTTCAGCACCCGTCGCTCAGCCGCACGGGGCCGACGCTGGTGATCATCATGGAGCACTCAACCCCGGTGGACAGCCTGCAGTCGGCAGGCATCCGACTGGCCACGGTGCCTCAGGTGCGCGGCCTGCCGATGTCGCAGGACCCCAAGCTCAACAGCCATTCAAAACTGAACTGCGTGATCGCCTGTCTGCAGGCTGAAGAAGCCGGTGCCGACGAAGGGCTGATGCTCGACCCGCATGGATTTGTGAACACCACAAACGCCTGCAACTTCTTTATTGTGCGCCAGGGTGAGGTCTGGACCTCCACAGGGGACTACTGCATGAAAGGTGTCACCCGCCAGAAGGTTATCGACCTCTGTCGCGCAAATGGCATTCCTGTTTTTGAGAAAAACTTTTCTCTTTACGAAGTTCACGGTGCGGATGAGGCCTTTCTGACAGGCACCTTCGGGGCGCAGACGCCGGTGGCCTCGGTAGACGGCAAACCGGTCGGAAACGGCAAAAGACCGGTCACCGAAAGGATCCGGAAGCTCTATAAAAACCTGATTGAAGAAACGACCGGCAGGCCGGACTGATCACATCGCGCTGATCACAGGGTGATGACAGCATCCACCTGTGTCCCGCCTGCTGCTCGAGCGGGGGCGTCTTCGGGGTTGATGACCCGGACCGGCCGCCCGGCGGCGTCTTCGGAACCATCCGGCAGAACAAGATAAAGCAGCTCATCACGGCGCACGACGCCGATGCCGCACTTCTTTGCGATCTTGTGCAGATTGACCCGCACGGTAGAGCGCGACCAGCCGGTTTCGGCTTCAAGCTGCGCGCTGGTAATTCCGTTTTTCAGGGCACGGATGATATAGGCGGCGACCGTATGGCTGTCGGGCATGTGCAGGTCGGACCTGTGGCGCGCCGGTTTGATCAGGACACGATCGGACATGCGGTTGTTAAGGGCGCGAAGGCGGCGGCTGCGGGGATCAATGCTCATAGAATATCCTGACCTTGTTACTCGTCAAATGGCGTCGCGTTCTGCAGGCCGTTACGATCTTCCGTCGTTCTGGGGCCCGTATCCGCGTTGCCTGACATTGTCTGCGCCCCGGGTGCGGTCTCATCCAGAGGCGCTCGGGTGGTGTAAATTACCTGCCGGGGCTCGCGCAGAAGGGCGAGAGACGGGGCCGCGCATCCGGTGCGGGGCGTGACATAATTGGGTCCGGAGCGGCCGGGCAGGGCACCCGCTCCGGAACAGAACTGATCAGCCGGCTCAGGTGAAACAGCAACAGAACCGCGTGTCACCACACGGTCCGAACCTACGCTGCATCCTGAAATAACTGCGACCATCAAAAACAACGATGGCCTTAAAGTTCTGGTTCTGAGGTTCATACAAACTCCTGCGTGCGCCCCACCCAGAACTGATTAACCGGACCTCGTCACTGATACTCACAGCACCGGTCATGTCGAACATATGCCACATTTCTGCTGCATTTCAACTTTTTCACCCGATCGTCGCCGCTGCGGAAACATTGCCCCTTACATGAGGCGATTAAGCTGTGCAGACCCGCTCTGAGAGGGTGGTTTTACATGCCTGGCAAGTAAGACTGGTGCTTATAAAATAAATAATAACAGCATGTTAAGTGTTAATCAGCCACCGGCAGGAAGAATGTGTCAAAATCGTGCCCCCAAAATCCGAATCGACCGGTAACAGGCGGGGAGATCAGCCGTAAAAGGCGCGCTCCGGCACGTTTCGGACAGGAATGCGGCAGGAGCATGACGGTCCGTCACGAGGCGGTTCGGCTCAGCGACGCCCGACTGACTGACGGGCCTGGCTGACCAGGCGGCTCATGCTGCCAAGCTCAACCGCGTCCGATACGAACCGGTCATCCGACAGGACGTTCAGCAACCGGTCATGCTCTGCATGGTCGGGGGAACATACATCCTGATTCCGGAACACTTCGGCAGCTACATGTCCCCAGTTTCTCAGGCGCAGGAAGTAAACACCGTCGGCGCCGACTTCCCGTGCCAGATCCACAAAGGCCGGCATCTGCAGATAATTTGCCTGCTGCACGACAAAGTCCAGCCTCAGAGTGTCGATTTCGCCGCGCGTGTTAAGATCTCCCAGAAACCTCAGATTTTTGACCAGAGTATCAAAGTCCCCGCCACGCCGCAGGACGGAATAGGTTTCCGGCTCGGCGGCATCAATCGAAATCCATACAGAAGAGACATTGTCCCGGAGATTGAGATCGGTCCAGGCCCGTTCGTTCAGCAGCAGGCCGTTTGTATGAAGCTGAATGCGCCGCGTCGGGGATTTTGTTCTGGTCAGGCGCTGCAGAATATGGCGGAAATGGCGGCTGCCGAAGGGATCTCCGGAGCCCGTCACCTTGATGTGCCTCGCATTGCGCACGATCGGGAGCAGGTGCTCTTCGAAGATATCGTTCAGCTTTGTGGTCTCTTTATGCGGAAGACTGATCAGACCGGTCCGGCAGCTCGGGCAGGATATATTGCACGAGCGGTCATGCGACAGGATCACCCGTTGCGGCCCTTTCTCGGCGCGCAGTGCCGGCGCCGGAGTGCCGGTAGCGCGTTCCGGCAGACGACGCCCTGCGATCGAAGGGCAGTGCCACCGGCTGCAATGCGTGAAATCGCCGTCCAGCACCGACCGCCTGATCTCACGGGCGCGTTCAGAATTCCAGAAGCCGTCCGGTTTCGGGGCATCCAGTCGCCCGATAGGCACCGGTTGCCACGCGGAACAGCAGAAGTGTACCTGACCGGTCGTGCGCGACTCCATTTCTCTGAACGGCGCGTTGCACATCCGCGTTTTGAGCCAGCGATCGGTCTCGGTTTCCAGATCTGCAGATTTCTCCTCCGCCGCGTCAATCAGGCGCTGTGCGAGCAGATCGTGATGATCCCGCCCCACAAGCTCGCGCGCGAGCATCTTCGTATCGCTCCAGCGCTTCAGCCGCAGGCTCACCCATCCTGCGACGACGAGCAGGACGGCGGGTATTTCCGTGCGGTTCTTTACAGCATGGGCGACCAGAGCCTTTTTATCCGCGTCACTGTGACCTGCGTCGAGTTCCTTCAGAAGCTCTCTGACAAAATCAATCGCGTTCTTTTCCGGGCCGTCACCCAGCCTGCGTCGCCGAAGATACGTTTTGTCCTGTTCTGCGAGCCATTCGAGCATGGCCGGCTGACGGTCATCCTGCCCGGTGCGTAAAGGATCGCCGTCCTGATGTGCAGATTGCATGAGTGTATGCTGCCGGTTGGGTCCGGGGGGCTGCGTCAGTATCCGGACAGTGATCAATTACGAGCGGTGGTAAAGTATTGCCCTGATCGGATCTCGGATCAAGAAACATGACGCCCGGAGCACTGCCTTCTTCAGACACGTTTACGGGCCCGCGCTGTCTGTGCGGGCCCGTCAGTCTGGTCAGCCCTGGAAGGCCTTACGCGGCGAACCCCAGTTTGGTGACGTGGATTTCGAACGTCGGGTGCATTTCGGCACCTACGACGCTCTCCTTGTGGTGCCGGTATATCGACCGCCAGTAGGGCTGAATGATAACGCCTTCGTCCTGCATGATCTTCTGCAGCTTTGCCATCACCTCGCGTCGCTGGTCGGCATCGGCGATCGCCAGAGCGTCTTCCAGCAGGCTGTCGAATTCCTCGCTGGCAAAGGCGCTTTCATTCCACGCCTCACCCGACTTATAGGCCAGCGCCAGAACCTGAACGCCCAGCGGACGCTGTGCCCAGTCAGTGCTCGACAGAGGATATTTGGCCCAGTCGTTCCAGAACGTCGCTCCGGGCAGAACGGTGCGTTTCACATTGATCCCGGCATCGCGCAGCATTGATGCCGCCGCATCTGTCGTGTCCTTGCGCCAGGTATCATCGATCGAAATCAGATCGTGCTCGAAATCGCCCATGCCGGCCTCGTCCAGCAGCGCTTTGGCGCCGGCGGGGTCATAGACCGGGGCGGGCAACTCCGCATACTCGGGATGAATGGGAGAAACATGATGGTTTTCCGCCACCCGGCCGTTGCCTGAAAATCCGAGCTCCAGCAGAACCGCATTGTCGACCGCCATCGCAAGGGCGCGACGCACCCGGACGTCCGCATAAGGAGTGTTGCCATCCACGACAGCCTCCTGATTGGGGCGGATGACCACCGTGTTCGCGGTCACAGCTTCGGATTTTGTCAGGCCGATATCGTCGAGGATAAAGATGAAATCACCCAGCGATTCGTACACCATATCGACCTCATCGGCATCAACAGCGGCTACGATACTTGCCTGATCCGTGCCAAAATCGAGGTATTCGATACGGTCGAGATAGGCGCCCTCTCCCCACCAGGTGTGGTCCTCGTTTTTCACCAGCACCGCGCGTACACCAACCTCAAACTCAGCAGGAAGATAGGGCCCGGTACCGATCGGGTTATCAAGCGGGTCACCGTTGAAACTCTGGTGTACGATGGCAGCGGGGTAATCCGAGAACCCGGCGATCAGAGTGATGTCCGGCTTGTCCAGCGTCAGCCGCACGGTGGCGTCATCGACCACGCTGATGGCTCCTTCGCGGGCTTTGCCGGTCTCTGCATCCACCAGCGAGCCCATGCGGGACGCCATCGAATTGCCTTCGACGCCCTTGTCGCACCACCGCTCAATGTTGAAGGCCACGTCCTGCGCGGTAAAGGCATCACCGTTGGTCCATGTGACCCCGGGCCGGACGGACAGCATGTATTCCGTGGCGTCTTCGTTGACCTCCCAGCCCGAGAGCAGCATCGGCTCAAAGCTGCCGTCAATCTGGTACTCGACCAGATACTCCAGATACCCGCGGGTATAGTTGGACATCTGCGGCCAGTCATAGGTGCGCGGATCTTTCAGCGCTTTGACCGTTGATTCAATGCGCAGCGTACCGCCCGCCTGAGCGTGGGCCGCGGCTTTTGCCGGTTGAGCAAGACCCAGAAGACCGTAGGCGGCCGCGGCAGTGACGCCCAGAGATGTGGCACGGGTCATGAATTCGCGCCGCGACAGCGTGCCGGCCTCTGTTTCGCGGGCATATTTCAGGGCAGCGGGGTGAACGGTTTCTGAAAACGTCATAAAATTCTGGCTCCGGTATGGAAGTGAAAGTGAAAGACCTGAGGGCAGGCGAAGTATCTGCGTGGCAGAAGGAAGGATCTCACTCTGTGCCACGACGGGCGGAATGCCCGGAAAACGACATAACCCAACAAAAACGACATTTGCCTGAATTGCAAGCGGGGCCGGTTGGCAGCGCGCCCGTATGACGCACTCTGCGCTTTTTCGGGCGGCATCCTCTCCGGACCGGGTCTGGTGCGGCGACAATATTCCATAGCGGTCGGGACATTTTCTGCTTGTGGTCTGGATGCAGGTCACAGAGCCGTTTGGCCGGGCCTGCATGACCGGAAGAGAAAGCGCCGGCCCTTGTGTTGGCCGGTAAAACCTGTGGTACAGTCTGATTCACGCACAGGGCTGCGCCAGACCCGCACGAAGCTGATGAGGATTTTGTTTATGGAATTTGATAAGGTTATGGCTGTTATCGCAGCTCTCACCGGGGAGCCGGTCGATCCGGCGGAAACTTTTGGTGATATCGCGAGGGGCGGCCACCACGACGCCTTTCCTGTCACGATAAACCGATGCCCGAGTGCCCCGGGGCCGTCAGAAGTGGAAGGGCGGAGCATCATCTGCGGGTCCGTCAGGGTGCCGGAGGATCACGATGCACCCGACGCAGAAAGCCACATCAACCTGCAGTTTGCGGTTATGAAATCCCGCTCAGGCACGCCTGCGGAAGATCCGCTGCTCTACCTGCACGGGGGACCGGGCTCAGGCAATCTCGACGGCCTTGCGTATTTTGCACAGGTTTTCGACCCATGGCGCCAGACGCGCGATGTCATCATGTTCGACCAGCGCGCCGCGGGCCTTTCCTCTGCGAATGTCGCCTGCCACGAGACGATCACCGATCAGATTGATGCCGTGGTCCGGGACGACAAAGGCGCCGTTTTTGAGGCCTGTTTCGCCGAACTGCAGTCTTCCGCGCGCGATCTGAGTAAATATAACACCCTGCAGAATGCTTATGATACGCGGGCGGTGATGCAGACACTGGGATATGAAACCTACAACATTTATGGCATTTCCTATGGCACCAAGCTTGCGCTGGAGGTGATGCGGAGCGCCCCTGACGGTGTGCGATCGGTCATCCTCGACGGCGTCATCCCGCCCTGGATCCCGGGGTATGACACTCTGGCGACGCCTCTGAACGACTCGATGGAGGCACTGGTCACGGAGTGCGCGCAGGATACCGCGTGCAATGCGGCTTATCCTGACCTCGGATCTGTTCTCAACGACGTGCTGAACAAAGCAGAAGCCGGCGAGCTTACCGGTCCGGACGGTGATGTGGTGCCTCTGGAGGCTGTGGTCTCGATGTTCGAGATGCGAGCAAAGCACCTCTCTCGTCTGAGTATCACGCCCTATATGCCGGCGATGATCTACGAGTTCGCGCGGGGCGAGGCTTTGAGCCCGGCGATTGATCTGGTCTATGGCAACGGGTTTATCCTGCCGGACGACAGAATGGCCGCTCTCCGTGCCGGGGTGACCGTGAACGATCACGAAAGCCGGACCCTGCTGGATCTCGCGATATCCCAGGCTGAAACGCTGAAGGAGACGGACCACGGACTGAGCCTCACCCTGCCCGCGCTGCGCGATGCCGTGCGCCGGTCGCGTGATCTGGGCCCGCTGGCTGCGGTGCTCGACGAAGAGCTTTCCCGGGCAGGGACATCCGCGCTTGGAGACCCGTCCCGGACGGTCGCTATGGCGCGTGATTTCGCAGCACTGGTCGCCGGTTCCCCGACAGCAGAGGCGCTTACCGCCTTTGTCGCCATGCATTTTGAGGGTGACGCCCGCGCGCGGCTGAGCGCGGTCATCGCCGCTATGAATACAGAGGAAATCGACGAATTCTTCCGCTCAGCCGCCATGTCGGTTCAGTTCAGTTCAGTCAGTTTCACCAATACTGTCGATCTGTGGATTTACGCCTGTCAGGAGGACATCCCGTTCAATTCTCTTGCCGGGTTCGAAGAATTGCGCAGCACATATGCCTATCCTGCTGTCACAACCTACTGGACTCCGACCACCACGCAGTATTTCGCGATCTGTGAAATGTTTGACCATCATCCGCGCGAAAACTTTCAGGTGCCCTTTGCCAGCGATATTCCGACGCTGGCCATTGGCGGGACATGGGACCAGCAGACATCCTGGAAATGGGGCGCCGCTGCAATTTCCGGGTTTTCTGATGCGCAGGCCCTCGTCTTTCCCGAAACCGGCCACGGATCAGTTCTGTATGCCCGCTGTGTCTCTGATATCGGCCTTGCCTTCACCCATGATCCCGGTCGGAAGTTTACCGATACCTGCGCACAGAGCTTAAAACCGGAATTCTACATTGCGCCATGGGTTCAGTAGCCGGGCAGGGCCCCGCAAAGCGCCCCGCGCTGATGAAGCCAATGGCACGATGAGTGCGATACCGCGCGCCGTTCAGTTCTGTGCCGCCGCACGAACAGGGGAGTGAAAGGTGCACAGGCCACAAAGCCCGCGCCGTGTGTCGCACGTGTTTACAGATTGCTGAGAGTTGACTGGTGCCCAGGAGAGGACTCGAACCTCCACACCCTTGCGAGTACTAGCACCTGAAGCTAGCGCGTCTACCATTCCGCCACCTGGGCAGGTGTCGTGGATCAGGCGTGTAAGCCCAACGCTGAGAGGTGTCAAACGGAATTTTGACACCCGATTCATCCCGGGTCATCGCTGCCCGGGCAGGACAAAACCCTGCACCCGCGCGGATTTGCGCCTTGTTTCACTGCGGGGCGGGGGGTACATCGGGTAAGGGCGCACAACGCAATGAGGCACACTATGTCAAAGCTGGTCACGATCTATGGCGGTTCAGGTTTTGTCGGGCGTTATATCACCCGCAGAATGGCGAAAGCCGGCTGGCGTGTGCGGGTCGCAGTGCGTCGCCCGAACGAGGCGATCTTTGTGAAACCCTACGGCGTCGTGGGCCAGGTCGAGCCGGTGCTCTGTAATGTGCGCGATGATGCCTCCGTGGCTCAGGTGATGCAGGGCGCGGATGCTGTCGTGAACTGCGTCGGTATCCTGGCGGAAAGCGGCAAAAACAGTTTTGACGCGGTGCAGGCCGAGGGTGCCGCCCGGATTGCGCGCCTTGCCGCCGAAGCAGGCATCACCCGGATGGTACAGATCTCAGCCATCGGCGCTGATGAAAATTCTGACAGCGACTATGCCCGCACCAAAGCTGAAGGCGAAGCCGCCGTGCTTCGCCATATGCCGGATGCTGTAATCCTGCGGCCTTCAGTGGTCTTCGGGCCCGAAGATGAATTCTTTAACCGCTTTGCCGGTATGACCCGCACGAGCCCGTTCCTGCCGGTCGTCGGTGCGGATACGAAGTTTCAGCCCGTCTATGTGGACGACGTCGCGCAGGCGGCGGAACGCGCACTTACCGGGAATGCGGCCGCAGGCATCTATGAGCTTGGCGGACCAGAGGCGAAAACCTTCAGAGATCTTATGCAGCAGATGCTGGAAATCATCCACCGCCGCCGCCTCATCGTGAATATTCCGTTTTTCGTCGGGCGGATGATGGGATGGGGTTTTGACCTGCTGCAGACCCTGTCGCTCGGGCTCATCCCGAACAGGATGATCACCCGCGATCAGGTGCGCAATCTTGCCAACGACAACGTGGTGTCCGCAGATCAGAAAACCTTTGCTGATCTTGGGATTACACCGACGGATATGGGCTCCGTGCTGCCTGAATATCTGTGGCGGTTCCGCCCGTCGGGTCAGTACGACGCGATCAAGGAATCAGCCCGTAATCTGCGCACCTAGCTATAGGCGATCACCAGCAGAATGATGCCCAGAACCACCCTGTAAATGACATAGGGCGTGAAGCTGACACTGTTGAGCAGGCGCATCATGAGCGCCAGCGCCCCCAGTGCCGCAAGGAAGGCAAAGACTGCCGCGATTGCGCTGTCGCGCGCCAGAGCCCGGTCGGCATCGGCAATCACGTCAAAACTCAGCAGCACGCCGGAGGCGAGGATGGTCGGGATCGACATCAGCATCGCCAGTTTCGCGGCCCCTTCGCGGCCATAGCCAAGGCGCCGCGCAGCGGTAATTGTGATCCCTGAACGCGAGGTGCCCGGTATAAGCGCCAGCATCTGGGCAAGGCCCATCAGGGCTGCGTCTTTGATCGACCATTGCGCAGAGGTTTTGCGTGTCCCGCCGGTCTGATCCGCCCAGTAGAGCACCAGACCGAAGATCAGCATCGCCCAGCCGATCACGGCCACAGAGCGCATCATTTCATCAAGCCCGGCGAGCCTGATCGCGAGGCCGGCTATGGTCACCGGCACTGTCGAAATAACGAGGCAAAGGGCCAGAAAGGCGCCCTGGGTGTCGACCCGGCCTCGCAGCAGCCTGCCCATGCCGGCGATCGCGATCCGGACGTCCGGCCAGAAGTACAGAACCACAGCCAGCAGCGTGCCGATGTGAACAGCCACATCAATGGCAAGACCCTGATCCGGACCGCCGGTCAGGGCGGGCAGCAGCGCCAGATGACCTGACGAGCTGACGGGCAGGAATTCGGTAACCCCCTGAATGATCGCAATGATGAGAAGCTGAAGGAGTGTCACTGCGCTGTCCTGAAAATCTGTGCCCGCCTGTGGTATAAGCGCGGGGAATCAAATGGAAAGTGGCAATTTAGGTCCGATTCGGTCATACTTTTTGCTGTTTTACCGCACCACGCCACCACAACAAGAGAAAAATTCCCATTAAAGGTCAGTAAGGCTGACTTTATTTCCATTCGGACATGCGATAGAGGGAGGGCTGTTCTGTTGCGGAGGAAATAGACGATGGCTAAGCAACCAATGCTGAAATTTGTGACCGTGGAGCGGGATATGCCTGTAAAGCGGGACGCAGGTATACGCAAAGAAGACTTCCGCGAGATTTATGCCGAGTACGCCGCAGAAAAGGCCCGCGAGCAGTCCGGCCGCTGCAGCCAGTGCGGCGTGCCTTACTGCCAGAGCCATTGCCCGCTGCACAATAATATTCCCGACTGGCTGCGGCTGACCGCCGAAGGGCGGCTGCAGGAAGCCTATGAGGTGAGCCAGGCCACAAACACCTTCCCCGAGATCTGCGGGCGGATCTGCCCGCAGGACCGCCTGTGCGAAGGCAACTGCGTGATTGAGCAGTCCGGCCACGGAACGGTCACCATCGGGGCGGTCGAAAAATACATCACCGACACCGCATGGGAAGAAGGCTGGGTCCAGCCGATCAGCCCGGCGCAGGAACGCACTGAATCTGTGGGTATCATCGGCGCAGGCCCGGGCGGGCTCGCGGCGGCGGATGTGCTGCGCCGCGCCGGCGTGCAGGTCACTGTCTATGATCGCTATGACCGCGCCGGGGGTCTGCTCACCTATGGCATCCCCGGTTTCAAGCTGGAAAAGGACGTGGTGATGCGCCGCAACGAACAGCTGGAAAAAGGCGGCGTTACTTTTGAGCTTAACTGTAATGTGGGCGAAGACATCACCTTCGCCGAACTGCGTGACAGGCATGACGCTGTGATCATCGCCACCGGCGTTTACAAAACCCGCGAAATCGAGGCGCCGGGTGTGGGTGCCGGGGGGCTCGTCCGGGCAATCGATTTCCTGACGGCCAGCAACCGCAAAAGCTTCGGTGACCCCGTGGAAGAGTTTGATTCCGGCATGCTGAATGCCGAAGGCAAACGCGTGGTCGTGATCGGCGGTGGCGACACTGCAATGGACTGCGTGCGCACCTCGGTGCGGCAGGGTGCGACGAGCGTTAAGTGTCTCTACCGCCGCGACCGGGCAAATATGCCAGGCAGCCAGCGCGAAGTGAAGAACGCCGAAGAAGAGGGTGTGATCTTTGAATGGCTCTCCGCGCCAAAGGGTTTTGCAGGCGATCCGGTGACAGGGGTTATGGTGCAGAAGATGCGCCTTGGTGCACCTGATGCCACCGGGCGTCAGGCGCCCGAGGTGATCGACGGCGCGGATTACGTCGAAGAGGCGGACCTGGTGATCATGGCGCTGGGCTTTGAGCCCGAGAACCTGCCGACGCTTTGGGATCAGCCTGAGCTGCCGGTAACGCGCTGGGGTACGGTCAAAGCTGAGTTCACCACCGGGGCCACGGATCTGGAAGGCGTCTATGCCGTTGGTGACATCGTGCGGGGCGCGAGCCTCGTGGTCTGGGCCATTCGTGATGGCCGCGACTGCGCCGAGGCGATCCTTGCGAAACTCGACACGCCGGACGCCATTGCAGCAGAATAAACCCCGGTCACAGGCCGTGCACATCCCGTGCACAGAGTGTGCACCGGTTGTCATACACGGCATTTCACATGGGTCACGATGCCTGACCTGAATGCCCGCGAGGAGTTAACGGGAAATGAATTTCACACTGCTTCCTGCAACAGCCCGGCGTCGCGGCCAGGCGGAACGGGCCCCGTTCCGCGCCGCGCAGGGACATCCTGATGAGTGACAAAAAGCTTCTCAACGGGCGCTGTCTTTGTGGCGCGGTCACGGTCTCGGTGCAGTCTGACGATCCGCGTCTGCGTGCCTGTCACTGTGACATGTGCCGCCGGCATACCAGCGCCATGTTCATGTCGGTCGATGCGGATCCTGCGACACTGACTGTCGAAGGGCCTGCGCAGAGCTATGTCTCGTCGGACTGGGCCGAGCGGGGGTTCTGCGGGACCTGCGGATCGACGCTCTGGTACGGCACGACACATGACGGGGTGCGCCACCTTGCGGCGGGGCTTTTTGACGATGCAGCGGGCGGCCGGTTGACGCTGGAGTTTTTCAGCGACCGCTGCCCCACAGGATATGCGCTGGCCGGCGATCATCGCCGCCTGAGCACGGAAGAGACGATAGAAATGTTCACCGAAGCGGATGCGACAGATGACTGAAACAGCCGCCCTCACCGGGCACTGCCTGTGCGGTGCCGTCGAAATAACCGTTTCGGGCGGGCATGACCCGCGCCCGGGCATCTGCCATTGTCGCATGTGCCAGCGGTGGTCGGGCGGTGTGTTCATGTGTTTCGAAGCGCAGCCCGACGCGGTGACAGTGACCGGCGATGTGGCGCGCTATGCCTCGTCGGATTTCGCGGAGCGGGCGTTCTGCCCGATCTGCGGATCAAACCTGTGGATGCGCAATACAGATGACGCGGACGCGTCCTATGAGCTGATGCCCGGGCTTTTTGATGCGGCCCGCGACTGGCCGCTGAGGTCTGAGATATACACCGATGATGCCATGGCCGCAGCCCGGATCGGGGGCGATCACCCGAAAGCCACGCGCGCCGAATATGAAGCAAAGAACAATTTCGTCAGAGGAGATGCCGGATGACTTATGATGATGCATGGGTGGCCCGCGAAGAGGCAAAACGCGCGTATATGGCCGAACACGGGCTTTATGACGAAAGCGAAGAGCATTCATCCTGCGGCGTTGGCCTTGTGGTGTCGATTGATGGCAAACCAAGCCGGAATGTCGTGGAAAACGGCATCCGGGCGCTGAAGGCGATCTGGCACCGGGGCGCTGTCGATGCGGATGGCAAAACCGGCGACGGCGCGGGCATCCACGTTCAGATCCCGGCGAATTTCTTTTACGATCAGGTGCGGCGCACCGGCCACCAACCCAAAACCGATCTGCTGATGGCAGTGGGCCAGGTGTTTCTGCCGCGCACCAACTTTGCAGCCCAGGAAACCTGCCGGACCATCGTGGAGACCGAAGTTCTGCGCATGGGCTATTACATTTATGGCTGGCGCCATGTGCCGGTGAACATCTCTGTGCTGGGTGAAAAGGCCAATGCGACCCGGCCCGAGATCGAGCAGATCCTGATCTCCAATATCAAGGGCGTGGATGAGGAAACCTTTGAGCGCGAGCTTTACGTGATCCGCCGGCGCATCGAAAAGGCAGCTCTCGCAGCCCAGGTGCCGACGCTTTATATTGCGTCGATGTCCTGCCGGTCGATCATCTACAAAGGCATGATGCTGGCCCAGGATGTGGCGGAGTTTTACCCCGATCTGATGGACGAGCGGTTCGAGAGCGCCTTTGCGATCTATCACCAGCGCTATTCCACCAACACCTTCCCGCAGTGGTGGCTGGCGCAGCCCTTCCGGATGCTGGCTCACAACGGCGAGATCAACACACTGCGCGGCAACCTCAACTGGATGAAAAGCCACGAGATCCGCATGGCGTCGTCAACCTTTGGCGACATGGCCGAGGATATCAAACCGATTGTCGCGGCGGGCTCGTCCGACAGTGCGGCCCTTGATGCGGTCTTTGAAGTGCTGGTGCGCGCGGGGCGTAATGCGCCGATGGCGAAAACCATGCTGGTGCCGGAATCCTGGTCGAAACAGGCCGTGGAACTGCCCCAGGCCTGGCGCGATATGTACTCCTACTGCAACTCGGTGATGGAGCCCTGGGACGGGCCCGCCGCCCTTGCAATGACCGACGGGCGCTGGGTCTGCGCTGGCCTCGACCGCAACGGTTTGCGGCCGATGCGCTATGTGGTGACCTCCGACAATATGCTGATCGCAGGCTCAGAGGCGGGCATGGTGCCGCTCGATGAAGCCCGTGTGGTGGAGAAGGGTGCCCTGGGCCCCGGACAGCTGCTGGCGGTCGATATGAAAAACGGTGGCCTTTTTCATGATACTGAGATCAAGGACAAACTTGCCGCCTCCCAGCCCTTTGGCGAATGGGTTGGCAAGATCAACGATCTCGACAGCGAGCTGGGCGGGGTGACCGAAAAGCCGCTCTTTACCGGCGGTGAGCTGCGCCGCCGTCAGGTGGCCGCGGGCTATTCCATCGAAGAGCTCGAACAGATCCTCGCCCCCATGGCCGAGGACGGCAAAGAGACGCTGGCCTCAATGGGTGATGACACGCCGTCGGCGGTGCTCTCGGGTCAGTACCGTCCGCTCAGCCACTTTTTCCGGCAGAACTTCAGCCAGGTGACGAACCCGCCGATCGACAGTCTGCGTGAATTCCGCGTGATGAGCCTCAAGACGCGGTTCGGCAACCTCAAGAACGTGCTTGATGAGGACAGCAGCCAGACCGAGATCCTGACGCTCGACAGCCCGTTCATCGGTAATTCGCAGTTCGAGGAGCTGAAAAAGCACTTTAATGCCGAGCTGGTTGAGATCGACTGTTCCTTTGAGACCGGTACGCTTTCCGCCGGGTTGCAGCGTATCCGTGCAGAGGCCGAAGACGCCGTGCGCTCAGGCGCGGGACATATCGTGCTGACCGATCAGCACTCCGGCGAGGCGCGGGTCGCAATGCCGATGATCCTGGCCACAAGTGCGGTGCACAGCCACCTGACGCGCAAGGGACTGCGCACCTTTACCTCGCTGAATGTGCGTTCGGCGGAATGCGTTGATCCGCATTATTTCGCGGTGCTGATCGGCTGCGGTGCGACGACGGTGAACGCCTATCTTGCCGAAGACAGCCTTGCCGACCGGATCGACCGTGGCCTGCTTGATGTGAACCTGACGACGGCCATCGCACGCTACCGCACAGCCATCGACCAGGGTCTGCTGAAGATCATGGCCAAAATGGGCATTTCGGTCATCTCATCCTATCGCGGCGGGCTGAATTTCGAGGCCGTGGGCCTCAGCCGCGCGATGGTTGCGGAGTATTTCCCCGGCATGACCAGCCGGATTTCAGGCATCGGTATCTGGGGCATTCAGCACAAGGCCGAGGAGGTGCACCGCAAAGGCTGGAGCGGCGACGGGTCCGTTCTGCCGATCGGCGGCTTTTACAAAGCGCGCAAATCGGGCGAAACGCACGCCTGGGAAGCGACATCGATGCACATGCTGCAGATGGCCTGCAACCGCGCCTCTTACGAGATGTGGAAGCAGTATTCCGCCAAGATGCAGAGCAATCCGCCCATTCATCTGCGCGACCTTCTCGATATCAAACCGCTGGGCAAACCGGTACCGATTGAGGAGGTCGAGAGCATCACCTCCATCCGCAAACGGTTTGTCACGCCGGGCATGAGCCTCGGTGCGCTGAGCCCGGAGGCACATAAAACGCTGAACGTCGCGATGAACCGCATTGGTGCGAAATCCGACAGTGGCGAAGGCGGCGAGGATCCGGCGCATTTTGTGCCTGAGCCCAACGGCGACAACCCGTCGGCCAAGATCAAACAGGTGGCGTCGGGCCGGTTCGGCGTGACGGCGGAATACCTCAACCAGTGCGAAGAGCTGGAAATCAAAGTGGCCCAGGGCGCCAAGCCCGGCGAGGGCGGACAACTGCCCGGCATGAAGGTCACTGACCTGATTGCCCGCCTGCGGCATTCGACCAAAGGCGTCACCCTGATCAGCCCGCCGCCGCACCACGATATCTATTCCATCGAGGATCTGGCCCAGCTGATCTATGACCTCAAACAGATCAATCCGCGCTGTAAGGTCACCGTCAAACTCGTCGCCTCGTCAGGGGTCGGCACGATTGCGGCAGGTGTCGCCAAGGCCAAGGCGGATATCATCCTGATTTCCGGCCATAACGGCGGCACGGGTGCCAGCCCCGCGACCTCGATCAAATACGCAGGTCTGCCTTGGGAGATGGGCCTCACCGAGGCGCATCAGGTGCTGGCGATGAACAACCTGCGCGAACGCGTGACGCTGCGAACCGACGGCGGCCTGCGCACCGGGCGTGACATCGTGATGGCGGCGATGATGGGGGCCGAGGAATACGGCATCGGCACTGCGGCCCTTATTGCGATGGGCTGCATCATGGTGCGCCAGTGCCAGTCCAACACCTGCCCCGTGGGCGTCTGTACGCAGGACGAAAGCCTGCGCGCGAAATTCACCGGCAATGCGGATAAGGTTGTCAATCTGATCACCTTTTACGCCACCGAAGTGCGTGAGATCCTGGCTGAGATCGGGGCGCGCAGCCTTGATGATGTGATCGGACGCGCGGATCTGCTGGCGCAGGTCAGCCGCGGCTCGGCGCACCTCGATGATCTGGATCTCAATCCGCTGCTGATCACCGTCGATGGTGCGGCTGACATCGTTTACGACCGGTCCAAGGCGCGTAACCCGGTGCCTGATACGCTGGATGCGGAGATCGTGCGGGATGCGGCGCGCTTCCTTGAGGACGGCGAAAAGATGCAGCTTTCCTATGCGGTGCAGAACACGCACCGCACCGTGGGCACCCGCACGGCGAGCCACATCGTAAAAAAGTTCGGTATGAACAATGCGTTGCAGCCTGATCACCTGACGGTCAAGCTTGCGGGCTCTGCCGGTCAGTCGCTGGGCGCTTTTGCGGCACCGGGGCTGAAACTGGAGGTGTCGGGCGATGCGAATGATTATGTCGGCAAGGGGCTCTCGGGCGGCATGATCGTTGTACGCCCGCCCATGGCCTCGCCGATCAAAGCCTGCGAAAATACGATCATCGGCAACACGGTGCTTTACGGTGCGACAGCGGGCTATCTCTTTGCCGCCGGACGGGCGGGCGAGCGGTTTGCCGTGCGCAACTCCGGCGCAAAGGTCGTGATCGAAGGCTGCGGCTCGAACGGATGCGAGTACATGACCGGCGGTGTTGCTGTGATCCTTGGCGAGATCGGGGCCAACTTCGGCGCCGGCATGACCGGGGGCATGGCCTATCTCTATGACCCCGACGGCAAGGCGCCGCCCATGATGAACATGGAAACGCTGGTCACCTGCCCGGTCACGGTCGATCACTGGCTGAATGAGCTCGAAGAGCTGCTTGAGATGCACCTGCGCGAAACCGGCAGCCGCCGGGTCGCTGATATCCTGCAGCACTGGGACACCGAAAAGCGCAGTTTCCTGCAGATCTGTCCCAAAGAGATGCTGGATCATCTGCCGGCGCCGCTGGGGATCGAAGAGGCGGCCGTTCCTGCGGAATAATCGCCGCAGCTTTCGGTTCACAAGACGCCATGGCCCGCCTATACCCGGGCCATGGCGAAGCGGAAAACCACCCGTCGAAAGAAGAAAAGCGCGCGTGCACCGCAGCTTTTTATGAAAGCGCTGCGGCGCTGGGTTTTCCGTATTTTGCTGGGGGGTTTTGTGGTCACGGCGCTCGTGATGGCGCTGGGTGTTTTTGTGGCGCCCTGGACCACGCCCTATATGTACGGTGAAAACCGCAGGCTGGGGAGCGTGGAATACGACTGGACACCCATGGCGCAGATCGCCCCGGTGATGGCGCGTGCGGCGGTGGCCGCCGAGGACGCCAATTTCTGCATGCACTGGGGATTTGACGTGCGTGCCATTCAGGACGCGATTGAGGATGGCGGCAACCGTGGCGCCTCAACCATCAGCCAGCAGACGGTGAAGAATGTCTATCTCTGGCACGGGCGCAATTACACGCGCAAAGCGCTGGAGGCGTTGCTGACCCCGATGCTGGAACTGGTGTGGTCCAAAGAGCGGATTCTCGAAGTCTATCTCAACGTTGCCGAGTTTGACGAAGGTGTGTTCGGTGTGGGGGCGGCGGCACCGCATTATTTCGGCGTACCGGCCCGCGATCTGTCGGATGTCCAGGCCGCGCGGCTCGCGGCAATCCTGCCTGATCCGAAGGGGCGTTCGGCCTCGAAGCCGTCGGATTTTGTCCGCAGGCGGGCGCAGCAGATCCTCTCAGGGGCGGCGACAATCAGCAAAGACGGTCGCGCGGCCTGTTTCCAGAGTTGAAACCGACCGTCTGAACAGGCATTGAAGGAACAGCATCTGACAATCACGGATTCCGCCCGAATGGCCCGCCTGTTTCACGTCCCGCTCTCTCCTTTTTGCCGCAAAGTCCGTCTGAGCCTTGCGGAAAAGAAAATCGAGGTGGAACTGGTAGAGGAGAAATACTGGGAGGAAGACCCGGATTTCATGCGGCGCAACCCTGCGGGAAAGGTTCCGGTGCTGCGGCTTGACGGTGTGATGATGGCCGAGAGTGCCGCGATATGTGAGTATATTGAAGAGACCCGGCCCGAACCGCCGCTGCTGCCCAAGGACCCGGTCGCCCGGCAGGAAGTGCGGCGTCTGGTGGGATGGTTTGACGACAAATTTCACAATGAGGTGACATCGAGGCTGCTCTATGAGCGCGTGAATAAAAAAGTCATGGGTCAGGGGTATCCCGACAGCGGCAATGTGAAAGCCGGCGCCAAAGCGATCCGCTATCATCTCGATTATATGGCCTGGCTGCTTGATCACCGGCGCTGGCTTGCCGGGGATGCGATGACGCTTGCGGATTTTGCCGCCGCTGCGCATTTCAGTTCTCTGGATTATATCTCCGACATCGACTGGAACCGGTCTGAGGTGGTAAAAGACTGGTATGCAAAGATAAAATCCCGCCCGGCTTTCAGGTCGATCCTGGCGGATCAGGTCTCGGGCTTTCCACCGCCAAAGCATTACAATGACCTCGATTTCTGATGAGCGTCAGCCGGGGCCTGCCGACCTCCGGACCCCGGCAATGCCTTCGGGCAAGATGAAAACATGCACGCTCTGAAGGACCGGCTGGTCGCACAGGCCCTTGAGGAAGGGTTCGCCGCCGCCGGTATCTGTCGCCCGGATGCGGTGCCTGAGGTGCCCGAGCGTCTCGCCGCATTTGTGGCGCAGGGCTATCACGGACAGATGGGATGGATGGCGGAGCGCATGCACTGGCGCGGCAATCCGGCAGCGCTCTGGCCGGAGGCGCGCTCGGTCATCATGCTGGCCGAAAGCTACGCGCCTGACGAGGATCCGCTGACGGTGCTGGGTCAGCCGGATCGGGGCGCGGTGTCGGTCTATGCCCGGGGCCGCGATTATCATGATGTGGTCAAAAAACGGCTCAAACGCCTCGCGCGCTGGCTTATCGCGCAGGAAAACTGCGAGGTGAAGGTCTTTGTCGATACCGCCCCCGTGCCCGAAAAAGCTCTGGCGCAGGCAGCGGGACTGGGATGGCAGGGCAAACACACCAATCTGCTCAGCCGGGACTTTGGCAACTGGGTGTTTCTGGGTGCAATCTTCACAACACTCGATCTGCCACCGGATGAGCCACAACAGGACCATTGCGGTTCCTGTCGCGCCTGTCTCGATATCTGCCCGACGGATGCTTTTCCGGCCCCCTGGCAGCTCGATGCGACGCGCTGTATCTCCTATCTGACCATCGAACACAAAGGGCCGGTGCCCGAAGATCTGCGCCGCGGCATCGGGAACCGCATTTATGGCTGCGACGACTGTCTGGCGGTCTGTCCCTGGAACAAATTCGCCGTCGCGGCAAAGGATATCCGGCTTCTGGCCCCGCCGGACCACACGGCACCGGCGCTGGCAGACCTTGCGGCGCTGGACGATGCGGCGTTTCGCGCGATGTTTCCCGGCTCCCCTGTCAAACGCATCGGGCGGGACCGGTTTGTGCGCAACGTGCTTTACGCGATCGGAAACTCCGGTCTGGCGGATCTCGCACCGGTGGCTGCCGGGCTGACGGGGGATGCCGATGCGGCAGTGGCCGACGCAGCCCATTGGGCAGTTGCGGAGCTGAACGCATGATACGGTCACACAGGGTCGGAACGATGCCTCATGTGGCGCAGAAAGAGATTTTACCTGAGGTGTCTGAATGACGCTTGTTCTGGGCGTCGATACCGGCGGGACTTTTACGGATGCGGTGCTGATCCGGGATGAAACCGAGGTGGTTGCTTCGGCCAAGGCGCTGACAACGCGCCATGATCTGGCGATCGGCATCGGTGAAGCGGTGCGCGCGGTGCTCGTGGCATCCGGAGAGAACGCCGGGGATGTCGCTATGGCATCGCTCTCCACAACGCTCGCGACAAATGCGCTGGTGGAAGGACAGGGCGGGCGCATCGGACTGATTTATATCGGCTTTCGGGCGCGGGATCTGGACGCGCACGGTCTTTCGGACGTGTTGCGCGGAGATCCGGTTCTGATCTGTGCGGGCGGCCACAATCATGCGGGCGGAGAGTCTGTGCCCCTTGATGAAGCCGCAATCACAGAATTTCTGGAACTGCATGGCAGCGGCGTCAGCAGCTTTGCGGTGGCGGCACAGTTCGCCACACGCAACCCGGCACATGAACTGCGCGCCGCCGGGATGATCGCTGCCGCGACGGGGCGTCCGGTGTCCGCCTCGCATCAGCTTTCAGCCCGTCTCAATGGTCCGAAGCGGGCGGTCACGGCGGTGCTGAACGCGCGGCTGATCGGTATGATTGAACGTCTGATCGGGCGGGCGGAAGACATCCTGAAGCAGACCGGGATCACGGCGCCGATGATGGTTGTGCGCGGTGACGGCGCGCTGATTTCCGCAGCCCAGGCGCGTGAGCGGCCGATTGAGACGATCCTCAGCGGCCCCGCGGCCTCCATTGTCGGCGCGCGCTGGCTGACAGGTGCTGAAAATGCGCTGGTCAGTGATATTGGCGGGACGACCACAGACATTGCCGTTCTGCGCGATGGTCTGCCCGCGATCGACCCGGCGGGTGCGCGCGTCGGGCCTTACCGTACCATGGTTGAAGCGGTGGCCATGCGCACGACCGGCCTTGGCGGGGACAGCGAAGTTCACGTTGTGGCTGATGGTCTGAAAGGGGGGGTGCGCCTCGGGCCCGGGCGTGTGGTGCCGGTCTCCCTGCTCGCCGCAGAGGCGCCCGGAGTGGTGCACACGGCGCTTGATGCGCAGTTGCGCTCGACGGTTCCGGCAGAACATGACGGGCGGTTTTTGCGCGCGGTGGCGGGGCAGCACGCCGAAGGCCTCGGGGCGCGGGAAACAGCATTGCTGGAGCGGATCGGAACGGCCGTGCACCCGGCGGGCGATATTCTGCGCGCACGGCTTGAGCATGGTGCGCTGAAACGGCTGGTGGAAAGAGGCCTTGTACAGATCGGCGCGGTGACTGCGTCGGATGCGAGCCACATCGCAGGCTCGCTGGAGGCCTGGGACGCGGCGGCCGCGCGCAAGGCGCTGACACTCATGGCGCGGCGCCGTACAGGAAGCGGGAATGTTCTGGCATCAGGAGCGGATGCACTGGCGCGGATGATCACAGATCAGCTGACACATCAGACCAGCGTTGCTCTGCTGGAATCGGCTCTGGCCGAAGAAGGAGAAGGTTTCGGGCCGGCGCCTGAAGGGCTGGCAGAACATGTTCTGATGCAGCGCGGCCTGAGCGGGCACCGGGGCCTGCTGCGAATTGATACGGGGCTGAACCTGCCTGTGGTAGGGCTCGGGGCTTCGGCGCAGGCATATTATCCTGCAGTCGGGGAACGCCTTGGAACCCGGATGATCCTTCCCGGCCATGGTGGTGTTGCGAATGCAATCGGCGCTGTAACCGGACAGATAACCATGCGGCGGAGCGGTACCGTGACCTCGCCCGGCGAGGGCCGTTACCGGGTGCATTCCGCCGGCGCGCCCCAGGATTTCACGGACGAGGAAACCGCGCTTGCCGCACTGGAAACCCTGCTCCGGAGTGAAACCGAGACCCGCGCCCGGTCGGCAGGGGCCGTGGATATCCAGACGCGCGTGTCGCGCGATATCCGAAGCGCGGATGTCGAGGCGCGCAGCGTTTTTGTCGAGGCGACGGTCACGGTGGAGGCCACAGGCAGGCCACGTGTTGCCACGGGCTGACCGCCTATGACGCCAGCCGCTGAGGGGGCAGCGTCGCCTCGATACCTGCTCCGACATTGAACTCTGCTGTTATTCTGCCCAGCGAGGCGACCTCATCGGCAAGCGACTGTGTGGTGGCCCGGGTTTCCGTGAACATCGCGGCGTTCTTCTGAGTATCGCTGTCGAGGTTCCCGACTGACGCTGTGATATCTGAAAGGCCTCCGGACTGCTCTGCGGCTGCCGCAGCGATGTCGTCCACCATTGTCGCAACGTCAGAGACATACTGCTCGATCTCCGAGAGCGACTCTCCCGTCTGCGAGACCAGATCAACGCCCTCATCGACCTGTTCGGAGGATTTGGAAATCAACCCGGCGATCCGGGTCGCGGCCTCTGATGATCTTTGCGCCAGGGCGCGCACTTCCGAGGCCACAACGGCAAATCCGCGCCCGGCGTCCCCTGCGCGGGCAGCCTCGACCCCGGCATTCAGCGCCAGCAGGTTGGTCTGAAACGCGATGTCGTCGATGACGGACGTGATCGAGGAGATTTCTGAAGAGCCGGATGAGATCGCATCCATCGCCGCCCGTGCCCGCGCCATAATATCCGTTCCACTGGCGGCGCGGGATTTGGTCTTACGGACCACATCGCTGGTTTTCTCGGCATTCTCGGCCGTCGATTTCACCGAAGCTGCCATCTGGGTGATGGCGGCTGCGGTCTCCTCCAGCGAGGCGGCCTGGCTTTCGGCCCGGCTGCTCAGGCTTTCTGATGCCCGGGTGATTTCCGTGGTTCCGGCCTGAATTCCTTCGGTGGATTTTACCACGCTGCTCACCAGTTCGAGCAACCGTTTCTGGGTCGCGTTGAAATCCTGGCGCAGCTGCTCAAACTCTGGCGCAAAGGGCGTGTCCAGAGACATTTCCAGATTACCCTCAGACAGTTCCGCAAGACCGCGGCGTATGTCGGCCACGGCACGTACGCGCGGCGTTATATCGATTGCATATTTCACAACCTTGACCGGTTTTCCGGAGGGTCCGAACACCGGATTATACGTCGCCTGTATCCAGACATCGGACCCGTTTTTGTGGCGGCGGCGAAAATCACCCTGATGGAATTTGCCCGCACGCAGGACATCCCAGTGCTTCTCGTAATCTTCTTTTTCAGCTTCGCCTTCGGGCATGAAAATGCTGTGATGCTTTCCCTTTACCTCATCCAGCGAATAGCCCATGGCGTCAAGAAACAGGTCATTGGCCTTGCGGATTTCACCGTTCATATTGAATTCGATTACTGCCTGCACACGTGAAATCGCGTTCACCTGGTCGCCGGCCTGCTCGCGTTCGGTGACGTCGGTCGCGATCTTCATCACGGCGATCTGCCGCCCGTCTGAATCGAGCACTGCGGAATAGACGCATTGCAGCCATAAAAGCCGTCCGCCCTTTCCAAAGCGACGGAACACACCCGATTGCAACTCTCCGCCGCGTGCGTCCGACCAGAATTTCCTGTACTCGTCAGTTCCGGCATAGGAGGGGTGCACAAACATGCTGTGATGTTTGCCGACCACCTCGTCACGGCTGTAGCCCATGGCCTCAAGAAACCGGTCGTTTGCCTCGCGGACGGTGCCATCGAGCTCAAACACGATTTTGGCCTGCTCTCGGGAAATTGCTTCAAACTGGCTGCGCGCGTTGCGTACCACGGTTTCGCGTTCGGTCACATCGCGGAACATCTTCACCATGCATGACGTCCCCTCGCAGGAGCACGGCACCGGCAGATAGGTCGCGGACAGCCATACCGGCCTGCCTGTACCGGTCACCCGGGGCACGATTTCCGAGCTTGTTTCCGCCTTGGCAATCGCATCCCAGAACTGCTTGTCGTGCCGGTAAGGATCGTCAAATTCGGCCAGAAAAGCATCGTGATGCATACCGATTGCCTGTTCCGGCGAATATTCCATGATTTCACAGAATTTGTTGTTGGTCCGGGTAACCTTGCCGTCACCATCGAACCACACCATGGCATGAGACAGCCCGAGCGCCTCAAAAAGCGCATCGGCATCGTCGTTTATCTCAGAAGTAACTTCGGTCCTGCGGGCGAAAAAGCGCATCTGTGTCTCCTGCAACAATGCGCGCTTTTACCTGACCGGGGATTAAGAACCTGTTTATTCAGATGACGACTGGTGCCGCCACCGGACCTGGTTCTGTCGTACCCGCCCACCGCTGCGGGGCGGCGGCAGCGCCTCAGACAGCGCTGCCGGTTTGTGTTACTCCGCAGGCTCTGCGGAGACTGTGCGTTTCGGCAGAACCCAGCCCGGTCTCGGGAAGTGGCAGGTGTAGCCGTTGGGGAACCGCTCAAGATAATCCTGATGCTCGGGTTCGGCTTCCCAGAAGGGGCCCACCGGCTCCACCTCGGTCACAACCTTACCCGGCCAGAGCCCGGAGGCCTCGACATCCGAAATGGTGTCCAGTGCCACCTGTTTCTGCTCTTCGTCGACATAGTATATCGCCGAGCGATAGCTGAGCCCGATGTCATTGCCCTGGCGGTTCGGCGTTGTCGGATCATGGATCTGGAAAAACAGCTCGAGCAGATCGCGGAAGCTGGTCACCTCCGGATCAAAAATCACCTCGATGCCTTCGGCGTGGGTGCCGTGATTGCGATAGGTCGCATTGGGCACGTCACCGCCGGTATAGCCCACACGTGTCGAAATCACACCGGGACGGTTGCGAATGAGGTCCTGCATGCCCCAGAAACAGCCCCCCGCAAGTACTGCGCGTTGATGGCTCATGCCACATCCTCCACCTGATTAATGTAATCGCCGTATCCCATCGCTTCCATATCATCGCGATGCACAAACCGCAGGGACGCGGAGTTGATGCAATAGCGCAGGCCGCCGCGATCCCGGGGACCGTCGGGGAAAACATGGCCGAGATGACTGTCGCCGTGCGTCGAGCGGACCTCGGTGCGGACCATCCCCAGGGTACTGTCGCGCAGTTCCTGCACATGCGCCGGCTCAATCGGTTTGGTGAAACTGGGCCAGCCACAGCCGCTCTCGTATTTATCCGCAGAGGCAAAAAGCGGCTCGCCGGAAACGATGTCGACATAGATGCCAGGCTCTTTGTTGCCCAGCAGCCTGCCGGTGCCGGGGCGTTCGGTCCCGTTCTGCTGGGTCACGCGAAATTCCTCGGGCGACAGCTTTTTCAGGGCTTCGTCGGTCTTTTTATACTCGGGCATATGATGCTCCTTTCCCTTTGCAGTGAAAGATATGGTGCCGCGCGCGAATGAAAAGAGGAAACTCTGCGACCTGTGATCACGTGTCTGCGTGCAAAGACGCCCTATATCGCCATTTAACAGCAGGAGAGAATGACCATGAAACTTCTGAACACCATCGCACTGAGCCTTTTTGCCGCTACTGCGGCAGTCGCGGGCATGGGCCCGCATGTCTTCACGAATATCGATGGCGGCAGCCATAATACTGCCGACTGGGCCGGACAGCCGGTGCTGGTCGTTAACACCGCCTCGCAATGCGGCTTTACCTATCAGTATGACGGCTTGCAGGCGCTCTATGACCGGTACCGCGATCAGGGTCTGGTGGTGCTCGCCGTCCCGTCCGATGATTTCAATCAGGAACTGGCCAGCGGCGAAGAGGTCAAAGAGTTCTGCGAACTGAACTTTGCCCTCGACCTGCCGATGACGGACATCACCCGGGTCAAAGGCCGGAGCGCGCATCCTTTCTATAAAGACCTGCGCGCGGATAACGGCTTCGTGCCGCGCTGGAACTTCAACAAGGTACTGATCGGCCCGGACGGATCGGTTGCGGGCACCTGGGGGTCGGGCACAAAACCGATGTCGGGTGACATCACGGGTGCAGTTGAGGCTTTGCTGAACGGGTCGTGAATGCCATGCTGCGCCCGGGGAGGAACCGGGACATGGCAGAGGATAAGAAACCCGGGCTGGACGCAGCCTATGCGCTGAAAACGCCAGACGAAAACCGCGCGCTTTATGCCGGCTGGGCTGAGAGCTATGATGAGAGTTTTGCTGCGGCAATGGACTTTGTGATGCCGGGCCACGTTGTGCGGATCTTTTCCGGGCTCGGCGGCACGGGCCCCGTTCTGGACGCGGGGGCCGGAACCGGGCAGGTGGCCGCAGCCTTTGCCCCACAGGGTCTGCGGGACATTGACGCTGTCGATCTTTCGCCGGAGATGCTGGATGTGGCCGGTGGCAAAGGCCTTTACCGCCAGCGCATCGTCGCGGATCTGACGCAGCCCCTGCCGCTTGAAAGCGGGATTTACAACGGTGTGGTAAGTTCAGGCACCTTCACCCACGGACATGTGGGACCTGAGGCGCTGGACGAGCTGATGCGGGTCGCGGCACGGGGTGCGGTGTTTGTGCTGACCATCAAGACAGAGCACTTCGAAGAACGCGGCTTTGATGCGAAGTTTGCAGGTCTTAACGAGGCGATCCGCGATTTCACAAAGGTCAGCCTTCCGATCTACGGCCCGGCGGCGACAGGCCCGCACCGCAACGACGAGGGTCTCGTGGTCAGCTTCCGCAAAGTCTGAGCGCGCCGGTTAATCGGTGTCCCGCCAGACCAGCTTTGCGGTACCGCCTTCGAGACCCGGGCTGATGCCATAGGCCGCCCGGTAGGTTTTAGAGAAATGCGACAGCGAGCGGAAACCGCAGGCCACACAGACATCGGTCACGGAAAAGTCGGTCTGGCGCAGCAGATCGCGCGCTTTGGCCAGGCGCAGGCGCAGGTAGTACCGCTTGGGCGAGCTGGCCATATAGCGGGCGAAAAGCCGTTCCAGCTGCCGCGTTGACAGCCCGATCAGATGGGATATCTCATCCGGCGACACGGGATCTTCGATATTGTTGTTCATGATCTGCACGGCCAGGGCGAGTTTCTGATTGCGGACCTGGGGCCGGGTCCTGAGCGCCACCCGCTGGGCGTGGTCGGGCAGGCGCGGGTTGGTATAGACCATCTGATCGGCAACCCATGTCGCCAGATCAGCACCGTAATCGGTGCCGATCCGGTCAAGCATCATATCCATTGACGCGGCCCCGCCCGCCGTTGTGAAAACCCGTCCGTCTGTGGAGAAGATGTTATCCTCCATGATCACGTCAGGCAGGATTTCAGTCAGGGCTGCGCGGTATTCCCAGTGCGTTGTCACCCGTTTGCCTGATATCAGCCCGGCGAGGGCGAGCACATAGGTACCCGAAGACAGCGCGCCGAAATCCATGCCCCGCCGCACCTCGCGCCTGAGCCAGTTCAGCAGTTTTTTCGAGGTGTTGCGGCCGACATCCTCGCCCGCGCAGATGACAATCGTCTCATCGCGTGCAAGCTCTGTCAGGGGACCGTCCGTTGCCGTGGTCACACCGTTATAGGCCGCAACCGGCGCGCCGGTCTCTGACAACACCCGCCAGTGGTAAAACGGGCCGCCTGACGGGTAACGGTTCGCAAGGCTCAGCGCTTCGAGCGCGCAGGCAAAGCCCAGTTGCGAAAAGCCGGGGATCAGGACAAACGCATAGGATTTCGGGCCGGGCGCCGGTGTCATGGCACTGTCTTTCGCGGATCTCACTGACCGGATGCTAGCGCGGGCGAGGCCAGGCTCCTGTGCGGTTTACGACGCTCTTTGTCGTGAAATCTGCACCGCGAGGATGCCAAGTGCGATGATCGCGACCCCGATGATATCCCGCCCGCCCAGCGGCTCGGACAGCAGGAGCGCCGCCACAGCCACGCCCAGAAACGGGTTGAGAAAGTGAAAGGTCGCGGCCCGCGTTGCCCCGATCCGGTTGACCAGCCAGAACCAGACAAAGGTCGCGGCCAGCCCCGGCACGATGGTTGTATAAGCAAATGCCGTAGCCAGCGCCCAGGTCGGGTTAAGGCGCGGCGTCTCAAAAAGCAGTGTGGCCAGCGCGCAGGCAACGCAGCCCACCAGCATCTGCAACCCGACGATCATCAGGAAATTACCGCCCGAGGTGGCCCCCCGCACCGAGAGCGTGGCAATCGTCAGGGCCACCACACCAATGCCGCAGAGAACCAGCCCGGTGATGTCCACGCTGCCGTTGATGCGTGCGCCCATGATCAGCGCCACACCCGCCACCCCGGCAATCAGGCCGGCGATGCCCAGAGGCCGCAGACGTTCACCCAGAAACATCCACCCGGCAAGTGCGACCAGCAGCGGCATGGTAGAGGCGATGATCGCCGCCACAGAGGCCTGAATGGTCTGCATCGCAACAAAGTTAAGCCCCAGATAGACGGCGTTCTGCAGCACGCCGAAGATCACGGTCGCGCGCCACTGCGCCGGGGTCAGACGCCATGACTGGCCTAGAGCCAGCGCGATGCCGACGCCAAGGCAGCCCGAGATCAGATAGCGCAGGGTCAGCGCGGCCATGGGGGAGGCATCTGCCACGATGATCCGCGCAGAGGTAAAGGCCGACGACCACATGATCGCAAAGGCGAGCCCCATCAGTATCGCGCGAATGTCCATCGGTTGCCCCTGCTGCGCCTGCCTCTTGTTCCGGGACAGTCGGCGAAATCACCGGTGCGCGCAAGACGCGTAGCGGCTTCGCGGGACAGCCGCCGCCCCGGCAGGCTGCACGGACAAAGATGGTCCCGGACCCGGTCCGGCAGTGTGGCCAGCGCCGATGCTGCGCGGGCATTGCCGAGGGGCACCGGTGCCGTCAGTGACTACCCCGGGGAGGTCGCGCGGCGCTGGCCTCTGCAATGTGCCAAAGACCGGTTTAAGCTGGTCCGGACACGGTAACGCGCCTTTGCCTGTCTCAGGTCCGGTCGGTGCCATGAGCACCTGCGACAGCAGTGTCGCATTCAAACAAGCGGAATGATCCTGCGGGAGTATCCCGGCTTTATGTTCCGCTCCATCGCACAGAACTGGGCCCTCTTTGTCGGCATGCTCATGCTGATGATGGCGAACGGTCTTCTGGTGACACTGCTCAGCGTCCGGGGTGTCGCCATCGGCATGTCAGCAGGCACCATCGGCGTGATGCAGGCAGGCTATCCGCTGGGCGCGCTTCTGGGGTGTTTCTTCGCCCCGCGGCTGATCGCACGCATTGGCCACGTGCGCGCCTTTGCGGCGCTGGCGTCGTTGTGCTCGATCGCCGCAGTGGTGCATCTGCTCTCGTCAGAGTTCCAGGCCTGGTTTGCGATGCGGTTGCTGGCCGGTTTTTGCTTTCCGGGGCTTTACGTCATTTCCGAAAGCTGGCTGAACGCCAAGGCGACCAACCGCTCACGGGCATCGCTTTTGTCGGCTTATTTCGTAGTGCAGACCGCAGGTGCATCCCTCGGCCAGGCAATGGCGGGCTTTGACGACCCGACCGGGGCGCTGCTCTTTGGCGTGGCGTCAATCCTGATCTCGCTGTCGCTGCTGCCTGTCCTGCTGTCCGGCAACCCGGCACCGGATTACGTGCCGCCCTCACGCATGTCAGTGCTGCGCCTTGCACGGATCACGCCGATGGGGGCATTCGGCGCGATCCTCAACGGCGCGGCACAGGCCGCACTCTACATCGGCATGCCGCTTTATGGTCTGGCAATCGGGATGCCGCCGGCCGGGGCGACGCTTCTGGTCGTGTCGGCCACCCTCGCCGGTGCGGCGGCGCAGTTTCCTGCCGGATGGCTCTCAGACCGTATTGACCGGCGGATTGTCGTTGGGGCGCTCTCCACCGTCTGCTGTATCGTGGCAACGGCTCTGATGGCGGGCCTGCTCAATGCGGTACCCTTTGCCGGCGCGATGCTGATCGGGGCGACGCTGCTGCCGGTGTATTCCCTCTGTGTTGCCTATGCGAATGATCACCTGACGGCGTCGCAGATCGTTCCGGCAAGCGGGACGCTCGTTCTCAGCCTGAACATCGGCATCCTCGCGGGCACCTTTGCCGGGCCGTCGGCGATCGGCATTTTCGGACCGTCGGGGTTTGCGGGCTTTATTGCGCTGACGGCGGCGGCCACAGCAGGCGTTGCGGTATTCCGGTCTCTGCGCAGTGTCGCACCACAGGACGCCGGAACGGCCTATCCGATTGCCGTGCACGGGGTGCAGACGGCGGGAGCCATGCATCCCGGGGCGGAAACGCCGCAGAGCTGACCGGATATTGCAGAAGGAGCCGTTGTATGAAGACGCGGCGCTGAAATTCTGCAAGGGATGGCCACAGTCTGGCACAGATGCGCGCAAATCCCCGCGCGGTCCGGTGTTGTGCATCCCGACGGGGTGAGCCCGGAAAGGCGGCCGCATCTATCGTGCAGAGCGCGCCATTTCCCCCGCGCGCAGTGCAATAAAAAAGGGCCACCCGAAGGTGACCCTTTGTCAGGTAGCATGTGCCGGGATTAACCGTTCACGCTGTCTTTCAGCGCTTTTGCAATGGTCATCTTGACCACTTTGTCAGCGTCTTTCTTGAACTGTTCGCCGGTCGCAGGGTTGCGCACCATACGCTCAGGCCGCTCGCGGCAGTAGATTTTGCCAACGCCGGGGAGTGTCACAGCACCGCCACCGGACACTTCACGAGTGATCAGCGAGCACACCGCATCGAGTGCAGCGCTTGCGGATTTCTTGTCTGTATCCATCTCTTCGGCCAGTGCGGCGACGAGCTGGGTTTTTGTCATTGGTTTGGTTGCCATCTTATTATCTCCTTCGCTGCCCGATCAGTAGGGCCTCATCCTGCGAATCTATCCGGATGTTGTGTAAGAACACAACGATTAGTAGTGCATATTAAGGAAAAACCTGCGTTTTTTAACCGATTTTCGCGTGATTTCCCGGGTCAGAGGAAGGCAGTCTCCTCAAACGAGCGTAATTTCCGGCTGTGAATGCGTTCCAGCGGCATGTTCCGCAGGTGCTCCATGGCGCAGATTCCGATCATCAGATGCCGCGCGACCTGTGTTTTATAGAAGTCAGAGGCCATCCCGGGCAGCTTCAGTTCGCCGTGCAGCGGCTTGTCGGAGACACACAGAAGTGTGCCGTAGGGCACCCGGAAGCGGAACCCGTTGGCGGCGATCGTGGCACTTTCCATATCAAGCGCCACGGCGCGCGACTGGCTGAGACGCTGCACCGGGCCGCGCTGGTCGCGCAGTTCCCAGTTGCGGTTATCAAGGCTCGCCACGGTGCCGGTGCGCATGATCCGCTTCAGATCGTATCCTTCGAGTTCGGTGATCTTTGCCACCGACTGTTCCAGCGCGATCTGTATCTCGGCCAGCGCCGGGATCGGCACCCAGAGGGGCAGATCGTCATCAAGCACCTTATCCTCGCGCAGATAGGCGTGGGCGAGCACGAAATCCCCCAGCTGCTGGCTGTTGCGCAGCCCCGCGCAGTGCCCGACCATCAGCCAGGCATGCGGGCGCAGCACAGCGATGTGGTCAGTTGCGGTTTTGGCGTTGGAGGGCCCGACGCCGATGTTTACCAGCGTAATTCCAGAACTATCGGGCCGCTTGAGGTGATAGGTGGGCATCTGCGGCGTTTTGGCGGTCTCCGCCAGCGGCGCATCCGCATCGGTGATCTCGGCGTTGCCGGTCGAGACAAAGGACGTGTACCCGGACTCCGGATCGCGCAGCTGCGTGCGGGCATAGGCTTCGAACTCGGAGACATAGAACTGGTAGTTGGTAAAGAGCACGTGGTTCTGAAAATGCTCCGGATCCGTCGCCGTGTAATGCGACAGCCGCGCCAGAGAATAATCGACGCGCTGGGCTGTGAAAGGGGCCAGCGGGCCGATGCCATCCTCGCTTTTGAGCGTGCCGTTCACGATATCATCGTTGGTGGTGCTCAGATCCGGCACGTCAAAGAAATCGCGCAGGGTAAAGCTTGCGGCACCCTCCTGCGGCACAGTGGTGCCGGCATCGCTGGCCACGGCAAAATGCACCGGCATCGGCGTGTCGGAGACACCAACGATCACCGGCTGGCCGTGGTTCTGGATCAGCAGCCCGATCTGTTGTGTGAGATAGGCGCGAAAGAGATCCGGACGTGAGATGGTTGCGGCATAGGTGCCCGGCGCTGAGACATGGCCAAAGCTGAGCCGGGTGTCGACCTGGGCATAGCTTGAAGTCGTCAGAGACACCTGCGGGTAAAACGCGCGGATCCGGCCCGAAGGTGCGCCGCTGGCCATGGCCTCCATGAAATGACTGCAGAGAAATTCAGTGGCCTGCGCATAGAGCTCTTCGAGGCGTGCAACGGCGGCCGTGGCATCGTCAAAGGCTTCGGGGGCCGCGCTCTGCGGTGTCAGGATATCGCTCATGAAACGGGTTCCAGTACGGGAATGAATTCAAAAGTGCGCACATCCACCAGCCCCAGATCGGAAATCCGCAACTCCGGGATGACCACGAGAGCCAGCAGCGAATGCTGCATATAGGCGTTGTTGAGTGTGCAGCCGCAATCGCGCATGGCCTGCATCATCCGGTCGGTCTTTGCCGCGACCTCAGATGCCGGGCTGTCGGACATCAGACCGGCCACCGGCAGCTCCACCAGTGCGCGTTCTTCGCCGTCTTTGAAGATCACGATGCCGCCGCCAACCTCGCCCAGACGGTTCGCGGCCATGGCCATATGCGCGGCATCGGTGCCCACCACGATCATATGGTGACTGTCATGCGCCACGGTGGAGGCCATGGCCATCGGCCCTTCATAGCCGAAGCCCGAGACAAAGGCGTTCGTCACCTGGCCCGTGGCGCGGTGTCGCTCCACGAGAGCGATCTGACAGACTTCTCCGGTGGCCTGCACCCGGCCCTCGGTTACGGGAAGCTCGAATTTCAGCGCCCGGGTCGGGGCCTGGTTTTCGACGACGCCGATGACATTGGCGGTGACCGCATTGGCTCCTGCGGGCGCTTTGACGGCGAAATCATCCGGCCCAAGCTCTTTGCCCATACGCACGGTCCTGCGCGCAGTATCCGGCCAGTCGTAATGCGGGCAGTCCGCAAGGCATGTTCCGTCGCGCGCCACAATCTGCCCGCGCGCCATCACCAGCTCAACGGGCAGGGTTTTCAGATCCGACGTCAGGATCACATCCGCCCGCCGGCCAGGGGTCAGCGAGCCGATCTCGCGCTCCAGACCGAAGTGCGTGGCCGTGTTGATCGTCGCCATCTGCAGCGCCACCAGCGGGTCACAGCCACAGTCAATCGCATGGCGCACCACGCGGTTCATATGCCCGTCATTCACCAGCGTGCCGGAATGACAGTCATCGGTACACAGGATCATATTGCGCGGATCGAGGCCTTTTTCGGTGATCGCGGTGATCTGGCTTTCCACGTCATACCAGGCAGAGCCAAGACGGATCATCGACCGCATTCCCTGGCGCATCCGGGCCACGGCATCCGCCTCGCAGGTGCCTTCGTGATCATCCGCCGGCCCGCCCGCGACATAGCCTGCAAAGGCCGGTCCGAGATCGGGCGAGGCATAATGTCCGCCCACGGTTTTATTCGCCCTCTGCGTGGCGGCGATCTCGGCCAGCATTTTCGGATCAGCGTTTGAGACACCGGGGAAGTTCATCATCTCACCCAGACCGATGATGCCGGGCCAGAACATCGCCAGGGCCACGTCTTCAGGCGTGATCTCATAGCCGGTGGTTTCCATGCCCGGTGCGGAAGGCGCACAGGACGGCATCTGGGTGAAGATATTCACCGGCTGCATCAGCGCCTCGTCATGCATCATGCGCACGCCCTCAAGCCCCAGTACATTGGCGATCTCATGCGGGTCGGTGAACATCGATGTGGTGCCATGCGGGATCACCGCGCGCGCAAATTCCGCAGGCGTCAGCATGCCACTTTCAATATGCATATGCCCGTCGCAAAGCCCGGGGATCATATAACGGCCCTGCGCGTCAATCACCTCAGTTTCCGGCCCCGTGCAATAGCCGGCATCAGGCACCACACAGGCAATGCGGCCCGCGACAACAGCGATGTCATGGTCATCGAGGATTTCGCGGGTATGGACATTGACCCATTTGCCGCCTTTGATGACGGTGTCCGCAGGCGTTTTGCCGGTGGCCGTTGCGATCAGCTGTTCTGCCACATCGGGCCAGGCGGGGAAGGGTGTGTGCGACATATCCTTGCCTGACACGTGTGCTGGCAAGGTTCAAGCGGGGAGGGCGCAAATGGATTACGAAACCGTCACGGCAGAGGATTTCGGCAAATCTTTGCGGGGCATCGGGATCAACCTGCTGGTGCGCGACGTGCGCAGAACCGCGCGCTTTCTGGAAACTGTCTTTGAGACCGGCATACACCGGCTGAGCGATGATTTCGCGATTGTGACCTATGAGGGCGGGGTCTTTCAGCTGCACAGCGATGGCACCTATCACGCCAACCCGCTTCTCGGGCTGCTGCCGGAGAACCCGCCCAGAGGAGCCGGTGTCGAGATCCGCTTTTACGCGACGGACCCGGATGCCGCCGCAGCACGCGCAGAGGCTGCAGGCGCCATGGTGCTGCAGGCACCCGCGGACAAGCCGCACGGCCTGCGCGAGGCATATATCCTGTGTGACGACGGCTATGCCTGGATCCCGAGCCGGCCGCTCTGAGGGAACCGGGGGGCCTGCCGGCGGGTTGGGCCGCACCTGCAACAATGAGAAAAGCGGCTCCGTTTGAAAATCCCGGCCTCCCTCACATACAGCCCTGATACCGGTCCGGGCATCCGGCGCCGTCGCTATGGCAGGGGTTTTGGCTATGTCGCACCCGACGGATCCGCGATCAGCGACAAGGCGGAACGCGCGCGCCTGAATGCCCTGGGGATCCCGCCCGCATGGGAAGACGTCTGGATCTCGCCGGAGCCCGACGGGCACCTGCAGGCCACAGGCCGGGATGCGCGCGGTCGCAAACAATACCGTTATCACCCCGACTGGACGGCCTGGCGGGACCGCGCCAAGTACGACCGGCTCGCGGATTTCGGAGAAATGCTGCCGCGCATCCGTCGGCGCATCCTGTCGGATCTCAAGGAAGACACCGGCGACAGGGTCTGTGCTGTGGCCAGTGTGCTGGCTCTGATCGACAGGCTCTCGATGCGCGTGGGGCATCCGGCCTATAGCCGCGAAAACAACAGCTTTGGCGCGACCACGCTGCGCCGCCGGCATCTGGAGCTGGACGGCGATACAATGATCCTGCGCTACCGGGCCAAGGGCGGCAAAAAGGTGGTGCGGCGGGTGCGCGACAGCACGCTCAACCGCACGCTGACGCGCCACGGCGATCTGCCGGGACCGGCCCTGGTAAGCTGGCTGAGCGATGAGGGCGAGGCGCACCGGGTAACCTCGGATGAGGTCAACGCAACGATTGCAGAGATCACCGGTGACAGCCGCATGACCGCGCGCACCTTCCGCACCTGGAACGGCAGTGCGGCGGCCCTGGAGGCGGCCCTTTCGCTGGAAAAACCGACCATCCGTGCGATGTCGGACGCCGCCGCTGAACGGCTGCACAATACCCACACCATCGCGCGCAACAGCTATATCCACCCCGATGTGATTGCCCTGACCGACGCCGCCTCCGACCTGCGCGAAAGGCTCGCACATGAGGCGCCGGAGAAAACCGGATTGCGCCGCGCGGAAGAACAGCTCCTGCATCTGCTCGGCGGCACCTTCTGAGCGGTTTTTTATGGCGCCGGTCCCGAACCCGTGCTTGGATGACACGACGGCAATCAGGGAGCATGCAGATGGACGGGAATGACACACGGCTGAACATGGATCACTGGCAGGAACGCGTGGATCTTGCGGCGGCCTTTCGCTGGACCGTCCGGCTCAATATGCACGAAGCGGTCGCCAATCATTTCAGCCTCGCCATCAATGACGATGGCACGCGGTTTCTGATGAACCCCAATCAGGTGCATTTTTCGCGCATCAAAGCCAGCGACCTGATTGTGGTGGACGCCAATGACCCTGATACGCTGAAGGGGCCGGATGCCCCGGATCCCACCGCCTGGGGTCTGCATGGCGGGCTGCACCGGCACTGCCCGCATGCGCGCTGTGCGATGCATGTGCATTCGCCCTATGCCACGGCGCTGGCCTCGCTCGCAGACAGCCGCCTGCCGCCGGTGGATCAGAACGCCTGCATCTTTTTCAACCGTTATGTGATTGACGAAAGCTATGGTGGCCTCGCGTTCGAGGATGAGGGCGAACGCTGCGCAAAGCTTTTCGACGATCCGAAGAAAAAGGTTATGATCATGGGCAACCACGGCATCATGATCATCGGTGATACGGTCGCCGATACCTTCAACCGGATGTTCTATTTCGAGCGCGCCTGCCAGACCTATATGCTGGCGCTGCAGACCGGCCAGACCCTGCGGATACTCTCTGATGAAGTCGCTGAGAAGACGGCGCAGGAAATTGAGAACTACCCCGAACAGGATGCCCGCCACCTGGCGGAACTCAAAGCGATCCTCGACGAAGAGGGAAGCACCTATGCCAGCTGATGCGGAAGCGCGCGGGGCCGGATGCCGGAAATTCCGGCCGGCCACGCCGCCTGTGCAGAGCACACTTTTTCAGTGGCCACCGCGGCTGCGCGCGATCAGATGCGCCGCAACGGCACCTGTACTTTCGGGCTTCGGGTTAATGGCAGCATGTTCTGGCACGTCGCCGGCTGTATTGCGCTCCGGACGGCAGTTCAGGTGCTGGTCTTCCGGGCTATGGCCAATGGCCGTACGCCGGTCACGCTCTTTCCGGGGGACCCGGTTTGGTTTGTGGCCTTTCCCGTGCTGATCCTGATCTGGTCCGGCTCTCTCTTTTATCGTGTGCAACGGCTGCTGCGCCGGCCGCCGCTCTGTAAGCCGGCCGGTTGCCTGCATCATCGCGACGTCAAGGCAGGCCCCTGGCAGCATCCGGTGGACCACGTGTTTTTCAACCAGACGCATTTCAAGGGTAACTACGGCGCTGTCGGGATGCCCCGGGACCGCTGGTTCGACAGCTGTCACAAGGGACCGGCTCCGGCGACGAACGGGACACGGGCGCACGACAAGCAGATGTACACGTGATGCAGGCCGGTTTTGTTATCGATGATCTCAAGTGCTGGACGAGCACGCGCCGTCCGGGCTAGCGGGGGGCAGTCGTTTTACCTTCCTGATACAGCTTTGAGATGGCATGACACATGACAACCTACGGACTGACCGACGAGCACCATATGATAGCGGAGACCGTCCGCAGCTTTGTCGAAAAAGAGATTTATCCGCATGAAGCGCTGGTGGAGAGCACGGGTGAAGTGCCCGGCGAGATCGCGCAGGAGATCAGACGCAAGACGCTGGAGCTTGGGTTTTATGCCTGTAATTTTCCTGAGAGTGTGGGTTGTGCCGGGCTGAACCATCTGGAATTTGCGCTGGTGGAGCGCGAACTGGGGCGTGGCTCCATGGCGCTGACGCATTTTTTCGGGCGGCCGCAGAACATTCTGATGGCCTGCACCGGAGATCAGGTTGAGCGGTATCTTATGCCTGCGGTGCGCGGCGAGCGGATGGATGCGCTGGCGATGACTGAACCCGGTGCCGGATCTGACGTGCGCGGGATGAAATGTGCGGCAGTACGTGACGGGGGGGACTGGGTCGTCAACGGCACCAAGCATTTTATCTCCGGAGCCGAGCACGCCGATTTTATCATCGTCTTTATTGCGACCGGCGAGGATCAGACGCCAAAGGGGCCGAAAAAACGGATCACGGCTTTTCTGGTGGACCGAGGCACCCCGGGCTTCACCATTCGTGACGGGTATAAATCGGTCAGTCACCGTGGCTACAAAAACATGATCCTCGATTTTGACGACTGCCGTCTGCCGGAGGCGCAGGTGCTGGGCGAGGTCGATGGCGGCTTTGAGGTGATGAACACCTGGCTTTATGCCACCCGCATCACCGTGGCCACGATGAGCGTCGGGCGGGCGCGGCGTGTCTTTGAGTATGCGGTGAACTATGCCGCCGAACGCGAACAGTTCGGCCAGAAGATCGGGAAATTTCAGGGTGTGAGTTTTCAGCTTGCCGATATGATCACTGAGATCGATGCCGCCGATCTGCTGACCCTGGCATCCGCCGATCGTCTGGACCGGTGTCTGCCCGCGAACCGCGAGATTGCCTCGGCCAAGCTTTATGCCTCTGAGATGCTCGCCCGGGTGACGGATGCCGCCATCCAGATCCACGGAGGGATGGGTTTGATGGATGATTTTCCGCTGGAACGGTTCTGGCGCGATGCGCGGGTGGAACGCATCTGGGACGGGACCTCGGAGATCCAGCGCCACATCATCAGCCGTGATCTGCTGCGGGCGCTGGGTGCATGAGTTTTTATGCCTCCGGCGGGGATATTTCCGAACCAGAGAAGCGGGGGGGCGGTGATCTTGCGCGGCTGCTGAACCCGGCTTCGGTAGTGGTTGTCGGCGGCGGGGCCTGGTGCCGGCAGGTCGTGCATCAGCTGCAGATCATAGGGTATTCCGGTAAGATCTGGCGGGTGCATCCGCGCGCCGATGAGGTTGAAGGCGTGGCAGCGGTGCCGGTAGTTTCGGACCTGCCGGGCGTGCCGGATGCGGCTTTTATCGGGGTGAACCGGCATCAGACGGTTGAGGTCGTCGCAGCGCTTGCGGCCATGGGGGCCGGCGGCGCGGTCTGTTTTGCCTCCGGGTTTTCAGAGGCGCAGGCGGAGGATGCTGCTGCAGGTGATCTGCAGCGAAGGCTGGTTGCCGCCGCCGGAGAGATGCCGGTACTGGGCCCCAACTGTTACGGGTTTATCAATGCGCTTGATGGCGTGCTGCTCTGGCCGGATCAGCACGGATGTAAACCTGTGGCGCGCGGCGTGGCGCTGCTGACGCAAAGCTCGAACATCGCGATCAATCTGACGATGCAGCAGCGTCAGATACCGGTCGCATTTGTTGTGGCCTGCGGGAATATGGCACAGACGACACAGGCCGCAATTGCAATGGCGCTGCTGGATGATCCGAAGATCACTGCGATCGGTCTGCATATAGAAGGATTTGGTGAAACCGGTGCCTGGCACCGTCTCGCGGTAAAGGCAAAGGCCCGGGGTGTGCCGCTTCTTGCACTGAAAGCGGGTGCTTCCGAGCAGGCGCGGGTCGCGACTGTGTCTCATACGGCGTCACTGGCCGGCAGTGATGCCGGTGCGGATGCATTATTGCGGTATCTGGGCATTCCCCGGCTGCGCGACCTGCCGTCGTTTCTGGAAGCGCTGAAGCTGTTGCATATGGCGGGGCCTTTGCGCAGCTCTGCGCTGGCTTCGATCAGTTGTTCCGGGGGCGAGGCAGGTCTGATGGCAGATGCGGTGGTCGGCCGTTCGGTCATGTATCGGCCTCTTACAGCGGACCAGAAAAAAGAACTTGCCGCAGCGCTCGGGCCCATGGTCGCGCTTTCTAACCCACTGGATTACAATACGTATATATGGGGCGATGCGACGAAGATGACAGCCGCCTGGCGCCCGATGGCCACCCCTGACACGGGTCTGTTGCTGATTGTACTGGACTATCCGCATACCGATCCGGGCGACTGGAAAAGTGCCACGCAGGCGGCGATTGCTGTGGCAGCAGACGGGGGCTGCCCGGTAGCTGTGGTTTCCACGCTACCCGAACTGATGCCGGCTGATGTGGCGCGCGAGCTGGTGGCGGGTGGTGTTATTCCGCTTTACGGTATCCCGGAGGCGATCGCCGCGGCGGAGGCGGCAGCGGTTCTGCGCGCACCGGAAAAAGCGCCCTCATTGCCCCCTGGCCCGGAGCGAACCGCCATGACACTCACCGAAGCCGAGGCAAAGGTGCTTCTGGCAGGATATGGTCTGCGCGTGCCGGGATACGCCGGCGGTCTTGCCGCGCATGAGATTGCCGACCGGGCCGCCGGGCTGTGCGCGCCGCTGGTTCTGAAGGCGGAAGGCATGGCGCATAAATCTGACAGCGGCGGTGTTGTAACCGGTCTGAGCCACGCTGAACTTGCAGCTGCTGCGGGCAGAATGCAGGCACAGCATTTTCTCGTGGAGGAAATGGTGACCGGGGCGGTTGCGGAACTGCTTATCGGCGTGGTGCGGGATCCGGCGCACGGGTTCATCCTCTCGGTCGCGGCCGGGGGTGTGATGACCGAGCTTTTGAACGACAGGGTGTCGCTTATGGTGCCGGCACGGCGCGAGGCTGTCAGGGACGCCATCGGCACGCTGCGCTGTGCCCCGGTGCTGCGCGGGTACCGGGGCCGGCCCGCTGCAGATATGGAGGCGATCCTCGACGCGGTCATGGCGTTACAGGACTGTGTGATTGCGCTGTCGGACCGCATCAGCGAAGCTGAGATCAACCCGCTGATGGCGATGCCCGGGGACGCGATTGCGGTTGATGCCCTTGTCGTCATGGCCCCGGCAGCGGAGTAACAGGAGAACACCTATGGACCCGATCAGAACCGAAACCAGAGGGGCCGTTTTCGAGGTAACGCTTGACCGCCCCAAAGCCAATGCGATCGATCTGGTGACATCGCGCCGTATGGGCGAGGTCTTTGCGGCATTCCGCGATGATCCTGATCTGCGGGTGGCGATCATCACCGGTGCCGGCGGCAAGTTCTTCTGCCCGGGCTGGGACCTGAAAGCCGCGGCAGACGGCGACGCGGTTGATGGTGACTACGGGGTGGGTGGTTTCGGCGGGCTGCAGGAGCTGCGCGGTATGAACAAGCCTGTCATTGCTGCGGTGAACGGGATCGCCTGCGGCGGCGGGCTTGAACTCGCTCTGAGTGCCGATATCATCATCGCCGCCGATCATGCGCAGTTTGCGCTTCCGGAAATCCGTTCGGGTACTGTCGCGGATGCAGCCTCGGTCAAACTGCCCAAACGCATTCCTTATCATATCGCAATGGAGCTGTTGCTGACCGGGCGCTGGTTTGACGTAGCGGAGGCAAAGCACTGGGGGCTCGTCAATGAGATCGTTCCCGGTGCTGCGCTGATGGACCGCGCACGGGAAATGGCGGACCTGCTCGCCTCGGGGCCACCGCTGGTCTATGCGGCGATCAAGGAAATCGTGCGGGATGCGGAGGACGCAAAGTTCCAGGACACGATGAACCGCATCACAAAGCGGCAGCTGGAAACCGTCGACCGTCTCTATGCCTCCGAAGATCAGCTGGAAGGTGCGCGCGCTTTTTCTGAGAAACGCGATCCGGTCTGGAAGGGACGGTGAGCATCTTCTGCGCCCGCGCCGGGTCATTGCCACGCCATGAGTAAAACACTTCTGTCTCTCGGGCACGGGTACAGCGCGCGGGCGCTGGCACCGAGGTTGCTGGCCAAAGGCTGGCGGGTCATCGGGACGACCCGGTCCGCAGAAAAGGCAGCTGAGATCGCGCAGACCGGAGCCGAACCGGTGATCTGGCCGGGGACAGATCTGAGCCCGTTCTTCGATGAGGCCGATGCCCTGCTGATCTCGGCCGGGCCGGGGCCGGACGGCGATCCGGTGCTGGCGGAGGCGCGCGCCGCTGTCATTGCCGCAGCCGGTGGTCTGGACTGGGCCGGGTATCTCTCGACGACAGGGGTCTATGGCGATCATGGCGGGGGCTGGGTGGATGAGACAGCACCTCTGACCCCGGCAACACGGCGCGGTCAGGCGCGGGTCGAAGCGGAAGCCGCCTGGGCTGCCATTCCCGGCCTGCCGCTGCATATCTTTCGTCTCGCGGGTATTTACGGCCCCGGGCGCGGTCCTTTTGCAAAGGTGCTGAACGGCACTGCGCGACGGATCATCAAAAAAGACCAGGTGTTTTCGCGTATCCATGTGGAGGATATCGCGCAAATTCTTGAAGCCTCGCTGAAACAGCCCCGACCGGGGGCGATTTATAATGTCTGTGACAATGATCCGGCACCCCCGCAGGACGTGATCGGGTATGCCGCGACACTTCTGGAGGTTCCCCTGCCACCCGCTGTTGCATTTGAGGACGCGGATCTGACGCCGATGGCGCGCAGTTTTTACGCCGAGAGCAAGAAAGTCAGCAATGACCTCATTCGCAGTGAGCTTGGGATCGATCTGCTCTATCCGGACTACAGATCCGGCCTTGAGGCGATGCTGAAAGACGGCGGTGCCTGACGGCGCGTGCCCTGTGGGTCAGGCGCGCGCCTCTCCGATCTGCGCAATACCGAGCACCGAAAGGACCTTGCTCTCGATATCGGCGGCATTCATCGCAGCAACCGCGTACATATCCGCCGGGCTGGCCTGGTCGATGAAGATATCGGGCAGCACCATGGAGCGGTACTTCAGCCCGTGATCAAAGACGCCTTCCTCTGCCAGAAGCTGTGCCACATGGCTGCCAAAACCGCCGATCGCGCCCTCTTCGATGGTAATCAGCGCCTCGTGATTTTCGGCAAGGCTGAGGATCATTTCGCGGTCCAGTGGTTTGGCAAAACGTGCATCTGCGACGGTGGGGGAAATGCCCCGCGCACGCAGAGCTTCTGCGGCCTTCTCTGTCTCTTCAAGCCGGGTGCCAAAGGACAGAAGCGCCACACGCGCGCCCTGTGCGATGATCCGCCCGCGGCCGATTTCCAGAGGCACGCCCCGTTCCGGCATGTCCACCCCGCGGCCCTCGCCGCGCGGGAACCGGAAGGCAATGGGTCCGTCATCATATGCGGCAGCCGTGGCCACCATATGCCGCAGCTCTGCCTCGTCCGCGGCGGCCATCACGACAAAACCCGGCAGATTGGCGAGATAGGCGACGTCGAAAGAACCCGCATGTGTGGCGCCATCGGCACCCACCAGCCCGGCCCGGTCGATGGCAAAACGCACCTGCAGACGCTGGATTGCCACGTCATGCACAACCTGGTCATAACCGCGCTGCAGGAAGGTTGAATACATCGCGCAGAAGGGCTTCATTCCGCCGGCGGCGAGGGCTGCCGAAAAGGTCACGCCATGCTGCTCGGCGATACCGACGTCAAAGCACCGCCCCGGATAGCGTTCGGCAAAAAGGTTCAGCCCGGTGCCGTCCGGCATGGCCGCTGTCACGGCGCAGATTTTGTCGTCCCCGGCAGCTTCCTGCAGCAGGCTGTCGGCAAAAACGCGGGTGTAGCTCGGTGCATTCGAGGGCGCTTTTTTCTGCTCGCCGGTGACCACATTGAATTTGGCCGTTGCATGGCCTTTGTCGCGCGCGCTCTCTGCGGGGCCGTACCCTTTCCCCTTTTTGGTCAGCACATGGATCAGAATGGGGCCTGTCGCGCGGGCTTTGACGGTGCGCAGAACCGGCAGCAACTGGTCCATGTCATGGCCGTCAATCGGCCCCAGATAGGAAAAACCCAGCTGTTCGAAAAGCGTGCCACCGACGGCCATGCCCTTGAGCATATCCTTGGCGCGTCGTGCCCCTTCGCGGAAGGGTTCCGGCAGAAGGCTCACAGCCCCCTTGGCGGCCGCTTTGAAATCCTGGAAAGGCTCTTCGGCATAAAGCCGGCTGAGATAGGACGACATCGCACCCACGGGCGGTGCGATCGACATCTCATTGTCATTGAGGATCACGATCAGCCGCTTGCCCAGATGGCCGGCATTATTGAGCGCCTCATAGGCCATGCCGGCACTCATGGAGCCATCGCCGATCACCGCAATGGCGTCTCCCAGACCTTCGGGCACCACGCCACCCAGATCGCGGGCAACTGCAAAGCCGAGTGCGGCTGAGACCGAGGTGGAGCTGTGGGCCGCACCGAAGGGATCATAGGGAGATTCGCTGCGTTTGGTGAACCCGCTCAGCCCGTCTTTCATGCGCAGTGTGCGGATTCTGTCGCGCCGTTCAGTAAGGATCTTGTGGGGATAGCACTGGTGTCCCACATCCCAGATGACCTTGTCGCGCGGCGTGTCGAACACAGCATGCAGCGCCACGGTGAGCTCCACAACACCCAGACCAGCGCCCAGATGCCCGCCGGTGACCGACACTGCCGAGATGGTCTCGGACCGCAGCTCATCAGCAAGCTGCCGCAACTCTCGGTCGCTGAGCGATTTCATATCCGCCGGGCGCGAGATCCTGTCCAGCAGGGGTGTATCGGGGGTGTCCGCAGTCATCGGTTTTTCCTCAGTGCGCCCGGGTCACAACAAACCGGGCAGTGTCTTTTAGATCGTCAGCAGCAGTACCGTAACCCGCCAGGCTGTCGCAGGCCTCGTCAACCAGTGCCTGCGCGCGCGCCCGCGCGGCCTCAACACCAAGCAGCGAAACAAACGTGGCCTTGCCGGCAGCGGCATCCTTACCCACGGCCTTGCCGACCGTGGCGCTGTCGCCGGTCACATCCAGCAGATCATCGGCAATCTGAAACGCGAGGCCCAGTGCCCTGGCGTAGGTTTCGAGCGGGCCTGTATCGGCTCCGGCCATACGTGCGCCGGCAGTGGCCGACCATTCAATCAGCGCCCCGGTCTTGCCCCGCTGCAGAGCGGTGATTTCCTCAAGGCCAAGCGGAGCCCCGGCGGTTTCGGCCGCCATGTCCAGCGCCTGACCCAGCACCATCCCTTTCGCACCGGAGGCCTGCGCAAGGCTGAGCGCCAGAGCGGATCTGACACCGGCATCGGCACTCGCCTCGGGCCGGCACACGAGTTCAAACGCGAGGGTCTGAAGCGCGTCGCCGGCAAGAACCGCCGTAGCCTCATCCCAGCGTTTATGCACCGTCGGCTGCCCGCGGCGCATATCGTCGTCATCCATGCAGGGCAGATCATCATGCACCAGCGAATAGGCGTGCAACGCCTCAATGGCGGTCGCCGGCCATACCGCCTGAAGGGCGGGTATGTGATGCAGGCGTGCGCTTTCCAGCACCAGAAACCCGCGCAACCGCTTGCCGCCGTTTGTGGCATGCGCCATCGCCTGCACCACAGGCAGATCGGGCAGAGCGCGCAGCACGAACTCAAACTGTGCGCCGATCAGATCGGCGGCCTGCGTCAGACGTTCGGGAAACACCTCTCAGAGACCTTCGACAGGTGTGGTCCCTGAGGGTTTACCGTCCGGATCAAGGGTGATTGCCGCAACTTTTTCTTCGGCCTCTTTCAGCTTTTCCTCGCAGCGTTTTTTCAGCGCGGCTCCGCGCTCGTAAAGCGTAATGCTCTCATCCAGCGCCACGTCGCCGCGTTCCAGTTGCCCCAGAACTGTCTCCAGCTCTGCCATTGCCTGCTCAAAACTCATTTTGGATACGGGTGTTTCGGCCATAATCAGATCGTCCTGCGTCTTTATCAGTTCACAGGTCTATACTGAGAATGACGTACCTGCGCCAGCAAAAGGCAGGGATCTTCCGGCGTGAACGTGCCGTGCAGGCCCCGCGACCTGTCGCCCGGCTTATTCGGGCGCCAGCATATATCCCGCACCGCGTACCGTCTGCAGATAGCGCGGCTGCTTGGGATCGCTCTCGATCTTACGTCTCAGCCGGGTGATCTGCACATCCACGGCACGCTCCTGCGCCTGGCCCCGGTCGCGGCCCAGCTCCTCGACAAGCCGCGCGCGGCTGATCGGCTCGTTACAGCTCGCGGCAAAGATCTTCATCAGCAGGATTTCAGTGGCGGTCAGGCGCACAAGCTCTTCCCCCTGCCACATCTCCCCGCGTTCGGTGTCATAGCGGATCGGCCCCAGCATCAGCACCTTGGGACCGGTTTCATCCGCCGGCACCTCGGGCATGCGCCGCAGAATCGCGTTGATCCGCAGCAACAGCTCCCTGGGCTCGAACGGTTTGGCCAGATAGTCATCGGCTCCGGCCTCCAGCCCCTCGATGCGGTTTCCCGTCTCGCCTTTGGCGGTGAGCAGCAGTATTGGCACGGCGCTCGTCTCGCGCAGCGCCCGTGTCAGCGCCAGCCCGTCTTCGCCCGGCATCATCAGATCAAGCACAATGAGATCGAAATCGAGCCCGGTCAGGATCCGGCGTGCGTGCGCCGCGTCGCGGGCTGCGGTCACCAGAAACCCGCTGCGTATGAGGAATTTCTGCAGCAGCGTGCGGATGCGTTCATCGTCGTCGACGATCAGCAGGTGGGCATCAAAATCACTCATGGGGAATTGTCTTTCAGTCTTGCATAGGCAAAGCGCATTTCGCGGTCCATCATGGCTTCGAGCACCCGGCGGAACCCGGCTACGGCCTCAGGGCCCGCATCGCGGAAAGCCGCCCGCATGCGGGCGCGCTGTGCGTCAGAAAGCTTTTGTTCCAGTGCCTTGCCCTGCCCCGTCAGAAACAGATGGCGCTCGCGTTTGTCGTTCCGGCCCACCCTGCTTTCGACCAGACCATCCTCAATGAGAGTGCGCAAGACACGGTTCAGCGATTGTTTCGTGACCCCGAGCAGGTTCAGCAGGTTATTGACGGTGGTGCCAGGCGCGCGGTTGATGAAGTGCACGGCCCGGTGATGGGCGCGACCGTAGGCCAGATCGGCAAGGATCCGGTCGGGATCCGCGGTAAACCCGCGATAGGCAAAGAACATCGCCTCAATGCCCTGACGCAGCTGCTCATCTGTCAGAAACAAAAGGTTTTCGTTGCTGTACGGGGCGGGTGCCTGTCCCTCTGCCATGATACTGCTCTGCAATTCCGACCGTGATTAATCCCGGCCAGCATATGTCAGTGTTGTTGACATTCCAAGGATGAAGGTCTATCGAATCGCAGGTTTTGCGCAATTTAATGTCCGTTTCGGACTTTGTTTGCGCAATATTTGCAAAAGACGGGATGGATCAGGGAAGGAAAGACCATGGCTGGTGCTTATAACGACCGCGACGGACAGATCTGGATGGACGGTCAGATGACCCCGTGGCGCGAAGCCAATGTCCACATTCTGACCCATGCGATGCACTATGCATCATCGGTCTTTGAGGGCGAGCGCGCCTATAACGGTAAAATCTTCAAAAGCCGTGCGCACTCCGAACGCCTGAAGCGGTCCGCTCAGATGATCGATTTTGAGATCCCCTGGACGGTCGATGAGATTGAGGCCGCCAAGGTTGAAGTGCTTGCGAAATCAGGCCTGAAAGATGCCTATGTGCGCGCTATTGCCTGGCGTGGCGCGGGCGAGGACATGGGCGTTGCCTCTGCGCGCAACCCCGTGCGTCTGGCCATCGCGGCCTGGGAATGGGGTGCGTATTACGGCGACGCGAAAATGAAGGGCGCAAAGCTCGACATCTCCAAATGGAAACGCCCGAGCCCGGAGACCATTCCGAGCCATGCGAAAGCCGCCGGTCTCTACATGATCTGCACCATGTCCAAACACGCCGCCGAAGCGAAAGGCTGTTCGGATGCGATGATGTTTGATTACCGGGGATATGTGGCTGAAGCGACGGGCGCGAACATCTTTTTCGTGAAAGACGGAGAGGTCCACACCCCGGATCCGGACTGTTTTCTGAACGGCATCACCCGGCAGACCGTGATCGGCATACTGAAAGACCGCCAGATCAAGGTGCATGAGCGCCACATCATGCCCGAAGAGCTCGAAGGATTTGAGCAGTGCTGGCTGACCGGCACGGCGGCAGAGGTGACACCGGTGGGCAAAATCGGCGACTATAACTTCGATGTCGGCAGCCTGACCCGGGAGATTTCCGACAGCTACGAAAAGCTGGTGCGTACCTGAACGAGCCGCGCGGGCAGAGCTGCCCGCGCATCCCCCCTTGCGGCAGCCGGTCTAACCCTTGCGGCGCTTATATTCAGCCACCGCGTCCCCAAGCGATTTTCCCGCGTTCGAGCGCATCCAGTTCATAAATGAGATGTCGAATTTAAAATCCGCTCCGGCCCGGGCGCGGAAAAACCGGCGCACGTTCTGGGTGTTTTTATAGTTGTCGGTGATCACCGTCTCGGGCGTAAGATCGGCGCTGTGCCAGTCTGTCTGAGCGCCGGTCGTTTTGCGCAGATCACCCGGCCAGGTGGTCTCGCCGGTGTCCAGATAATGCGCGATCCGGTCCAGAATTGTGAACTTACCGCCCGTGTGCCGCACCCCGCAGGCCCGTGCATGCGCCTGCAGCTCGGGTCTCAGCCAGTGCCAGCGGCGCAGCTCTGCGCCCGTGCGGATCTTTGCAATCGGCGGGCGGTTTTCATCACGTTTCGGCATGGTGTCAGGATACCCGGCGCAGCCGCACCGATCAAGGCTGCCCGCTGACCGGTCAGGGAGTACCGGCGGGTGGCTGGTTGGGCCGCGATTTACTGCGGTCCACCCCCAGTTGCCGCTCGCGCCACATGATCAGCGCGCCCCCTGCAATCACCAGTGCCGCACCAAGGACAATCGGCCCGGTGGGCACCTCGTTAAAGGCAATGTACCCGATGAGCCCGGCAAAGATCATTGAAGCATAATCAAACGGTGCCAGCATCGCAGCTCCGCCAAAGCGATAGGATGATGTTACCATGATCTGCGCGACCCCTCCGATCAGGCCGGCAGTAATGAGCAGGCCAACAACCCAGGCCTCCGGCCGGACCCAGACAAAAGCAGGAGTGTCCACCACCCAGCCAACGGGCGCCGACAGCAGCGCGATGCAGCTTGCCGTGACCGAAAAATAAAACACGATGGCCGCCGTACTGTCCGTCTGCACAAGGCGGCGCACATGGATCTGAACCAGCGCGCGCAGGATGGAGGCGACCAGCACCATCATCGCCCCCAGAGAGGCCGCTGTGGTCATCTCATCCGCGTCGATGCTCAGCCGCGGTGCGATCACGATCAGGACGCCGACGAGCCCGAGAGCCACAGCGGACAGACGGAAAAGCCGGATCCTCTCTCCCAGAAAGACAGCTGCAAAGATGACCGTGAAAATCGGCGTGGCATAGCCGATGGCTGTGACCTCGGGCAGCGGCAAAAGCCCCAGACCGGCAAAGGTCAGCCCCATGGCCGCGGTCCCGAAAAGCCCGCGCCAGACATGCCCCATGAGGTTTGACGGCACGAGACCCTGGCTCAGTTTGCCCTGCTGCCAGAGCCAGATCACGATCACCGGCAGTGCAAAGAACGAACGGAAAAACACCGCCTGGCCTGGCGGTACGTGTCCTGAGATGGTTTTGATCAGAGCAGCCATCACCATAAAAAGAAAAACCGCGCTGAGTTTCAGCGCGATCGCAAGACCGGGTTTGTTCTGGGTGAGGTCTGCCGCCATGGACCTTCTCTGCGCCCCGGCGGCAGAAAGATCAAGCGCCGCCGGGGCGGCGCCCGGTCAGAGCCGGTTCAGTTCAGCGCAGCAACGCCGAGCGGGACCGAGAATTTCAGACACCAGATGTAGATTTCATCGTAATCATCCAAATTCACCGAGGCCGGCACCACATAGGACTGGCCGCCTGTGAGATTCTTCAGCACGCCAAGGTCAGCCTCAGGGGCGTAGGTGCCGTTCTTGCCAAATGCCACGCGTGGGTCTGGTGCGCCATCAAGCGAGAAATTGTCATGCAGAGTGACTGTCGCGGTGCCATCTGCGTTTTTGGTAATGGTCACGCCGCCGGTGGTGACGTGATTGCTTTTGCCGGTGAAGGTGCCTGTTGTGTCCGCGCCGGCCCCGAGTGTGGCAAGGGCGGACAGGGTGACTATCATCAGGGCGGAGATCAGGTTTTTCATGGGTCTGGCTTTCTCATCTGCGTTACGGGATCGGAAGTGATGCAGCAGAGATACGGTTTGGGACCATACGGTACAATACACGTTTCCGCGAGTTGTGTAACAGTCAGTTCCGAACTATATAACAGACAGCAGGCAGGAGGTGATCATGGCGCGGCCCAGAGAATTCGACACAGACGATGCAATCCGTAAGGCCGCTGAGGTATTCTGGCGCAAGGGCTATGAGGAAGCGTCGCTGCCCGATCTGCTGGAGGGCATGGGGCTCACGCGCGGCAGTCTTTATAAAGCCTTCAAAGACAAAAAGAGCCTCTTTCTGCTGGTACTTGATTACTACGAGACCGCGGCGGTGGATAAAGCCGTGGCCCGGCTCACAGATCCGGGCGTTCCGGACGGGCGGCGGCGGATCATCGGGCTCTTTAAAGGCGTGGTTAACGCGGTGCAGGCAGGTGACAGGCGCGGGTGTCTGCTCTGCACGGCCGCCGCCGGCAATGAGATGGACGATCCCGATATCGCCGCGGCTGTGAATAAAGGTCTGCGCCGGATCCGCGATGCGATGGGTCTGTCCCTGAAAGCCTCGCCGATCCACAGCAGTCTCAAACCCGATGAAAACCGTGTGCTCGCCAACGTTCTGCTCACGCAGTATGTCGGGCTCAGGGTGCTTGCGCGCTCATGCCTGCCGCTGGGCATCGTGGAGCAGTCTGAAAAGGGCGTGGCGGTCCTGTTGCGCACGCCGTGAGGCTCAGCCGATGTGGCCCTGATTCTCACCGATCTGACCGCGGTGCAGCAGCAGGTGATCGAGCAGCACACAGGCCATCATCGCCTCGCCCACCGGCACCGCGCGGATGCCGACACAGGGATCATGCCGACCCTTGGTGATAATCTCGGTCTCTTCGCCGGATTTCGTGATCGTGCGGCGCGTTGTCAGGATGCTGGAGGTGGGCTTTACCGCAAAGCGGACCACAACATCCTGGCCTGTGCTGATCCCGCCCAGAATACCGCCCGCGTGGTTTGACGAGTATTCCGGACCGTCCGCGCCCATGAAAATCTCATCCGCATTGAGCTCTCCGGTCAGCATCGCCGCTGACATGCCTTCGCCGATCTCGACGCCTTTGACGGCATTGATGCTCATCATCGCGGCGGCGAGGTCTGTGTCGAGCTTGCCATAGACCGGCGCGCCGAGGCCCGCGGGCACTCCGCTCGCCACCACTTCGATCACGGCACCCACGGAACTCCCGGATTTGCGCAGCCCGTCGAGATAGGCCGCCCAGTCCTCCGCCGCCTGCGCGTCGGGTACCCAGAACGGGTTCTGATCAATCTCGGCGGCATCAAAACGGTCGCGGTCGATCTCATGCGCGCCCATGCGGGTCATATACCCTTTGATCTCAATCCCCGGTGCCAGCGTGTTCAGTGCCGCGCGGGCAAGCCCGCCAGCCGCGACCCGCGACGCCGTTTCACGCGCCGAAGACCGCCCGCCGCCGCGATAATCACGCACACCATATTTCTGATAATAAGTGATGTCAGCGTGGCCCGGGCGGAATTTGTCCTTGATGTCACCATAGTCTTTCGAGCGCTGATCGGTGTTCTCGATCATCAGCTGCACCGGCGTGCCGGTCGTGACCCCCTCAAAGGTGCCCGAAAGAATTTTCACCTCATCGGCCTCGCGCCGCTGGGTGGTGTATTTGTTCTGCCCGGGTTTGCGTTTGTCGAGCCACTGCTGGATCTGAGCCTCATCAATGGCCACGCCCGGCGGGCAGCCGTCAACCGTTGCACCAAGACCCGGCCCGTGGCTTTCGCCCCAGGTGGTCACACGGAACAGACGTCCAAAGCTGTTGATCGACATGTGTGCACTCCTCCTGATCCGGGTGCTTAGCGGCGCGGGCGGTGCGCCTCAAGAGCTTATCGCTTGCCATCACCCGGTGGGAGTACTACGTCTGTGGATACCTCGGGGGGCCTTTTACAGGCTGAGATGCGTCATTCGCAGACCCGCTGAACCTGAACCGGTTAGGACCGGCGGAGGGAAGGTGAGCTGATCATCCTCTTTCGCCGTCCGACGCAGAGAAAAGGAATGATCATGCGTAGGACTCTTTTAGCAACGACACTGCTGTGTGCCGCACCAGCCTGGGCGGACACGCCCGTTCTGACAGTTTATGCAGGCGACTACTTCACCTCTGAATGGGGCCCCGGCCCGATGATTGAAGAGGGGTTTGAGGCCACCTGCGGATGCGATCTGCAATGGTCCACCGGCGATCTGCTGCCGCGTCTGCTGCTCGAAGGCGAGCGGACAAAGGCGGATGTGGTGATCGGTCTGACCTCTGACGTGACAGCCAGAGCCCGCGAGACCAGGCTCTTCACCACACACGGGCAGGATAATTCGGAACTGACCCTGCCGATCGACTGGACCGATGATACCTTCCTGCCTTTCAACTACGGACACACAGCCTTCATCTACAATGAGACCACGATGGAGGCCCCGCCCGCGAGCTTCGAGGCGCTGCTGGCAATGCCCGATGACGTAAAGATCGTGATCCAGGACCCGCGCACATCCATTTCCGGCCTGGCACTGGTGCTCTGGGTGCAGGCCGTCTATGGCGATAAAGCGGATGAGGCCTGGGCTGCCCTTGCGCCCAAAATCCTGACCGTGACCAAAGACTGGTCGGCAAGCTACGGCATGTTCACCGATGGTGAGGTCGATATGGTGCTGAGCTACACGACCTCGCCCGCGTACCATATGTTTGCCGAAGAGGACTTCACCAAAAAGGCCGCGATCTTCCCCGAGGGTCACTATTTCATGGTCGAAACTGTCGGTAAGATCGCAGGGACAGAACAGCCGGAACTGGCGGATGCCTTCATGGAATACGTCCTGTCGGGCGATTTTCAGTCGATGATCCCCACGGCCAACTGGTCCCTGCCCGCAGCTCTGCCGAAAGAGCAGTGGCCGGAGGGCTGGGCGGAGCTGAGCCTGCCGGATAAGGTCCTGTTTTATTCTGAAGCGGAGGCTGCGGAAATCCAGGATCAGGCCATCGAGACATGGCGCGCAGCCCTCAGCCAGTAACCGGCACCGGCGGCAAGGTCGCCGCGGGCTGCGTCGTCGCACTGGTGGTGCTGGCCTTTGCCGGCATCACTCTGCGCGCCGAACCGGGCCGCGGGATCGGTCCGGCGGAATGGTCGGCGATCCGGTTCACACTGGTCCAGGCGGTCTGGTCAGCCGGGCTGTCGGTTCTGCTGGCGGTGCCGCTGGCGCGCGCGCTGGCCCGGCGCCGCTTCGCCGGTCAGGGCATTCTGGTCACTCTGCTGGGTGCGCCCTTTATCCTGCCGGTCATTGTGGCCGTGCTGGGCCTGCTCGCGATTTTCGGACGCAACGGCTGGGTGAACGAAGTCCTCGGGTTTTTCGGCCTGCCCGGCATATCGATCTACGGGCTGCACGGCGTCGTGCTGGCCCATGTCTTTTTTAATCTGCCGCTGGCCACGCGGCTTCTGCTGCAGGGCTGGCAAAGCATCCCCGCCGAGCGGTTCCGCCTCGCGGCTCAGCTTAATCTGCCCCCCGCGATGATCTTCCGCACACTGGAATTGCCGCTTCTGAAACGCATTCTGCCAGGGGCCGCTGCGCTGATCTTTGTCATATGCCTGACCAGTTTCGCGGTGGCACTGACGCTGGGGGGCGGGCCGCGTTCCACCACCATCGAACTCGCGATCTATCAGGCGTTCCGCTTTAATTTCGATCTGTCGCTGGCGGCGTTTCTGTCGGTGATCCAGCTGGTGATCGCAGGCAGTGCCGCGCTGATTGCGCTCTGGATCATCCCGGAAATCCCGCAGGGTGCCGGCATGGACCGCAGGCTCACGCGCTGGGATGCCCGCGCCGGCTGGCAGCGCATGACCGATGCCACGATCATCACGCTGGGCGCAGGCTTCCTGCTCCTGCCGCTGCTGGCGGTGGTGCTTTCCGGCCTCACAGGTCTCTCCGAGGTGCCACTTTCTGTCTGGCGCGCGGCGTGGACCTCGCTCTGGGTCGCCGGGCTCAGCATTCTGGTGATGCTCGCAATTGCGCTGCCTATGGCGGGATGGATCGCCCTGCGCGCACGCGGCGGAGCAGAGGCCATCGGACTCATCGGACTTTCCGCCTCGCCGCTGATGCTGGGCGTTGGCTGGTTCATCCTGCTCAACCCCGTGCTTGACCCGGTGCGCGTCTCGCTGCCCGTCACGGCGGTGGTCAACGCACTGATGGCACTGCCCTTTGCGCTGCGGATCATCGTGCCGGCAGTGCGCGGCGCGCTTGAAAGTCACGGACGGCTCTGCATCGCACTGGGCATCCGTGGATTTGCCGCCTGGCGCTGGCTTATCCTGCCGCGCTCCATGGCCGCCACGGGGTTTGCCGCGGGACTGACCGGCGCGCTTTCGGTTGGTGATCTGGGGGTGATCGCGCTTTTCGCCGACCCGGACCGGACCACACTGCCGTTGCAGATGTACCGTCTGATGGGCGCCTACCGGGTTGAGGCGGCGGCAGGTGCGGCGCTCATCCTGCTGGTCATGGCGCTGGCGGTTTTCTGGGTCTGCGACAGGGGAGGGCGATGGCATGCTGCGGCTTGAGGGCGTGACAATTGAACAGGGCAGCTTTTCACTCGCTGCGGATTTTAGCGTTGGCGAAGGACGCCGCGTTGCCGTTATCGGCCCCTCGGGTGCGGGCAAATCAACGCTGCTTGGCGCAATTGCCGGTTTTGTGCCGGTCACTGGCGGACGACTGATCTGCCAAGGAAGGGACATCACCGAAGCAGCCCCCGGCGCGCGGCCGGTGTCGATGCTCTTTCAGGATAATAACCTCTTCCCGCATCTTACGGTCGCGCGGAATGTGGCGCTCGGGCTGCGCCCGGCCTGGCGTCTGACAGCAGAGGAAAATGCCCGGGTGCAGGCCGCGATTGAGCGCGTGGGCCTTAAGGGAATGGAAGACCGGCGGCCCGGTGATCTCTCGGGCGGCCAGCAAAGCCGCGCGGCGCTGGCGCGGGTTCTGGTCCGCGACCGTCCCCTCGTGCTGCTGGATGAACCCTTTGCCGCGCTGGGGCCGGCGCTGCGGCGCGAAATGCTCGATCTGGTCGCAGAGCTGATTTCAGACACCGGTGCCACGCTGATGATGGTCACCCATGCGCCCGAGGATGTCCGGCGCATTGCAGACGATGTTATTTTTGTCGAAGGCGGCATCGCCCATGCGCCCGGGCCGGCGGCTGAGCTTCTGAAAAACCCGCCACCGGCGCTGAAGGCGTACCTCGGTTAAGCAGCTTCAGCCGCGCGCAGACCCTCGCGGGCCCGCAGGATGCCGAGGGCGGCGCTCGCCGCTTCTTCCCCCTTGGTCACGAAATGCGCTCGATAGATCGCGTTGTGATGATCCGTCTCCTGATAATGGTGCGGCGTCAGTGAGACCGACAGGACCGGCACGCCGGTATCGAGGCCCGCACGCATCAGCCCGTCCACAACGGATTGTGCTACAAAATCATGACGGTAGATGCCACCATCGACGACGAAAGCCGCACAGATCACAGCGGCATAGCGCCCTGTTGCGGCCAGATCGCGTGCCATAAGCGGCATCTCGAAAGCGCCCGGCACATCAAAGGCATCAACCTGCCCGGCGGGTATGCTCTGGATAAATCCGTCATAGGCGCGGTCCACAATATCAGCGTGCCACTGTGCTTTGACGAAGGCGAAACGGGTGTGTGTCATAGGTGATCTCCTCTGGTTAACAGACACGTCCACCCAGGGTGATCACGCAGATCCGACCGGCGCCCCACGGGGCCCCGCACACATCTGCGCATTCTCTTCCATCCGGACTTTAACCGTCGGCTCCGGCCTTGCACCGGATCTGCTGACCAACAGGAGACCTGTTGCGCTCGCGGGCTCGGGGGCTACTGCTCCCATACCGCCGGTGGGGAATTCCGCCCCGCCCTGAGAATGCCCTGAGCTTGCCAGTGGCCGCAAAAGCCTGCAAGAGCGGAAGCGACAGAACGTGAGGGCAAAACGATGCACCCCAATCCGGTTTTCCATACCCAGGAGGCAGAAACCAACCTCGCTTACGCCCGCGAACGGGCGTTTGGCGTGCTGGCGGTCTGCGGCGACGATGGCCCGCTGCTGGCACATGTGCCGTTTCTGCTTGATGACGACGGGGAGACGGCCTGGCTGCACCTCCTGCGCTCTAACCCGATCGCCCGGGCGCTGAAATCGCCGCTCGGGGCGAAAATCGCGGTCTCCGGCCCGGACAGCTATGTGTCGCCCGACTGGTATGGAGTGCCCGATCAGGTGCCGACCTGGAACTATGTGGCAGTGCACCTGACCGGCACGCTGGAACTGCGCCCGGCCGAAGAGCTGCACGCCCTGCTGGACCGCCAGTCGAAACTCTTTGAAGACCGGCTGGCACCGAAGACGCCCTGGACAACGGCTAAAATGAGCGCGGGTGTCATGGATCGGATGATGCGCTCAATCGTGCCCTGCCGGATGAGCGTGACCGGAGTGGACGGCACCTGGAAGCTCAACCAGAACAAGCCGGATGACGTGCGCCTGCGCGCCGCGGATCACGTGGCAGCATACGGGCAGGGCGTTGATATCGCTGTGCTCTCCGGTCTGATGCGCGCCGTGGATGGACAGGGATGATACCCCGTGCGACTGTCGGTGAGGTTTTGCAAAGGATGCTGAAATGAAGCTTTTCCACTCCCCCGCCTCTCCCTATGTGCGCAAGGTTGTCGTTCTCCTGCACGAGCTCGACAAAACAGACGCGGTGCTGCTGGAAACGGTGGCAACCACGGCTTTTGCCTCCGATGAGGGGCTCAAGGCGGCAAACCCGCTGGGCAAGCTGCCCGCCCTGCAGCGCGACGACGGTGTGACGCTCTATGACAGCCGGGTGATCACCGGATACCTCGACGCGCATTTTGGCGGCGGCATGTATCCGCAGGGCGCCGGCCGCTGGGAGAACCTGACGCTTGAAGCCACCGGCGATGGCATCATGGACGCCTCGGTTTCCATGTCTTACGAAAAACGGCTGCGGCCCGAGAACGAACAGTCCGACGGCTGGGTCGAGGCGCAGTGGGGTAAAGTAAGCCGCACACTGGATGTCCTCAATGCCCGCTGGATGAGCCATCTGTCCGGTCCGCTGAGCATGGCGCACATATCGGTCGGCTGCGCGTTGTCGTATCTGGATTTCCGGCACGATGCGCGGAACTGGCGCGACGGCAACGACGCCCTCGCCGCCTGGCATAAGGAATTTGATTCGCGCGCCTCGATGCAGGCCACACAGCCACCAGCTGCCTGAATTTCCGGATCTTTAACAGATTCGGGTGCAAAGAGCGCCGGAAATGCCCGATGCGCGCCGCCTGCGACGGTTTGCGCGCGTACCATCACTGGACGTATGCGCGCCACAAGGCTAAGTATCCGGCCAGACTATGACTGCGCGCGCGCGGTCGGAACATCTTTTGGCCGGACCCGGCCCCGAAAAATGGAGTGAACCCGTGTCGCATGCAGAAGACCAGGAAGGCACCCGCAGGGATTTCCTTTATTACGCCACCGCCGGTGCGGGCGCTGTAACAGCAGGTGCCGCGATCTGGCCGCTGGTAAATCAGATGAACCCCTCCGCGGACGTGCTGGCACTTGCCTCTATCCGCGTTGATGTAGGCGCGCTGGAACCCGGCACACAGCTTACTGTGAAATGGCTCGGCAAGCCGGTGTTCATCCGCCGCCGCTCTGCAGAAGAAATCGAAGCGGCCCGCGACGTTGATCTGTCCGCTCTGCCTGATAACAGCGCCGAAAACGCCAACATTCAGGCCGGCGCCGATGCTGCCGACGTAAACCGTACCCTCGATGAAGCCGGCGAATGGCTGGTGATGATGGGGGTGTGTACGCACCTTGGCTGTGTGCCTCTGGGCGATGCGGGTGACTTCGGCGGCTGGTTCTGCCCGTGCCACGGCTCGCACTACGATACCGCCGGCCGCATCCGCAAAGGTCCCGCACCGACCAACCTGCCGGTGCCCGTCGCAGTATTTGTCGACGATACAACAATTCAACTCGGTTAAGGGAGAAACCTGATGGCTGGAATTCCTCACGACCATTACGAACCAAAGTCCGGCGCCGAGAAGTGGATGGCGCGCCGTCTGCCCATCATCGGGCTGATGTACGACACAATCATGATCCCCACGCCGAAAAACCTGAACTGGATGTGGATCTGGGGCATCGTTCTGACATTCGTGCTGGTACTGCAGATCGTGACCGGCATCGTGCTGGTGATGCATTATACGCCGCACGTTGACTATGCCTTCTCCTCAGTTGAGCACATCATGCGTAACGTGAACGGCGGCTATATGCTGCGGTACATGCACGCAAACGGGGCGTCCCTGTTCTTTATCGCGGTCTATGCGCACATTTTCCGGGGCCTCTATTACGGCTCTTACAAGGCGCCGCGCGAGATCACATGGATCATCGGTATGCTGATCTATCTGGCAATGATGGGGACCGCGTTCATGGGCTACGTTCTGCCATGGGGGCAGATGTCCTTCTGGGGTGCGACCGTGATCACCGGCCTCTTCGGCGCTATTCCGTTCATCGGTGAGGGCCTCCAGACCTGGCTTCTGGGCGGACCAGCTGTTGATAATGCGACGCTGAACCGCTTCTTCTCGCTGCATTATCTGCTGCCCTTTGTGATTGCGGGCCTCGTGATCGTGCACATCTGGGCCTTCCACACAACGGGCAACAACAACCCGACCGGTGTCGAAGTGCGGCGCACATCCAAGGAAGATGCGGAAAAAGACACGCTGCCTTTCTGGCCCTATTTCGTGATCAAGGACCTCTTCGCGCTTGCAGTGATCCTCGCGGTATTCTTTGCGGTCGTGGGCTTTATGCCCAACTACCTCGGCCACCCGGATAACTACATCGAGGCGAACGCGCTGGCGACCCCGGCACACATTGTGCCCGAATGGTACTTCCTGCCGTTCTACGCAATCCTGCGGGCCTTCACGAGCGAGGTCTGGGTGGTCCAGATCGCATCGGCACTTACCGGTGGCATCATCGATGCCAAGTTCTTCGGCGTGCTGGCGATGTTCGGCGCAATCGTTGTGATGGCGCTGGCACCCTGGCTGGACACATCCTCAGTGCGTTCCGGCCGGTATCGCCCGATGTTCAAATGGTGGTTTGCGCTGCTGGTCGTCGATTTCTTTGCGCTGATGTGGCTTGGTGCCATGCCCGCCGAAGAGCCCTATGCGACCTTCTCGCTGATCGCTTCGGCCTACTGGTTTGCCTACTTCCTGGTGATCCTGCCACTGCTTGGCGTGATCGAGAAACCGCTGCCGCAACCGGCAACGATCGAGGAAGCCTATGCCGCCAAGAAAGCTAAATCCGGCAGCGGTGACACAGTAGCAACTCCTGCGGAGTAAAGGACAATGACAATGATTAAGAAACTTGCCTTTGCGACCGCGACGGTACTGGGCCTCAGCAGCGGGGCAGCTTTCGCTGCCGGTGCTGCAGGGCATGTCGAGGACTTCGACTTCTCGTTTGAAGGCCCCTTCGGCACCTACGACCAGAACCAGCTGCAGCGCGGTCTGCAGATCTACACAGAGGTCTGCTCTGCCTGTCACGGCCTGAAATTCGTGCCGATCCGGTCGCTGTCCGAAGATGGCGGCCCCTCAATGCCCGAGGATCAGGTCCGCGCCTATGCCGAGAACTACGAAGTGTTCGACGCTGAACTGGACGATTTCCGTCCGGCCAAGCCGGCCGATCACTTCCCGGGTTCCGCGCTGGAGAACGCACCTGACCTCAGCCTGATGGCAAAGGCGCGTGCGGGCTTTCACGGGCCCTATGGTCTCGGGATCAACCAGTTTTTCAAAGGCATCGGCGGTCCGGAATACATCGCGTCTCTGCTGACCGGCTATACCGGCAAAGAGAAAGAAGAGGCCGGCGTGATCCTTTATGAAAACACCGCCTATCCGGGCGGTTACATCGCAATGGCCCCGCCGCTTTATGATGAGCAGGTGGAGTTCGCTGATGGTCACGAGAACGACATGCATCACCTGGCAGAGGACGTATCTGCCTTTCTGATGTGGACCGCAGAGCCCAAGATGATGGCCCGTAAACAGGCCGGTTTCGCGGGCGTGCTGTTCCTGACCATCCTGTCGGTGCTGCTCTATCTGACCAACAAGCGTATCTGGGCGCCTGTGAAAGGCAAAAAGTCCGGCTGATCCGGCGCTTAGCTTTAGCAGAATGAAGAAACCCCCCGGCTGTATCAGCGCGGGGGGTTTTCCGTCTGCGCCACTAAAGCGGCAAATGACAGACCCTGGGGAGAGTTATATTCAGCCGGTAGAAATAAACGGCAGTGGCAGCAAATAGCTATGGTATCCGCACCGCTCCGGCCTGATCTCTGAAATTCCTGTTTACCTGAAATGTCCGTTGCCGGACATTTTACTCACCACCTGTCGTACAATAATCCAAGAATAATCGAATCGCGAAATTCTGTATGTGATCTTCTTCACACAAGGCCCGTTTCCGGGCCGTCGCCTGGCCCCGCACCGCCCTGGCGCGAGGCTTCATGCAGGCATTTCAGCCCCGCCGTTTGGTTTCGTCAACCATGCTCTGTGCGACCCTGAACTCACGGTCAGCTTCAACAAGCCAGGTGATCACCGCGCGCACCGGTGAGGGCGCGGTTGTCGTCCTGGTCTGGCAGGGCAGTTCAGTTTTCTGGTCTTCCATTTTGTGATCCTTCTGCATCATATTCCCTTTCCGGGAAGCACCCAAATGCGCAAAACTGCGTTATTAACTGCGCCCGTTATGCAGAAGAATCGAATCGCGGTCTGTGAAGGTGTTCACACCGGCGCATTAAATCTGATGAAGATCAGCCATAACCTGAAGCGCCTCGCGGTCCAGCACTTTGACACCGCCCCGCGTGGACTCAATGACGCCTGCACGTTTCCACAGGGCCAGTGTTTTCGAAACGGCCTCGCGTGTGGCGCCGACGAATTCAGCCAGCTCAGACTGTGAAAATGACAGCTGAGACAGATGTTCGGACCCGTCGAGCGTGAGGTAGAGGATCTTGCGTGCCAGCCGCGCCGGCATAGGCAGAAAGACCTGTTCGTTAAGCTGACTGCTCATCCAGCGCATGCGTTCTCCGGCAAGCTGGATCATATCGATGCCCAGTTCCGGTGTCTTGCGGATGGCCGCAATAACGTCTGCGTTTTTCACGCCGCGCACGCGGGATTTTTCGAGAGCAGTCACCGTGGCAGTCCGCGTGCCCGGATCAAAAAGAGCTATTTCGCCAAAGAGCGCGCCAGGCCGCATCACGTCCAGTGACAGCTTGCGCCCTTCCCGCGACAGGATGCTGAATTCCAGCGAACCCGACACGATGGCATAGAGCGCGTCACCCGGATCGCCCTGCTCGAACAGAACATCACCCTCGGCAAGCTCAACCTCTGACGCAACAGAGTTCAGCAGAACCGACAGATCCCGCGATGCATTCGCAAGAAAACCTGTTTTGGGCAGCGCACTGGTCTCCATTCTGATCGTCGTCCTTTCTCCGGCGTCTGAACGCCCGGTTCATTCAGTCATTCTGAGGGAGAAAGCCGCTCACTTAAAGCGGGAACTTCCGGTCAGCGCCGGCGGGGCCACGCGTTTCGCACGACCTGTCAGCGGGCAAAACCACCGATGCGGTCTTCGAATGTCGCCCCGAAGCCTGACAGCGCCTCACGCAGCGGAGCACCCGCCGGCCCGAAGACCGTAAAGCTGACGGGTATGAAGAGTGAAAAAAACCGGTCTGCGAATTTTTTGCCGAAGCTATCCAGATGAATCATCGCGGCATCGGTGTCTTTGTACCGTTCCAGAACGGTGCAGCGGCTTTTTTCAGAATTCAGAAAATACTCGTAAACCAGTGCACCGGCTTCATCTGACCTGGTTGCTGCGACCATTTCATCGATCAGCGGCTGCACTGCGTGCGACTGCCCCTCCCGGATGTCCATGATCAGAACCCATTCGATCTGCCCGTGCATACGACCTCTCCCACAAGGTGTTCAGAGAGTAACGACCGCTGTGGAGTATTGTCACGATAATTTTTGTGGCGAGGTCGCAGGCGTTGCCTTCGGTCAGGCGAAAAGGCGGCCGCCGGAGGCTGCGCGAATGGTGTGCTCGGTGATGCTGCCTTCCTGCTGAGGATGGTCCAGGTGGACCTCGGCGAACTGCTCCGTGCGCCCCATGGTCGGGGTCTCCATGAGGATACTGTGGCGCACCCCGACCTGGCGGGCGGTGTGGCGCGCAGCCTGCGCGTTGCCTTCGGTCCGCAGGCGCGCAGCACGTTCGCGGATCAGGCCGCCATCTACCGCAGGCATACGTGCAGCAGGCGTGCCCTGCCGCGCAGAGTAGGGAAACACATGCAGCCATGTCAGGTCGCACTCCGCAATGAGCCTGAGGCTGTTCTCAAACATTGCGCCGGTCTCGGTCGGAAAGCCTGCAATGATATCCGCGCCAAATGTCATATCAGGCCGCAGCCGGCGCGCCTCAGCAGCAAAGGCAATCGCATCATCGCGCAGATGCCGGCGCTTCATCCGCTTGAGGATCATATCGTCGCCGTGTTGCAGCGACAGATGCAGATGTGGCATCAGCCGCGGCTCGGTGGCGATCGCCCGCATCAGATTGTCATCGACCTCGATGCTGTCGATCGAGCTGATCCTGAGCCTGGGCAGATCGGGCACGAGGCGCAGAATGCGCATCACCAGATCACCCAGTTTCGGCGTTGCGGGCAGGTCCGCGCCCCAGCTTGTAAGATCAACGCCGGTCAGAACGACCTCGTTAAACCCTTTGTTCACCAGGCGTTTGATCTGATCGACCACAACCCCTGCCGGCACGGAGCGCGAGTTGCCGCGTCCGAAGGGTATGATGCAGAAAGTGCAGCGATGATCACAACCGTTCTGGACCTGAACATAGGCGCGGCTGCGGGTTCCGAACCCGTCGATCAGGTGACCGGCCGTTTCGGTGACTGACATGATGTCATCGACCTGAACCGTCTCTGTCTCGCCGATGAAATCCGCGGCGATCCCTTTCCATGTCCCGGTCTGCATCTTTTCGGTATTGCCGATGACCACATCAACTTCCGGCATGGCCGAGAATGTCTCAGGCTCGGTCTGGGCCGCACATCCGGTTACAATCAGGCGGGCGTCCGGATGCGTCCGGCGCAGTCTGCGGATGTCCTGACGGGCTTTGCGCACCGCTTCGGAAGTCACCGCACAGGTGTTGATGATCACGGCATCCGTGAGCCCCGCTTCCGCCGCGAGGTCTTTCATCGCTTCGGTCTCATAGGCGTTCAGCCGGCAGCCCAGCGTGGAGAAGACAGGCGCGCTCATGCGATACTCTCCATGAATGCCTGCGTCAGCCGGCCACTGAAGACATGCGCCGTCGGCCCGGTCATCCAGACGCCGTCATCGCGCCAGTCCACCTGCAGCGTGCCGCCGTCAAGATCGATGCGTACAGAACGCCCCGTAAGCCCGCGCCGCGATGCGGCCACCGCAACAGCGCAGCTGGACGACCCGGATGCAAGTGTGATCCCGGTGCCGCGTTCCCAGACGCGCATGCGCAGGTGATCCGGGCCCGCCAGATGTGCCACCTGCACGTTCGTGCGCTCCGGAAACAGCGGATGATGCTCATGTGCCGCGCCAAATGCCGCGAGATCGACAGCCTCGGCGTCGGGGACAAAGAACGTACAGTGCGGATTGCCCATGCTCGTGGCCACCGGATTGCCGCCTATGGGCAGCGAGAGGGTATCAGTTTCATGCGCCAGCGGAATCTCCGCCCATCCGGTTCGCGGCGCGCCCATATTGACCGCAGTCATGCCATTCCCGGCATCAGTCGCCAAAAGCCGGCCGCGGTCGGTGGTCAGGTCGAGGCGGTCGCTGCCGGTCTCATCCATCACATAGCGGGCGATACAGCGGGTCGCGTTGCCGCAGGCCGCCGACAGCGACCCGTCGGCATTGTAGAAGGTCAGATGCAGGTCGTCCGGACCCGCAGTCATCACTGCAAGCTGATCAAATCCGACACCGCGATGCCGGTCCCCGAGAGCCCTCGCGAGCGCCGGTGTTACGACAAACTCCTGCGCGCGCGCGTCCAGCACGACAAAGTCGTTTCCCAGCCCGTGCATTTTCATAAAGGGCAAACCGGTTTGGTCGTCATGGCGCATGGCGGGCATATATGCTGATGCGGCGAAACTATCCAGTATGTGCTTGCGAAAACACCGGATTGGGGCTTGACCCGGCCACGGCTCCTTTCTAAGTAGGCGCCCTAGTGGGGCCGTTAGCTCAGTTGGTAGAGCAGCTGACTTTTAATCAGCGGGTCGCAGGTTCGAACCCTGCACGGCTCACCATTTTCTCTTTAAAATAAGTGACTTGCGATCCGTTATGTGAACGCAAGCGTCATTGCGGCCTTGTGGGGGACATATGGGGGACAAAGATGTCGGTTTTCGGCATTTTGCTTCGCGGCCCGCTCATGTGTTTGTCCCAGTTTAGCCATCAGCAATCTACTTCAACTGTGTAGTAAGGTGATCGGCGATAATTTTGTGGAGCGGGCTCAAGTCCACCGACCCATTGTCGGCAGACTCATCCACAAGCTTCAGTGCTTCGACATATTCTTCTCGGTTCGCTCGTAGAAGTTCAGGTAAGATTGTATCGCCCTCTAGCCATCCGCCAAGCTTTACACATAGGACAAAATATGAGGCCGCTCTTGCAGTGCGACCGTTTCCATTCACAAATGGATGGATGTGGTTCAGCTTCCATAGAACGAATGCGGATAGCTCGACAGGGTCGGACGCGTCCCATTGCCTGTTTGTGAGATTAACAAAGTCGTCCATCAGGTCCGGCACTCGATAGTGCGCGGGAGGCAGGTACTCGCCAACTTGAACGGGGCCCGGGCGATACTGACCAGCGTTGGAATGCAAGCAAGCTATGGCGTGAAAGTTGATCGCCTTCAAAATCGTTTGGGAAAGAAACGGCCTGCCAGACTCAATGCTGACTGCAACTATCGACTGCAAAAAACTGTAGTGACTATCACCATTAGATACTTCGAGCGCCTTGTACAGCGGATGGGCTTCGCTGCCTGTGATCTCATGCAGTATCAATTAGGCGGCTTGGAGTGCGGGATCTGGCCGAAATGGCGGGCGTATCGTTTACGACCGTCAGCAGGTTTGAAACCGGCAAAGGTGGCCTGCACCACTCCAGTGCGGAGGCAATTCGCATTGCCCTGGAAGGCCGGGGAATCCAGTTTCTTCGATCAGGTGATGTTTCAGTCGGAGACGGTGTCGCCATAAAACCGCCAAGCCAGCCGTAGTAATTTCCACGGCTTTGCCACAAATTAAACACTACGCGGCATCATGTAAGGCTGAATTCCATTGCCGACGGTACTCCGGGGGCCGGTATCGCGGTCTGGAACCTGCTGGTGCTCGCTCCCGCCTGCCTCAGGCACGGTATTGCTAGCGTCGCAACCGATGCTTCAGGCTTCATTTTTGTGCTGACTTACTCTTCCTCCAGTGAGCGATTGCCTTCGAAAGACACAGCACGACGTAAGCGCTGAACGCAACCTCGTATCCCACAGAGATAAAATCCTCCAGCTCAACAACTGAGCCTGCGGTTTCATTGATCGGTGAGATGGCCATTTCCATTGCGCTGGTTTTTGCCATGCCGAGTGCCAGATACACGGACTTTGATCCGACTTCTAATGCTGATGTGACAGGTGATTTCATAGTTGACTTGCTCCTTTGTCAGCGTCTGCAAACAGCGGCAGTTCTCTGCAAAGGAGCCTGTTCGCGGTGCAGACGCATTCTGAAAATTGCGTTCTCAAAGGGGTATGTCTCTGAGTCGAAAAATTATCCGGGAGAATATTTTTTCGTTTTGCCCGGATTTTCCGCGTTGTTCAGAGCATACTTAGTCAGAAGGATCTGCAACTTCAGTCGGAGTGAAATCTATGAAAGTGACCGACTATCAGAAAGCACTGGAAGATGTCTCTCCAGAAGAATGGATGGAATACAAAGCGAAAGTCCGTGTCTATTCAAAGAGCCGGGGCGCTGTTGACCCAGATGACATTTCCAGTGCCGCCGTCACGAAGACGTTGTCCGGCGAAAGGCCTTGGAAATTTCAAACGGTAAAACTGGAAGCCCACCTTATCCAGACCGCCAAAAGCTTAATTTCCAGCGAAAGAATGTCTCAGGCGGTGCGCGTTGGCTCTGTCCCGGAACTTACCAAGCGCTTGGAAGAACGCAGAGACTTTAACCATGAAACCTTAAACAGAGCATTTGAGAGACGAGATCAGTTCCGAACTTTGAAGAGCTACGATGCTGCCAACGGTGACACGCTGGCTGAGTTGTATCTCAAGATACTCGAAGCAGTTCTGAAACGAGGCTGCAAAAGTCAAAAGGAAATTGCTGTGTATTGGGAGATACCGGAAAGTACCTTTTTTGACAGGAAGGAACGAATGTTGTCCGTGCTCTTGAGTAATGAAACCCAGACAGTCGAAAATAAAGGGGAAGGTTCGAACAATGTTTGAAGTCCTGAAAGAAATCATCACCAGTGAAGATGACAAGAAATCTAAGATGTCATTGCTGGCGGACGAACAGGTGGCAGAAGCACTTGACCTCCTTGACGACATTTTTTCGCCCGAGAAGAAGCCAGCCCCCGGCATGAGTGCGGAGGAACTCTATGAGCACAATCATGAAGGAGTTCGCGTTCGTGTCAGAGAAATCTGGGGAGAAGAAGAATTGCGTGCCGTAGACGATTTTGCGAAAAAGCCTTTGGGCGAGCCGGTCAATACAGGCAGGTTAGCGCAGATTTTTGAGCACTGCAAAACCGGGGCTTTGGCAGCGTGTATAGTCGGCGGATTTGTCTTGTCACATGAGCTGCAAAGCGAGGGTGACGGGCGCGAATTTTACATAGGTACTTCCGAACCTTCTGACGATGCAAATAATTCGATTCCGTTGAGGGGTACGGGCCTCCTGCCATTTGGCCCGGAGTTTCTTGAGAACGAGGATCTGATGCACAAGAAAGAGGGCATTGAGGAAGATATCGTCGGCCCCGCTGACCCGCTTTACCGGAACCCCGTTGCACAAGTTGTGAGTGCGGGCTGGAACCTCGAAGCCTTCGACCGGCAGTATGATATATTTGCTCAAGAGGATTATGGTTTATACGCTCAACTGGCGGTGCACGAGTACGGCGAGCGGCCTGCTGCCCGGCGCGAAAGTGTAGTTTCCGGCGCTGTCATGGAAGAGATGGCAGCACCCCAGAACGTGTTACACTTAAGTCATGTGGCGCAAGGTTTCGTTGAGCGTGTTATCGTAGGTAATGTCAGCCGCGAAGCCTTCGCTGTCCCCATCTTGGAATCCGGAGACAATTTTTGGACCCGCGCCAGTGAAGTGGGGATTAACGATCAGATGATAGAGCGCATCGCAACCGCACTTGAAGAGTTGGTTCCGTCCTTTGACCCTAATAACCAGCAAATCAATGATGTTGTTCTCGGAGTGACAGACACTTCTTTCGATAACGAGGCAGTGTTCACCGGATTAGTTTACGTTCAGGCCGAGGCGGGGCTGAAAAAGGAAGCGCTAAGCTGTGCGCAAGCTCCGGATCAGCTACGCGACTGGCTTTTGAAGCGAGGACAGGGCTTTGTCACGCATTGCTCTGACTTAACGGAACTAGCCAGTTTTTCAAATTAGTCCTGAGCGGGCGCCTAATGTGTTGTAGCCCAATCCCCATCATCCCAAAAGCGGTTCTGGCGAGCACGGTTTAGTGGTTGTCAGAACCTGTAATCGTGAGCGGCCAAGAACCTTGTCCCTGCACGGGAGGTCCAAGATGCGTTCCGTTTCGGGCGCATCTTCATTATGGACTGACCAATAGCTCTTTGGAGAGCTTAGGAAATGTGGGTAGAGCTCAGGTCATCGCGTTGTGCATATCGCTGCCCAATCGCCGCTGAAATGTGGATGTTTAGATGAAAGCTGAATTGACAAAAAGAATGATTAAGGCGCTCAACGCGCTCCGGTATGAATGCGATTATGAAGATGGCCGCGTGGGAGGGACAAATAACTTTATAATGAGGGGCTCTCTTCCTCCCGGGATTGGCGAAAAGACTTTGGGTCAGCTTGAAGATTTTGGACTGATATCCAAGGGACCTTACAGGTGGAGCGGCGGTGTCGGATACTGAATCACAGAGGCAGGGCGAAAGGTCATTCGTACATAAAATGCGCTCAATGGGCTTCAGAGATTTCTCTTGCTCGCTCTTCCGGCCCAACACCGGCGGCAATGGCTGCAATCAAATAGGGAGCAAGCCTGTTCTGATGTGGTTTTGATAAACGGATGCTCTCCGGCGTCCTTAACAGCGTCTTGAATAAATCCGGGTCTTCAATCGCATCCATGAGCAACTGCCGCGCCCGGTCATTTCTGAGATTGCGCAGCATGTTTCGAGCGCGTTCTGAGGCAATATTCGCAGTCTGAATGCTCCCGCCCATAGAGCTGCCTCCCATTGCGCCGCCGTGTTTGGCAGCAGCAATGCGAACGACAATTTCAATTACCTTGTTTGCAGGGCTGTCCAGAACGGGACCGATATCGCCGCCGGGCTTTCCTACGTGCACTGAATGCGGCCCGCCAGTCGTTCCGGATGCTGTGACCGGGCGGATTATGGCAGTCTGTGGGCATCGGGTTTCTGTCCGGACACCAGCCGCGGGACAAATACTGCAATAACCATCGTGACCGGTACCGCTGCGAGAACGAGAACGGAGAGACCCGTCACCCCGAGTATCAGCGGCACGGCTGCGACCAGAAGCAGCGGTTCTGATCTGGGTACGCGCAGTATTTTCAGCCAGATAAGGGCAGATACTGCTGCTGTAACGCAAACGATTACAAGTACCGCGCCGACGGCAGCGTGTTGACCCAGAAACTGTGCTGGTCCGTGGCTGATGGCGCCGGAAAGAAGACCGGACACACCGCCATAATACTCAGTTACTTTTTTAAGCGCATCCAGCAGGCCGCCTGAGAATACCATCAGCACCGTGGCCAGTGGGATCAGACCTTTGAGCCTTTCGTTCAGGCTGCCTTCCTGACGTATCCCCAGCAGGCTCACCAGCAAAAGTGTCAGGGTCGCGCACCAGAATGTGCCGCTGGTGACAGATGTCAGCCAGATCGCGAGAAGGCTTAGCAGAGAGGCAGACAGCACCTGCATTCCGGGCCCGAAAAAGACAGATATCAGCAGTGCATATCCACAAAGCGCAAAAACCAGTCTGCCGTCCATGACAGCGATCAGTCCGGCCAGCGGCAACAGCGCACCGGCGGACAAAAAGCTGATTGCGCCGTTTTTGTGCCTGACCACCCTCGCTACGGCCCAGATTGTGATCGCTGCAAAAACCGGTTTCAGAAAGGTCAGAAGCTCCGCAGTCTGCAGGCCGGCCTCGTCCGCCAGCGCCATGAACGGCCACATCAGGAAAAACCGCGCCTTATGTGCGTCAGGCCGGATCCCGTCCCAGTTTTGCAGTTCTGCGGGCAGATCTTCAGGAGCGAAGCCCCAGTTCCGAACGCTCCATCCTGCGTCGTAAAGATATGTTACCTGGCTCCACGGATGCAGATCCGAAAGACCGGCAAGCACAAGGATGGTGTGCAGGGCAAAACAGATGAGCCCCAGGATCAGCGGGGCGGAAATTGCCCTGATGGAAGAAACCCCCAAATCTGTTCTCTCTCAAATGCGTTCCGGACGAAAATGGCACTGATAGAGCAACAGGTCCAGACTGCCACCATCAGAAATCCCCTTGCGGAATTGGTAACAGATGCTCTGGTGGTTTCCTTTGGCCTGTTCTAGGAAGCTTTTATTCATGGGGCCGGAGCAGAAATGCCGATGACACGTCCGAGAAAGCCGGGTTTTCTGACCGGCACCGCGATGCTGTCGCTGATCTGGCTGGGCATACCGCTTGTCGGCAAGGCGCTTGCATTTCTTTCTGTTTTTCTGCTGCCACTTACCCGGGATAAAACCGGCGATCGCATCGGCGCGCTGCGTGCTTTTATGCTTCTGAGCATCGTCTATGGAGCGTACATCTGCCTGCGATCGGTTGCTGCAGGGGAGGGTGCGGCGGAACCGGTGCTCGACACGCTGCCGGTTATGGCTCTGCCGGTCATGGCATACCTCTTCATCCGTCGTCCTGTCAGGATCGACGTCAGGTTGCTTTACCGGGGTCTTGTCTTGCTGGTTTTCACGCTGTTCGCGGTCATGTGGGTCGAAGTGCGCGCGACAGGCATCGCAGAGGCGGAACTCGCGCTTGGGAACCCGTTCAATCTGGCGGTTCTGCTGCTGTTACCGGCTCTTTTGCTGACCTTTGACCGCTTTGCACCTGATACGCGGTGGTTCATCGCAGGACTTACAGGCTTCGCTTTTATGGTCTGGAGCCTTGGGGCTCTGGTTCAGACAAGAAGCCTGTTTCTGGGTATTATTGTCCTCGGCGTCCTACGGGTTGCCGGTGCACTTCTCGAAGGGCCGGGTGTCCGCGTGCGGATGCCGGCAGCGGGCGCCATTGCCGCGGCCCTGGCACTGGCGGTGGTGGCGATGTATGCACTGCCCTCACAGTCGGCACGATACACCGCTCTCGTCGACGGTATCTCCGGTTCTCAGGAAGTGCCCGAATGGTCGGTCGGATTGCGCCGGACCATGCTGCGAGAGGGCGTTGACGCAGCAGGTGCCGCACCTCTTTTCGGCTATGGCCCCCAGAACCGGTTCTCAGCGGCATTTGAGGGTAAAGAACAACTCCCGATCGAACTGTCACATCTGCACAACGAATTTCTGACACATGCGGTTGCCGGCGGGTTGCCGGCTGCCCTCCTGATGACGCTGCTGTTGCTGTCGCCTGCCATTGCGGGATGGCGGAACAACGGCGCCCTCACGGCCACGCGCGCGCACCAGCGCAGACAGGTCGGGCTGCTGGCATCCCTGGGTCTGCTGGGCACGGCGGCGGTGAACAACGTCTATTTCGTTGATATTTCCGCTTTTACAACCACGCTGACCCTCTTGTGGTCCCTTGTCTTCCTTGAAGCTCTTCGCCATGGGGAAACCTCGTGACCAGTCTCAGCGAAATCCCGGGGTATGTGATCAACTTGCAGGGCAGCGATGCGCGGCTTGCCTCGGCGACCGGTCAGTTTGCGCAGGCCGGCCTGACGTTCGAGCGCATCGAGGCAGTGGATGGTCGCGGGCGCAGTCCCGGAGAGTTTGCAGAGTATAACGACGCGCATGCCCGGCGGTTTTTCGGATCCGGCATGAACAGCGGTGAGATCGGCTGCTATCTGTCCCATGTCGCGGCTGCGCGTGCGCTCGTGGACAGTGGTGCCCCGGCCGGTCTCATTTTCGAAGATGACTTCCGCGCGCTCGAAAACGCCTGGGACACTGTTGCAGAAACGGCTGATTTCCTTCTCCGCGGCGATCTGCCCGGCTGGGAATGCGTCAATCTTGTGCGGCCCCCGCGGCTGGTCATTCGCGATATTGCCACACTGCCCTCCGGACGTGTGCTGCGCCGCGCCTATTATTTCCCGGTGATCGCCACTGCGCTGCTGTGGTCGCGCGCCGGAGCTCAGAGGTTCCTCAAGGAGGCTTCGCAACCCGTCGCGCCCGTCGATCACATGTTCCGTCGGCTGATGTCGGACAGCGGGAAAGGGCTGGGGTATGACCAGGCCCCTTTCACGATCCTCGGTGTCGAAAGCGATATCCATCTGGCGTCTGTTTCATCCGGTGCGAAAAACAAACGCGGCAAAACGCCGGCATGGCAGGAAAAGTCGGCCGAAGTGCGCCGGCAGTCCCGTGCGATATCGCGGGCATTCTGGAATAAGTGGACTGGATGATTGCGCTCAATTTCGCGCCACGGTAGGCTTCCTTCACCTCTAGCGGATAGTTTTTATGCGTCCTGAAAGTAATCTCCTGCGTCAGAGTGATGATCTGCGGGCTGCGGTCTCGGCGCTTGAGAAAGCCGGTGTAAAGCTCTGCATTGTGGTGGACGACAACGGTCGCGTTCTCAGAACTGTCACCGACGGAGATATCCGGCGCGGGCTGATTGCCGGGCTTGCCATGACTGACCCGATCTCAGACCTGCAGGGCACATCGCCGGTCACCATGTTGCAGGGGACGGGCAAGGCCGACCTGATCATGGAGCTGGACAACAAAGGTATCGATGTGATCGTTCTGACCGATGAGGACGGTCGCCCGACCGGTCTTGCCGACCGCACCAGCCTGACCCGGACGCTGTTTTTGTCGCCGCCGCATATGGGTGATGCCGAAGCTGCCTATGTCAAACTGGCTTTTGATGAGAACTTTGTGGCCCCGGCGGGCTCTAATCTTGTGGAGTTTGAAGCAGCGCTGTGCCGGGTATCCGGACGCGCCCACGCGCTTGCGGTATCCTCCGGGACAGCCGGCCTGCATCTGGCGCTCCGCGTCCTCGATATCGGGTCGGGTGATCGCGTCTACGTATCCGATCTGACATTTGTAGCGACGGTTCAGCCGGTGCTTTATGAACGTGCCACACCGATGCTGATCGACGCGGAACCGGTCAGCTGGAACATGTCACCGGAGGCCCTTGCGCGGGCCCTCGCGCGTGACGCAAAAGCCGGGCAGTTGCCCAAAGCTATTGTCGTTGTGCACCTTTACGGCCAGCCCGCGGACATGGCCGCGATCATGGCGCTCGCAACGCAATACGATGTGCCGGTCATCGAAGATGCCGCAGAAAGCCTTGGTGCCTCCTGCGGAAACCTGGCCTCGGGCGCGCACGGGCTGCTCAGTGTTTACTCGTTTAACGGCAATAAAATCATCACGACATCCGGGGGCGGAGCGCTGGTGTCGGACCGTCCCGATCTGATCCGCCGTGCGCAAAAGCTGGCCACGCAGGGTCGCGATCCGGCAGAGCACTATCAGCATTCCGAAATCGCCTATAATTACCGGATGTCCAATGTGCTGGCCGGCATTGGTCGCGGCCAGCTGGAAGTGCTGCGCGATCGCGTGACCGCCCGCCGCGAAATTCACGACAGGTATGTGAGCGGGCTGGGAGATATTCCGGGCGTTTCCTTTCAGTCCGAATTGCCCGGGACCCTTGGAAACCGTTGGCTGACAGTCATTTCTCTCGATCCTGACGAAACCGGCGTGCACGCCTATCAGCTGATGCGGTCGCTCCGGACCAGCGGCATTGAGACCAGACCCGCCTGGAAACCGATGCAGATGCAGCCGCTTCTGCGCGGTGCGGAGTTTGAGCCCCACAGTGAGACGCTTGCCGTGGGCCCGGGGCTCTTTCTGCGTACTCTTTGCCTGCCTTCCGGCTCGGCCATGACTGCGCGTCAGCAGGACGGTGTCATTGCCTCCGTGCGCGACGTACTGACCCACAGGATCGCCGCATGAACGCGGTTGGCCCTGTGATGCCCTCCGCTGTTCAGGCGCAGCTGATCTGTCTGCTTGACGATCTGACGCGCCAGGCGATCACCGCGCCGCGCATGGGTGTCGCCCTCGCCGGCCGCCCGGAAGATATCGTGGTTCTCGGGTTTCTGAGCCTCTATCAGACCGACCCGGTACACAGCTATGCCCTGGCCAGCGACACGGATGCTCTGAGTGCCAGCGTACGTTTCGGCGCCCTGCACCAGACTGTCAGGGCGGCCGGCGCGCCGGGCACTGATCACCTGCCTGCGCTGAAAGAACTGGCCGGAAGTGATAATGTCACGCTGATTACCGGACGTGCGGATGCCGGATTGCCCGGTCCGTTTTCGGCATCAGAGATCGGCCAGGTTCTGGACCGGCTGCCGCAGGGAACCGACCGCACAGCGCTGTTGCAGGATACCTTCCGCCCCCTGATTGGCAGCGTTCTGTCGCTTTACGGACAGGGTTTTTCATCATGATGGCCTGGGCGGCCCGCATGGCGCAAAAAGGGTGTCACTGATGTGGGATCAGGCCTTGCAGGGGGTAAGCGACGCTGACCGGCAGGTGATGCTTGAAGCGCTGGGGCTCCCCGATGGCGATGCTCTCTTTCGCCAGATCCCAACGGAGTTCCGGCTCAGCGAGTTACCCGATATGCCGCCGGCCCTGAGCGAATGGGAGCTGACCCGCGAGATGCGCGCCCGGGCGCAGGAAAACACTGATTGCCTCGAATACGCCTGTTTTCTGGGGGCCGGCGTTTACGCACACCATGTTCCGGCGGTCATTGACGCCATCGCGGCGCGCGGTGAGTTTCTGACGGCCTACACCCCTTACCAGCCGGAAATGAGCCAGGGCCTGCTCTCCGCCCTCAATGATTTTACAACAAAGATCAGCGCCGTCACAGGGCTGCCGGTCGTGACCTCCTCTCATTACGACGGTGCGACAGCGCTGGCCGAAGCGACCTGGATGGCCGTTCAGAAAACCGGGAGGCAGAAAATTGCAGTGTCCCCGAACCTGCTGCCGCAGTACCGCGAGGTTCTGGATACCTATTGCCGCGGCAGGTCGGTGCAGATCGTGCCGCTTGATGCGGACCCGGTGACCGGCGAAACCCGTGATGATGCGCCCGGAGATGATGTTGCTGCCATCGTTCTGCAGAGTCCCAATGCTTTCGGCGTGCTGGAGCGCGCAGAGAAACTGAGCGCGATCGCGCGGGATACCGGCGCTTTGATGATCGGCGCGATGCATCCGCATCTGGTGTTCCGGGACGGCCCGAGGCCTGCGGACCTGTTCGATATTCTGGTCTTTGAAGGCCAGCCGCTGGGGCTGCATATGTTCGCCGGTGGCGCTCATCTTGGTATCCTCGCCTGTCGCGATGAACTGCGCCGTTACACTCCCGGAAGACTGATCGGCCGCGTCAGTGACATCTTCGGGCGGCCGGCGCTGGCCCTCGTTTACGAAGACCGCGAACAGCATGTGGCGCGAGACCGGGCAACCTCTAACATCTGTTCGAATCAGGCGCTTAATGCGTTGCGGGCAGGCGCCTATATGGCGCTCTACGGCAGTCAGGGGATCGCGGGGTTCGCCGCGCGCGCTGCCCGGGCGGCACAGACACTGCGCTCAGCTCTTGCAGCACTGCCGGGCGTTTCGCTGCCCCTGAGTGGCGCAGTCTTTAACGAATTTGTTGCCGATTTCGGAACCCTTGAGCGTCGGAATAAAGTCGTGGACGGTCTCGGCGCAGCCGGCATTTTCGCAGGTGTTCCGATGGAGAGACACCCCCGGCTGACGCCATCGCAGCTTCTTATTGCGACAACCGAAACCACGGGCGCCGAGACGGTCCGGGCCTATGTCGCGGCCGTATGTGACGCCCTGAATATCGCGCATAAAGCACTGGCTGAGCCCGTCAAAGTGCCGGCAACCGACGATGGCTTTTACAGCCACCCCGATCTTGAGCCGGTGCCGGAAGTGGGGCTCGTTCGGCGCTATACGATGTACAGCAGGAATAATTTCGGCGTGGATACAGGGTCTTACCCTCTTGGCTCCTGCACGATGAAATATAATCCAAAGCGCAATGACCTGTTGACCGAACAGCCCGGATTTCAGGCGCTGCACCCCCTGCAGCCACCGGAAACCCTGTCTGGTCTGTGCCGGATTTACGATGAACTGAAAACTGCGATCGCTGCTCTGACAGGTCTTGACGCGGTGGATCTGACGCCTGCGGCGGGGGCGCATGGCGAACTCAAAGGTCTTACAATTGCCCGGCGGTACTTCGAAGACCGCGGAGAAACCTTGCGGACCGAAGTGATTATTCCTGACAGCGCCCATGGCACCAACCCCGCCAGCGCCTCGATGGTCGGATTTACCTGCCGGATCGTGCCGACCCGCGCCGACGGGCTGATGGATGCACAGGCTTTCCGTGAAGTACTCTCGGAGCGTACCGCCGTCGTGATGACCACCAATCCCTCGACCTTTGGCCTTTTTGAGGAAGAAATCGGCGATCTGGCAGCGGCCGTGCATGAGGCCGGCGCGCTGCTTTACTACGACGGGGCCAATATGAACGCGCTGATGGGGCACACATCGCCCGGGCGCATGGGCTTTGATATCGCTCACATCAATCTGCATAAAACATTCTCGACACCGCACGGGGGCGGTGGCCCGGGTGCAGGTCCGATCAGCGTGCGCGCTTTTCTGGCGAAATATCTGACACCTGGCCTCAGCGACCCGCTGGCGCCGGATCCTCTGCGGATCAAGCTGTGGTACGGGCATGTCTCAGTGCTGCTGCGGGCCTGGGCCTATATCCGCTCGCTGGGTGCGGACGGGCTGAAACAGGCCTCGGCAGATGCGGTGCTCAATGCCAATTACCTCATGCGGGCGCTGGAACCGGTCATCCCGCCGGTCTTTGACCGACCCTGCATGCACGAGGCGCTTCTGGACGGCAGCAGGCTGCCGGTGTCCACTCTTGATCTGGCGAAACGCATGATCGATTTTGACGTGCACCCGCCGACCCTTGTTGGCGCCGGCTGTGTCTATTATGGCGAGGACATGGCTCAGGCGATGCTGTTTGAGCCGACGGAAACGGAAAGCAAGGCGGATCTTGACCGGCTTGTGCGGATCATCACGGATATCCTCAAAGAGGCCCGCGAAGACGCATCAGTTGCCGGAAATGCCCCCCACACCAGCCCGGTTGCCCGGCTGGTGGTCTGAAGTAAGGTAAGGAAGAACCAGATGTGCGGAATAGCAGGTGTGATCGGGAGCCCGCGGTACACCGCGGATGACGTCGCCCGGATGATTGAATGCATATCCTACCGCGGTCCTGATGAGCAGGACGTGGTGGAGATCGGTCCGGCGCTGCTGGGACATGCGCGTCTGGCGGTTGTTGACCCCGAAAACGGTGGCCAGCCGATGTCGAACACAGACGATACCGTCTGGGTGGTCTTCAACGGCGAGATCTATAATTTCATCGAACTGCGCGAGGACCTGAAGTCAAAAGGGTATAAGTTCAAATCCCGCTGCGACACCGAAGTGCTGGTGCATCTGTGGCGTGAAAAGGGCCCGGCGATGCTGGAAGACCTGATCGGGATGTTCGCCTTCTGCCTCTGGGACACCAAAGAGAACCGCGGCATGCTGGCGCGGGACCGCCAGGGGATCAAACCCTGCTATCTGATGGATCTGCCGGAGGGGGGCTTTGCCTTTGCCTCGGAGATCAAATCGATCCTGTCGCTGCCCGGTGTCGAGCCGGTCATTGATGACGTCGGCCTGAACCTGATGCACAGCTTCAATTACTGCCCGCCGCCGCGCACCTGCTACAAGGGCATCACCCATCTGGCGCCAGGCACATGGCTGGAGCTGCGCCCGGACGGGTCGCGCACGGCGCATTCATGGTGGTCCTGGCCGCTCAGCACCGAAAATGAGACGATGAGCCATGATGCTTTCGGCGAGCTTCTCGACGATGCGATCCGCCTTCAGATGCGTTTTGACGTGAAGGGCTGCCTTTTTCTCTCCGGCGGTGTCGACAGTTCGGTCATTGCATCCCACCTGCACCGGCGCTGGAACGAGCCGCGCATGCTCGCATTCGGTCTGGATTGCCGCGAAGAAGGGTACGGCGAATTTCACCTGGCGCGCCAGGTCGCCAGCCAGTTCGACATGATCGATCTGGAGCCACTGACCTATGACAATTCGATCGTGCCGGAAAACATTGATGCGGTACTGCACCACGCCGACCAGCCGCATGGTGATTTTTCGTTTTTCCTGATCCGCAAGCTCTGTCAGGCGGCCCATAATGCCGGTGTCATCGTTGCCTTCAACGGCGACGGTCCTGACGAGGTGCTCTCGGGCTTTTCGCACAATCAGGCGTTTTTTGCCTCCCGGACCCGCACGAACTTTCCGCTTACAGACTACTTCTCGCGCATCTGTTTCATGCCGGAAGCGTCGCGCCAACGGGTGCTTACTCCTGATTTTCAGGCCACCATGGCCACACCCATCGATGTCTTTGAGGAAATCCTCGCCCCCTGGCGCCATCTGGAACCGGTCAATCAGATCGCAGCCTATGAATGTACCTCACTCTCGCCGGGTAACAACCTGATCAAGACCGACCGCATGGGCGCCGGGCAATCGATTGAGGGGCGCTCGCCCTTCATGGATCACCGCATCTCCGAGGCCTTTGCACGGATGCCGCTGCAGGACAAAATTCGCGACGGGGTCAGCAAGTATTTCCTCAAGGACTACGGCCTGCGGCACTACGGGCGCGACCTGATGTTCCGCCAGAAATCCATGCCGACAATGCCGATCGGCGAATGGATCAAGGGCCCGCTGAAAGGCTGGGCAGAAGACACGATCGCAACGCTCGATCCGGGCCGCTACAATGTCTCAGGCGCGCAGCAGATGCTGGCGGATCACATTGCGGAAAAGGCCAACCACACCCGGGAACTGCGCACCCTGCTGATGACCGCAAGATGGATGCAGAACCTGTCTGCGGCGGGCTGAGGACGCAGATGTGGCGCAGCTGATCACCGGAACAGAGGCCCTATGATGCCGACACCTGAGCTCAGGTTCCTGATGATCGTGGAGCATCCCGGGATTGCGGCCTTTGTCGCAGCACACGGGGTGGACCGGCTCTTTGTTGATCTTGAGGTGATGGGCAAAGCGGACCGGCAGGGTCATCTGGATACGGTGCAGTCGGTACTGCGCAGCGCGGATATCACCCCGCTGCGCGAGGCGGCGCCGGATGCAAATCTGCTGGTGCGGATTAATCCGCTGCACCAGGGCTCAGGCAATGAAATTGACGAGGTGCTGGCGCGGGGCGCTGATGCTGTGATGCTCCCGATGTTCCATGACACAGACACGCTCAGCCGGTTCTTCGATCTTCTGGGCGGTCGCGCAGAGGCGGTGCCGCTTTTCGAGACCGTTGGCGCGGTTGACGCCCTCCCGGAGATGATCGGAAAAGTGCCCCTGACGGATCTGCACATCGGTTTGAACGACCTGCACCTTGAGCGCGGCGATCCGATGATGTTTACCCCCCTCGCCGAAGGCGTTCTGGAAGAGGCAGCTGCTGCACTGAGGGGTGCCGGCATCCCCTTCGGTCTGGGTGGTGTCGCACGGGCAGGTGAGGGTGCTGTTCCTCCTGAACTGGTGCTGGGCGAGCATGTCCGGCTCGGATCGACGGCTGCAATCCTGTCGCGCACTTTTCATCGCCGCGCCCCTGATCCGGAGACGTTGCAGCGGACGATGGATTTCCCGGCCGAGATCGCAAAGCTGCGCCGGATCTATCACGATTTTGTCGGGCATCCCGGGCAGCTTGAGGAAAACAGAAAACTCTTCCGGGCGCGCGTTGCTGCTCTTGGCTGAGGCCTGAAGCCTCAGATACCTTTGCGGCCCTGCACATTGCGGAAGGTGCGCAAGAGGATCTTTACGTAAAGGCCGAATGACCGGGTCCGGACCCACTCAAGATCCAGACGGGTGCGGCTGCCCGGCGCTGTTGTGCCGCCCGGATCGGTCTGCGCGAGGCCGGTGATGCCCGGGCGCAGACGGTGACGCATTTCCCACTCCTCAGGGGTGTAATCGGCCTGCTGCACCGGCACATCCGGCCGGACGCCCACCAGCGACATATCGCCTTTAAGCACATTCAGAAGCTGCGGCAGCTCATCAAGATGCGTGGAGCGCAGAATGCGCCCGGTAACCGTGATCCGGTTGTCTGACTTTGAAGCGGTCTGAAACTGCGCCCGCGCGCTTTTCAGGTCAGCCCCTTCGGCAACCGCGCCCGAGGCGCGCGCCGGGTCATGTCGCATGGTCCGGAATTTCAGCATATCAAACGGCTGGCAACCCCGCCCGATCCGCGTCTGGCGGAAAAACACCGGTTTGCCGTCCTCGCGCAGGATTAAGAACGTAACCACCAACAGAACAGGCAGAAAAAACGGCAGCAAAACGAGGCTGATCACAATATCGGTCAGCCTCATGAGCAGGTCGGACGGGCGGGTTGTAAATGTGTCTTGCGTCACGAGAGCGGTCTTTCTTTTTCCCGGCGTCTGAGCGCGTGCATAGCCAAACGGCGGGTGAATGTGAATATGCGCTATGCCGGCGTTTGCCATCCGTCCGGCGGCCCCGTATCAAGGAGGTGATATTCAGCAACATGTTTTGTCCGCTCCCTTGATACCCTTGCCCTCAGATCGTCGACACCTGCCTGTGGCCGCTGCCTCGTGCCGCTTGACCCGGGTGCTGCGGCCATGAGTGGTCGCGTTCTGAGCACGCGGGGTGCGGACCGTACAGCATGGCTTGACCTGCTCGCCCGGTTGCCGCCCGGGCAGCGCGATATCCACTATCACCCTGATTACATGCGTATTTATGAGCTGACGTATCCCTCGGATGAGGCACGCCTGATTGTTCTGGAAACCGCGAATGGTGTGATGTTTCAGCCCGTTATGGTGCGTCCGGTGCCCGACACCGACTATCATGACATGTCGTCGGTCTATGGGTACGGCGGCCCGCTCTGCACGGGTACGCCCGACGCTCAGGACCGCGCTGATTTCGCCGCGTTTTTCCAGCAGCACGCGTCCGATACCGGGGCCGTGGCGGAGTTCTGCCTGCTGCATCCGATGCTTGCTGACGCACAGAAAGCTCTCTGTGCGGACGGCACAGAGTTTGACTATCGCAAAGAAGTCGTCGTGGCGGATCTCAGAAAGCCGCTCTCCGCAATCTGGGCCGCCATCGACGAGCGCCAGCGCAAGGCCGCACTGGCCGCGCGCAAGGCGGGCGTGCGCGTAGTCATGTCAGACCTCTCGGACGGGGATCTTGACGCTTATCATCACCGCTACCTTGCTACGATGCAGACGGTGGGTGCCCGCGCGTTCTGGCACTTTCCGGAAAATTATTTTCACAACTGCCGTGATGCGCTGGGCGCGGAGCACGTCAGCCTTTTTCATGCTGAGGCCGGAGGACAGATCATTGCATCGGTGTTTCACATCCACATGTACGACACGGTCTATTACCACTTTTCCTGTTCGGACCCGGACGCGCGCAAACTGAACGGCACGACGCTCCTGCTGCTCGACAGTCTGATCTGGGCTCATGCGCAGGGATTTTCATGGTTTCACATGGGCGGCGGGCGCACCGATGAGGACGATCCGCTCTACCGCTTCAAAGTTGCTTTCTCCGGACAGACACTTCCATTATTCAGTACCCGGCGGATCCTTGACCGGTCGGCTTACGACGCGCTTACACACGCTGTAAAAGAGCAGGAAATCCGGAAAACCGGCGCGCCGCGGCAGACAGATTTTTTTCCACGCTATCGCCTGCAGACCTGAAAGATGAGATATGAACTTTGATACCATCAGCTATGACTTTGCCACCACGGACCGGGCGGTTTCGATCATCGAAATCGGGGTGAACCACAACGGCGACATCGATCTTGCAAAGCAGATGGTGCGTGAGATCGCGCAGCGGGGCGGCGATATCGTCAAATTCCAGGCCTTCATCTCGGAAGAAGAAATTTCGGTGCATGCAGAGAAGGCCAATTATCAGAAAGACACCACCGGTTCAGAGGTCGGCCAGCTTGAAATGGCCAAAGCGCTGGAGCTGTCCCACGGACAGCTGACCGCCATGCGTGATTTTTGCCGCGAGATGCAGGTCCCGTTTCTGTGCACTGCTTTTGAGAGCAAAAGCCTCGCATTCCTGCTGAATGATCTGGGTGTACAGGCGGTAAAGATTGCCTCCTCCGAGGTGACGCATCACCCGTTTCTGGCGGAGATTGCGCGCTCGGGCGTGGGTATGATCCTGTCAACAGGGGCCAGCACGCTGGAAGAAGTGGCCGCCGCCGTGCGCGTGATTGAGCAGGCGAAACCGGATCCGGAGCTTGCCATTCTGCACTGCGTTTCCGAATACCCTGCGCCGCTGGAAGAGGTGAACCTGCGCGCGATGGACACGATGGCACGTGCTTTCGGATATCCCGTCGGCTATTCAGATCACACGCGCGGGATCACCGCGCCCATCACCGCCGCAGCACTTGGGGCCTGCGCGATCGAAAAACACTTCACGCTTGATCGCACCATGGAAGGTCCCGATCACCGTGCCTCCATTGAACCCGATGAGCTTTCCGCCATGACGGCGGCGATGAAGGGGGCCCGCGCGGCTCTGGGCGACGGCATCAAAGTGCCCGTTCCCTCCGAGCTGCCGCAGCTGCCGCTCATTCGCAAAAGCATCGTCGCGCGGCACCCCCTGCGCGCGGGCCATGTGATCACTGAGGCGGATCTGGCCTTCAAACGACCGCTGAACGGTATCCAGCCCTTTGATCTTGATAAAGTTCTTGGCCGTGCACTGAAGAACGACAAGGACGAAGACGCACCTCTGCAATGGTCTGATTTATGAACGAAACGCCAGGGAGGTACAGCGAGGCCGCAGTCGTTTACGACGCCTTTGCCGAAAAGTACCGCGACTACAGCGCCGGCAAAGCGGCCTATATCTCGTCGGTGGATAACCTCGTCTGTGATGCTCTCATAAACGGCGCCGGCGCGATGCTCGATTACGGATCGGGCGACGGGGTGCGGGGAGCTTCCGTTGCGGCCCGAACCCGGCCCGCGGTCTTTTTCCAGGCGGATGTCAGTCCGGAAATGGTCGCACGCTGCGAGACGCTCGGCGCGGCGGAGCGTGTATTTCTGGTGGACCGCGCGGACTGGTCCGAGGATCTGCCGCCCGTCGATACGATCATCTGCCTCTGGAATGTTCTGGGCCATGTGCCGGGTACGCAGGTGCGGCGGGAACTGCTGGCAGAGCTCTTTTCCCTGCTGAAACCCGGTGGCCGGCTCTTCATCGACGTCAACAACCGCCACTACGCGGGCTACGGGCGGCTGCAATCTCTGTGGCGGCGCTTTGTGGACAGGATCTCGCCGGATTACGCGCGCGGGGACGTCCGCTTCAACTGGCAGATCGACGGCACTGATTACCCTGCATCGGGGCATTTCTTTACACCCGCGGAAATGCGCGATCTGCTCACAACCGCGGGTTTTGACATCGCCTCATCGCTGGCTGTTGACTATACAACCGGCGCGGTCAGCGCCGATCCGACACAAGGCCAGCTTTTCTTTGAAGCGGTCAGGCCGGGGTGACCGGATCCGCGTAGGCCGATGTCTTAAAGCGCCTTGAATACCGTTCGCGCAGCTTTCCGGCGACGCGCTGAATGTCCGCATCATAAGATATCAGATCATTGTCAGGCGCACCGGCGGCCAGCAGGTCCAGCGCAAAAATTACTGCCTGCAGGTCCTCGCGCGCCGGCTCACTGCCGGTTTTAAGCCGGGCGAGCGTTTCAGCCTCCATAACCAGCGGGCCGTTCAGATCGGTACTGAGCGTCGCACCCGGCGCGCGGATCTTACTAAGCCCGGGCATCCTGTGCAGAATGCTCAGCGCGTCGTTCATAACCTGATCGCCCGCCGCCATTTCAGTTCTGTGCCCAGATTGTGAATTCCTCGATAAAGGTGCCGTCCGGCTCCTCGGTCGTGCGCCGGGTGATCTCCAGACCGCTCCAGCCGGCAAACTGCTCTTCGATCTCAGCATGCGTAAAGAAATGCGAGATCCCCATATCGGCGCAGGGGCCGGTTTCCGGGTTTTTCGAGGTCCCGGGTTCGATCATCGCGCCGGTTGCCGCACCCGTGGTTTCCCGACCCCAGACGTTTGAATAAAGATACCCGCCCGGGGTCAGCAGGTCTCGGGCGCGGGCATAGGTGGTGGTGATGGTGTCAACCGGGTTCGCGTAGATAGCATAGTGATCGACGACCAGATCAAAGGCGCCGTCGGGAAACCGGATATCGTCAAAGGTCTGCACCTGCAGATCAAGCGTCTGCCCCTCTGAAACTATGGGAGAGAGCCGCGCGCGGGCATTCCGGATCGCGGTCGGTGCACCATCAAGACCGCTGGTCTGAAACCCCTCGGCGATGAAAAAACTCAGGTTGGCACCGGCGCCGCAACCCAGTTCCAGCACCCGGGTCTGCGCACGCGCGGCAGGGTCACGCCAGGTACGCATACATTTGCGGATCAGCGGTTCTGCAGGGTATTTTCCCCAGTGCCGCGACGCATGCAGGTTTTCCCAGACTTCATCCATCAGGTGTCCTTTCGTGATGCAAGGCCCAGCCCGAGAGCCATCGGATCAAATTCGATCTCATGAAATTTTTTGAACGTCAACGCCGGGCCGAGTGGCGTTTTTTTCAGGCACTCAAGGGTCAGTTCAGATGCCTTTCCCTCGCCGTAGGGGTTCGTCATGCCCTGCAGACTGCCACGGAAATCAGGCGAGCGTGCCCGTGCGAGCGCGGTTTGCAACTCGCCCCTGTCGAGCCCGGTTATGTGAATGACGTTTTCGCCCGCAACCCTGCCGGCCTGCCGCTTGCCTACGTTGATCGCCGGCAGTGCAAAGCTCGGCGCCTCCCAGAGTGCCGATGAGGAATTGCCGATCATGAACCGCGCATGCGCCATCAGCCCGTAGAAATCCCCGCGGTCAAAGGAGGTACGGATAACTGCATCCGGGCGGCGCGCGCGGAAATCCTCCAGCATTTCCGCCAGCACGCGAAAGCCGGGGTCAATGTTGGGCCGGATCATCACCGGGCGCTCGGGCACGTCTGCGAGCGCGTCGAGCAGAAGCGTATATTGTTCCTTTGCCGTATCCTCGCCAAGGGTTTGCGGGTGATAGGTGGAAAGAAAAAACGGCTCGTCCCCGGAAAGACCGATCTTTTCAGAAAGTGCCGCGCGGCTGAGCACGGGCTGCTCCACAATCACGTCGATCGCCGCGTCTCCGGTCAGCGTCACCCGCCACGGCTCCTCGCCCATCTGTATGACCCGCCGGGCGTGCTCCGGCATCGAGACAAAGTGAAGATGCGCGAGCTTGGTCATCACATGCCGGATCTGATTGTCGAGCGCCCCTTCTGTGATGTCTCCGCCGCACATATGCGCAAGGGGGATGCCGAGTGCGGTCGCTGCCACAAACAGCGACAGGTTCTCGATCCGGTCGCCGGACACGCAGATGATATCGGGTTTCTGCCGTAACAGTGCCCGGGTGAAAGCAGCAACGCCCAGTCCCAGACCCTCGGAGAAGTCCTGTGCGCGGTCGCTGTCAGTCAGAAAGTCCACCTTTTCCGCGATGTTCAGACCATCGGCCTCAAGCTGCTGCCAGGTGTTGCCGAAGGCCGGCACCAGATGCATGCCTGCGCAGAAGATACGGGCGTCAATTTCCGGATCGACGCTTGCCGCGCGCATCACCGGATACATGGTGTTGTAATCGCTGCGCGCTGTTGTAACGAAGGCGATGCGACGGACCGTCACAGCGCAACAAATCGTTCGAGCAGGGCCAGGCCAGCCCTGCCGCTTTTTTCGGGATGAAACTGTGTTCCGAATTTTGTTCCGGTTCCGACCGCCGCGACTATATCTGACGCGCCATAGCGATACGTTGCAAGAACACTCTCAGGAGGCACGCCTGTCGCCGCAAAGGAGTGCACAAAGTAAAAAGACGGATTCTCTCCTTGCGGCAGAAGCGCAGAGGGAGCACACGGCGTTGTCGTTTTCCATCCCACCATGGGTATTTTCTGTCCTAACTCATCCGGCAGGCGCGCCACGCGTCCCTGAACAAGGCCCAGCCCCTCATGCAGGCCGAATTCTTCACTGGCCTGCATCATCAGCTGCATTCCAACGCAGATCCCGAGAAACGGACGTTCACCAGCAACATAGTCCGACAACGCATCCCATAAACCAAGCTCCCTGAGGCGTCCGGTGCAGTGGCTGAACGCCCCGACACCTGGCAAAACCAGACGGTCTGCGGCGCGAACTTCCGCCGCATCGGTGATTATGGTCAGATCCGCCCCGACATGCTCAAGGGCGCGAACGACGCTTTTGAGGTTGCCGATGCCATAGTTGAGAACAGAAACTTTCGTCATGCGCGAATATCCAGGCCGGTCTCGGAAATCGCGCGCTCCTTGATTGAGGCCACGCCGATTTTTTCGTAATGCAGCACATGCGCCATGGCGATTGCGTCAACACCTGCACCGATCGCATCCGCCACATGTTCATGCGTGCCGACCCCACCGGACGCGATCACGGGCACTGGTACGGTATCGCAGATCGCGCGGATAAGATCTGTATCCATCCCCTTCTGACCACCTTCGCGATCAACAGACGTCAGCAGGATTTCTCCTGCACCCCGCTCGGCACCTTCACTTGCCCAGTCTAGCACGTCGCGACCTGACTTTTCGCGACCGTTGTCAAAATAGCATTCCCACTGGCCCGGGCCCTTGCTCTTGGCTTCAATCCCCAGAACCATGCATTGACTGCCAAAAGCTTCAGCGATTTCGCTGATCAGCTCAGGGCGTCTCAGGGCCGCAGTATTGATGGCCACTTTGTCTGCGCCGGCCTCAAGCGCATTGCGTGCGTCATCCAGCGAGCGGATGCCTCCGCCGACGGTGATCGGCACAAATATGTCGTTGGTCGCGCGTTCAATGATCGGAAGCAGTGAATTGCGTTCATAAAGGGATGCGACGATATCAATATACAGGATTTCATCGATTCCTTCGGCGAAGTACCGGCGCGCATAGTCATTCGGCCGGCCCAGCTTGCGTAAACCTTCAAGCTGGATTCCTTTCACCAGATGTTCGCCTTTGACATCAAGCCTTGCTATGAAGCGGAGATTTTTCATGGGGCCTTCCACAGTATGACACATCTGTTCTAAAGCACCGAAACGGATGCTAAAAGCATTGTTCTGAAGATGCAGGGGGGATCAGTCATTTGATCAGACATTCTGAGAGGAAAGGCAATGCCTGAGACTGCCGGGCGGCGGGTACTGTTTGTCACTTATGGTGGCGGCCATGCACAGATGGTCACCCCGGTTATAGAGGCATTGCGCGGATGCATCGGGATCACCGTACTGGCCATGCCGGCTGCGATAGCGCACTTTAACAATACAGGCGCCGAGGTTCTGACTTTCCGGGACCTGATCGAACTTCCCTCAGACGACCGGGCGCTGGAGTATGGTGAGGAACTGGCAAACGCCCACCATTCTGATCACACCGGAATTCCGCGCCAGGAATCAGTTGCCTATCTCGGGCTTTCCTATGCGGATCTTGTGCAGCGCACCGGCGAGGAAGCCGCCGGTGCTGCACTTGCGGCACGGGGACGGCAGGCATTTCTGCCCCTCGGCGTGCTGCAGCGTGTGGTGGAGCGCGTCAGACCCGATGTGATTGTCACCACCAGCTCGCCCCGCGCCGAAGCCGCAGCGCTTCGTGTCGCGCGTGCCCGCGGCATCCCCGGCATCGCGATGATTGATCTCTTTTCAGGAATCGACGGATACACCCTTGAGGCGTCCGATGCGACGTTTCTTACTGAGGCCGCCGTGGACAGCTGCCGGCGGCAGGGGTTTTTCGATCCCGGCATCACGCAGGCTCACATCACCGGAAACCCGGCGTTTGACCGCCTGATACCGCGCGCCGTCGTCTCCGATCCGGCGTGGGTTGCCCGGACGTTTCCTCAGGTGGCGGGCGAAGCGCTTGTGCTTTATGCCGACATGCCAGCCTGGCTGGATGCCGTGAGCGGCACCACCCATACCAGAACCAGTTCAGAGATCGTTGAGGAAATGTCGCTTTGTGCTGCGGCATGCCGGGCGGCCGGCGTCTGGTTACTGGTGCGTCCGCATCCCTCGCAACAGCGCGGAATATACGAACGTTTCACACAGGATAATGCCAATGTCCTGATGGCCGCAGAACCGGACCTTTATGAGCTGACAGAGCGGGTGGATGCTGTCATCGCACGCTCGACGACCGTGGCACTGGAAGCCGTTTATCTGGGACAGACCGTTATCCAGCCTGAACCGCAGCGCCATGCGGATATGCCACTGGCGGAAATGGGGCTGGCCATCGGCGTTCCGGATATGGCAAAGCTTGAACCTGTGCTGGTAGAATGTCTAAAAGATACAGCAGCACGTGAACGTCGCCGAGATAGATTTGTCCGGGCGTTTCCGCAAAACCCGGCGTCGCAGAAAATCGCAGAGCTTATTCTCGATCGTGCAACGCAAAAACTGGCGAAAGATGAAACCGGCGTATGACGAACAGATTTGCAAAATATGAGACAGACAGCCCGAACGAAGCTTATTTCGGACTGCCGCAGGAAGTGGAATTCTGCAAATCCTGTGTGATCTCGAACCAGCGGCCCAATTCAACAATTGAGCAAAAGCATACGCGGGAAACTAAAAAGAAGGTGATCGCATTTCATGACGGGATCTGTGACGCCTGCCTGACCAAAGACTGGAAAGACAAGGTTGACTGGGACGAGCGGGAGCGCAGGCTTATCGAGCTTTGCGACATGCATAGGTCAAAGGACGGGTCGTTTGACTGTCTCGTGCCAGGCTCCGGGGGCAAAGACAGTTTCATGCAATCGCACTTGCTGAAATACAAATATGGCATGAACCCGCTAACAATCACCTGGGCGCCGCATATTTACACCGACTGGGGCTGGCGCAATTTTCAGAAATGGATTCATTCCGGTTTTGACAATATTCTTGTGACCCCAAACGGGCGGGTGCATCGGTTGCTGACGCGTCTTTCGACCGACCGGCTTCTGCACCCGTTCCAGCCGTTCATCATCGGACAGCGTCACCTGGCTGCAAAGCTTGCCGCCATGCATGACATCAAGCTGATTTTTTATGGCGAAAGCGGCGCGGAATACGGCAATCCTTCGACCGAGAATGAAAATGCAAAGCGTGAGTTTGCGGAGTACGAGTACTTCACAAGTTCCAGCGACGAAGACGTTTTTCTTGGGGGAACCTCCTTTGCGGAGCTGAAAAAAGACTTTGGGTTCACAAAGACCGATTTCGAACCCTATATGCCGATTGATCCCGCGGTCGTGGAACGCCAGGGTCTTGAGGTGCACTACCTTGGTTACTACGTGAAGTGGCATCCCCAGTCGGCCTATTACTACGCGGTTGAACATGGCGGTTTTGAAGCAGCACCTGAGCGGACCCTCGGAACATACTCCAAATACAATTCGATCGATGATAAGATGGATGACCTGCATTACTACACCACCTACATCAAATTCGGAATTGGGCGCGCGACCTATGATGCGGCACAAGAGGTCCGATCTGGCGACATAGATCGTGACGAAGCGGTGGCGCTTGTTCGTAAGTTTGATGGCGAATATCCGGACCGTTTCGAAAATGAACTGTTCGAATATATGTCGATTCGTGAATCAGAATTCGGCGCCGGGATTGCCGGGAAATTTGACACGCCCGTCATGGACCGGGACTACTTTTTTGATCTGTGCGACAGCTTCCGCTCTCCGCATCTCTGGAAGCATGAGGAAGGCGCGTGGAAGCTGCGCCATAAAGTATTTGAATGACAAAAGGCCTTACCAGGCCGTCCAGCCGCCATCGACGATCAGGTTCTGCCCGGTGATATAATCCGCGCGCGGATCAAGCAGCGACACGATTGCATAGGCGACATCGTTTTCCGTAGCCATCCGGCCCATGGGCGTTTTCTTTTCATAGCGGCTGAGGAATTCGGAGTTCTGCCCGCGCTCGACCCCGCCCGGTGTGACTGTATTCACCCGGATATCAGGCGCGAGCACCGTTGCCGCCCAGCGACCCATGGCAATCAGACCGCCCTTTGAGGCCGCATAGGCGGCGGGGTTCGTCATTACCGTGCCTTCGTAAAGCCCGTGGTCCGGTCCGACCACGCCATAGATCGAAGCGACATTGACCACAGCACCTGACCCCCGCTCGCGCAGCATCGGCGCCAGTTTCTGGGTCAGAAAGAAAGGCGCCAGCAGGTTGACCTGCATCACGGCGAGCCAGGCGTCATAGCCCTCTTCTTCAAAGGGAACGCCCCAGCCGGGCATGTCATCATAAAAGGCGGCGTTGTTCACAAGGCAGTCCAGACGTCCGAAGCTGTCCGCAATCTGCCCGCACACCTGGTCAAAGCAGGATTTGTCCTGCAGATCAGCCTCAATCAGCTCAGCGCGCACGCCGAAGCGGTCTTTCATCTCTGTGCAGAAATCCGTCACGCCTTCGCTGGCCTTGTCGAGGATCGCGAGGCTGCAACCTTCCTCCGCCAGCGCCCGGCCGGTTGCACGTCCGATATGACCTCCACCACCGGTGATCAGTGCCACATGGTCTTTCATTTTGTCGCTCATAACGGATCTCCGAAAGGTCGTGAAAGCAGGAGCCCGGCCAGATGCAGATCAAAGGGTGTATCGATGTCCAGAGCCCGCTCAGGCGGGATGACGACTGATCCCACGCGCCCGGACATCAGGCCCTCACAGGTGTCGATATACTGCGTATCACCGACATAAACGCATGTGGTCACGTCAAAAACCGGAGGAACGTCCTGCCGGCGCACGGCTCCCGCACCGGGATTAACCAGTGAGATCAGACCGGCGTTATCGCGGCGCACCATGTTGAGAAAAGGGGATCGGTGACTGGGGCTGATGCCGAAAACAATGTCGCAACCGCCGTCCTCGAAAACGTCGATTGCCGCGTCGATATCTTCTGTCGCGCGCAGCGGGGACGTCGCAGGCAGCGATATGAACACACCGTTGAGACTGTCGCGATGCGCGTCGATTGCATGACGCCAGGCCAGCACCTCAGAGGCTGTATCTGTCGCCAGCTCATCGGGCCGCATCAGTACCTCTGCGCCGGCATCCCGGGCGGTCTGAGCAATGCGCTCACTGTCGGTAGAGACGATCACCCGACCGATGCGGTCGGAGACCAGAGCGCCTTCGACGGCCCGGGTCAGCAGGGGTTTTCCTGCGACCACACGGATATTCTTGTCCGGAATGCCTTTGGACCCGCCCCGGCAGAAGATAAATGCCGTATATGCGCCATTACTCACAGGCTGATCCTCCTGCCCTCAAGGGCGGACAGGCGCGCAGCATCCACAATGCCAAGAACTGCGCCGGCGTCTTCAAATCCGGCATGCGGGCTGTTTCTGCTACCCTCGAAAGCCGGTGCGTAATCGTCGAAAGCCTCGCAAAGAAACGCATCAAGCTGCCGCAGATACATCTCGTTGCCGCTCTCCATCTTTGGCAGGTCCGGTACCTGCTCTCCCGCGGGCGTGGAAATACGGGCGGTTTCAGTGATCAGATCCGCGTGAAGGGTGCCTTCTGAACCGGTGACTTTCAGCGTCATCGCGGGCACCCGTTGCAGAAAATCAACGGTGATGCTGACCTGTTTATCGGGATAACCAAGCACCATAGTGGCTGCGTCCTCCACATCCATATCAAGCCCGCTGAACCGGCCGGTTTCGGCGGTCACGCTTTGTGGCTGCCCGAAGAACCAGCGCGCATAATCAACCTCGTGACTGAGTTCCAGAAGAACACCGCCGCCCAGTGCCGCCTGCGCACTCACCCCGTCGCGGTAATCTGCATCCGCTCGCCAGTCGGGCAGATACTGACCGGTCGCAATATGCGCCAGCCGTACTTTGCCCACGACACCATCGTCGAGGGCCTGCCGCAGCGCGGCCATAACAGGTTGAAATCGCAGAACATACCCGACAAAGAGCTTGCCACCGCCTGTGCTCAGCGCCGCGTGCAACGGGGCGAGGCGGGACTGCGACACTTCCAGCGGTTTCTCCACAAAAACAGGAATACCCCTGGCGCAAAAAAGGGCGCATTGTTCGGCGTGAAAACTGGCAGGCGACGAGATCAGGACCGCGTCCGGTGCGAAACTCAGCGCGTCTTCAGCTGAATACACGAAGGCCGCGCCGTCCGCTTCGGATGGTGTGTCGCCGGGGCGGTGACGCCAGATGCAGATTTCTGCATCCGGCAACATTTTTCTGACGTTTCTGAGGTGACGGCGCCCGATGCTGCCAAGAGAAATGAGCAGTATGCGACGCGCCATTCTGTCAGGCGACCAGATTGGTCAGATGCGCGGAATCGAGATAAATATCGCGGCGGAAAAACGGCACCACATCCCGCAGAATGACCCGCTTGTGCCGTGATGCCACATCGGTGTGAAAATCCCGGAAAGCCGCAGCATATCCCAGCCTGGCCAGTTTGAACGAGACCGGGATGCGCTTGACGTCGAACCCTGCCAGTTCCGCATCCTTTTCGACGACACCAAGCGATCTGATTTCGTCCCAGACATCTGCGGCAAGCTTATCAGTATCGTTCCAGTAAGTGCCATTAACGTCCGCCGGGCATTCGCAGGTAACGAATGAAACGCCGTCTTCACGGACCTGATGGCTGAAACGACCTGATGCAGCACTGCGATAGGTAAGCTGGTCGGGATCAAAGTTCTGCAGGTATGTGAAATCGCGCACCTTGTCGGCCTGGGTGAAAAGCGTCGCAAACAGCATCGGTGTGCCGTACTGCAATCCATCCACATCACGCTCGATATTAAGCGCTGAGCCCAGGGCGCGAAGGCTGTCATTCGACCAGATCAGGGTCTCGACCTCAAAGGTGCCCTTATCGGTTTCAACTTCGACAGTATCGGCCCGCTCGGTGATTTTTGAAATTTTTGTACCCAGAGAAATTCTGACGCCCTTGCTTTCAAGCCAGGTCACGGCCCGTTTGCACCAGCCGCGCATCGCATCCCCGTCGCTGGGGTAAATAGAGACGAAATCATCAACCTTGCCGACGGCCTTGCGGCGGGCGGCAAGAACCGTGTCGAGGAAGGGATCCTTTTTGAGGTCCAGCATATCCGGATCGTCAAGGAACTTCAGGCGCCCCATGGAAGTCTGCGCGATTGCTGTGGGCTCCACTTCGTCAGCGGAAATACCGTATACTTTCCGGAAGATATCGCAGAAAATCCGGCCGGCCGTCTTGCCGTAGCGCTGATCAAAAAGTGCCTCAAGAGTTGCCGGCGCATCCGTAGCAGGGTTGCGGGCAAGCGCCAGAAGCTCCTCGCGGATCTGTTTCTTGATCGCGGTATCATCCAGCGAGTTCAGATCGGGCAGCGAGAATCCTTCGGTCACTTTATTGTTGAATGCCGAAGCCGAGACAAAATCTATCTCATGCACTTTTCCGTCCATTATTTCCGTCACCGTTTCCGCGAGTGACACCGGGATAGAGTCGAAAATATGAACACCTTTATCAACAGAAAATCCATTGATATCAAGCGAGTGCATCACTCCGCCAAAAAACGGTGCGCTGTCGACGATGTGGATCTCCAGATCCGGGTTCTTCATCAGGTGCAGGGCGTCGCAGAACCCGCGAAAACCTGACCCGACGATCATGACGCGTTTTTTCATTTCCGATCCTTTTCCAGACGTAACCAGAAGCCGTGACGGTCATGTCCTAGTGCCAAATCTCATTCAGGGTAGCAAGATTGTAATCGGTGCAACAGTGTCACATGCCGCAGCACCCTCAGACTTTTTCCGGAACGCCTGCAGCGGTGACATCGTGCCGGGCCGGGTGGTACCCTTCCACATAATCCTGAAGCACGGCGCGCAGGGCACCCGCATCGTTCTCTTCGATTGCCTGCCGCAGGCGCTGCAGGGCAGATGATACATCGGTGGCAACGTCAAATGTCTCGCGCGCGCACATGATTTTAGGATGCGGCGTGGGTATTTCGTCTTTGCTGATCAGCAACTCTTCATAGAGTTTTTCGCCGGGACGCAGACCGGTGATGGTAATCGCGATGTCTCCGTCAGGATTGTCATCCGTCCGCTCGCTCAGCCCGCAGAACGCCAGCATATTGCGGGCCAGATCCATGATCCGCACGGGCTCACCCATGTTGAGCAGAAACACCTCTCCACCGCGCGCGAAGGTGCCGGCAAGCAGCACAAGGCCCGCCGCCTCGCTGATCGTCATGAAAAAGCGTGTGACTTCAGGATGAGTCACGGTCAGCGGTCCGCCACGGGCGATCTGCTCACGGAAAAGCGGGATCACAGAGCCCGAACTGCCCAGCACATTGCCAAAGCGGACCATCGAGAAAACGGTCGCGGGATGCTTTTTCTGCAGATCCTGAACCAGCACTTCGGCCATGCGTTTTGTGGCCCCCATGACATTGGTCGGACGCACGGCTTTGTCAGTCGAAATCAGGATGAACCGCTTCACGCCGATCACGCCGCAGGTCTCGGCCACAAGATGCGTGCCGACAGAATTGTTGCGGGCACCTACTATTTCGTTGTGCTCCACAAGTGGCACGTGTTTGTAGGCCGCCGCATGCAGTACAATTTCGGTTCTGTTCTCTTCCATCGTGCGGCGCACGCGCGGCTGATCGAGGACGGAGGCGAGAACGGGCACGATTTCGCAGGCAACGTTCGCCTCACGCAGTTTGCGCTCGACGTTATAAAGCGCAACCTCACTGTTCTCGAAAAGTACCAGTTTCGCGACCGGGACCGAGGCAAGCTGCATACAGAGCTCTGATCCGATCGAGCCGCCCGCGCCGGTCACCATTACTGAGCGGTCTTTGTAGTCGGCGGTGATCTCCGGCGTGTTCAGGCTCTCCTGCAGGCGCCCGAGCAGGTCTTCGCTGGTGACCGTGCGCAGCTGCGCTGTCAGGGGCTCGCCGCTGATGAAATCGATGAAATGCGGAAGCGTCTGCAGCGTGACGTTATACTGCTGCAGGTCCTGCAGGATCTTCTGCTTGCGCGAGCGCGACACGGACGGCATCGCGAGAATGATCTGCGTCACACGCTTTGACGCGATCAGCTGCCCGATATCCGCCGGGCTGTGCACCCGCAAAGAGCCGAGCAGCGCCCGACGCATCGAGGGGCTGTCATCCACAAAGGCAACCGCCTCGGCGCCGCCAAATCCGCGCAGCGCATTTGCCAGCTGCACACCGGCGGCACCCGCTCCGTAAATCAGTACCCTCTGGCGCGTCTCCTGAGCCGGATCGGTTTTCTGCAGCAGGGAACCCGACAGAATGCGGACAGCCACCCAGAAGACCAGAACGATCGGGATAAAGATGAGCGGAGAAGACCGTGGGATGTCCCAGGTGATCCAGGTGTTGATCAGAAAAAATACGCCCCCCAGAAGCAGGCTGACCTGCGTAAGCCGCAGGATACCGGCGGTATTGAGCGTGCGGGCGGCGATCCAGGGCACAGACAGCATCATGGAAAAAAGCGCCGTCAGCGGCAGCAGCACCAGAAGCGATGTCAGCCAGCCCTGCCAGTAGGGAAAGATATCAAAACTGCTCAGACGCAGCGCCACGGCCAGATAGACTGCCAGCGTCGCCAGCAGCATATCGATCAGCAGGAAAAGGAGGGCCTTATGCCGTCTTTTCATGTTGATAAAATACTCAGCCAGTTGTCCGGACATTACGGGCCTTCACTTTGCACGTCGCTCCGATGGCTGCGAACGGTCGCCAGATCACGTATAACAGGCGCATTAACTGCAACGAGCAGCAGGCTCAACAGACCCATGGCAGGAATTGCCATCACGACGGAGGGTTCGGCTCCAGTAAACCAGATGAGGGCGCCGGCGGCCAGCGCGACGGGCACCGCACGCAGAAAAATCAAAGCCAGCGCGGTCAGAGCGCGGACGAAAAACGGCACCCCGCCGACTTTAAGCAGTGCAAAAAGGGCGGCGAAGCCCTGAAACGCGATGAAGCCTGATGTCGCCGCTGTGGCGCTGTTCAGGCCGCCGCGGTCAAGCAGCCACCAGATGCCCACCGCGGGCGGTAGCGCCACGGCCGCGCAGATAAAGGCGGTGCCGGTCCGGCGTGTCGCATTGAGCGCGGTGGTGCAGGACTGAAAAACTGCCAGAAAGGGCAGCCCCGGGATGATGATGCGCAGGGTTGCTGCGATGGCTTCGGTGCCGCCACCGGCCAGTGCGCCATAGCCGAACACAAGTGCCGCGATTTCACCGGAGAAGAACCAGCAGGTGATGGCTGCTGACAGGGTGAGCGCAAAAGTACAGCGGATGGCCATCAGCGCGTGATCCGCAAACCCGCTGTCCTGCGCCCCGGCAAGACGGGAAAGCAGCGGCAGGAAAAGGATGTTCACCGGTGCGGTCAGCAGACCTGCGGGCAGATCGAAAAGGCGCATCGCGAAATTGTAAGCGGCCAGCTCGCCGGAGCCCGCAAGAGAGGCGAGAGAGCGAAAAATCACTGGGGTGAGGGAAATCAGACTGACTGCCAGAACCCCCTGCGCGAACTGACGTGCAAACCCGCTTTCAAAGCGCGACTGCACCGCGGGCCGCACAAATGTGTTGCGCATCGGGATCAGCATGCACCCCAGGCGCAGCAGATTTGCGATGAGCAGGGCGATGGCCAGCGCGGTAAAGCTGATGGCCCCGCTGCCTGACAGCAACGCGAGAAAGACGATCAGCACCCCGTTAAAGACCAGCACTGCCAGACCCGGCACTGCGGCCCGGCCTTCGGCCTGCAACCAGGCGGCTGAGACGCCGATGACGGCCGCCACGGGCACCGCGACAAGCGACAGTGTGAACCCCGCCCGGAACCCCGGCAGGCCTGCCGGGTCCAGCGAGGGTGCAAGGAGCGAGACAACCGCGCCGGAGCTCAGAAAGATGCCAAAAGCCAGTGCGGCAGAGACGCCGAGGGTGAAAACGGCAATACGGTGCAGGAGCGCCACGCGCACCGCAGGATCCGCCCTTGCCAGCGCCGGTACCAGGGCCGCACTGAAGCCACCGGACATCAGGATCGCGGTGAGAAGATCAGGCAGTGTCAGGATCACCACAACGGCGTCGGTCTGCGCCCCGATGCCCAGCCGCGCGGCCAGCGCCTGTTCGCGAAAAAGCCCGGACAGCCGGCTCAGCAGCAGAGCAAAGCTTACGAGCAGCGACGCCTGAAGCATTGAGCGGGCCATGGGATCCTTGCCGGGCAACGGCCCGTGACGACCGGGCATTCTGATGTCATCCATATCGCGCCGACCGCAGAGGCGCAATTGCCGCGGCCGCCTTCAGATGTCAGACCGGTCTCAGCCCCAGCGCCCTTCCAGTGTCTGTACCGTGATGTCTTCTGCTTCCAGCGTGCGGCGTACGGAGGCGGCGATCTCGACCGCTTCAGGCGTGTCACCATGACAACAGATGGTGTCAATGCTGGTCTCAATACGCTTGCCCGAGGCGGTGATGATCGCGCCGGCCTGCACCATTTCGACCATGCGGCGCCCGGCCTCAGCGGCGTCATGGATGACCGCGCCGGGTTTGCTGCGGTCGACCAGGGTCGCATCATCATTATAGGCGCGATCGGCAAATATCTCGCCGGCCCAGGCGCAGCCCAGATCACGGACCGCAGCCTCCTGTGCAGTGGCGCAAAGCACCATCACAATAAGGTCCGGATCGACCGAAAGGGCCGCTTCATAGCAGTCCCGCGCGAGGCTCTCATCCTCCGAGGTCATGTTGCCAAGCGCGCCGTGCAGCTTCACATGCCGCACATGACCGCCCAGCGATTTCGCCATCCCGATTGCCGCAGCCACCTGAAAACGCACGGAATTCTGCAGGCTCGCGCGCGGCACGGTCATGCGTCGCCGGCCAAAGCCCTGCAGATCAGCAAACCCCGGATGTGCGCCGATGCCGACACCGTTCTGCATCGCCAACTTCATTGTGGCGGCCATCACATCAGGATCCCCCGCATGCGACCCACAGGCGATATTGGCCGAGGTCACGGTTTTCAGCAGCGACGCGTCGTCGCCCATATTCCAGGGTCCGAAGCTCTCGCCCATATCGGCATTGATATCCACACGGGTCATGATGCCCTCCTTTTCATGTCTCAAACGGGTCGGCGGACGCGGAAACGACGCCGCTCACAAGCTGATAACTCAGCAGATCGGCGATATCGGCAGGGTCGCGGACCAGCGGCTGCACCTGCCCTGCGAGCGCCTTTATCGCGGCCCGCGCGCGGGTCTCCAGCGCGCGGGCCTCTTCATGGCTCACAAATTCAAACTTCAAAGGCGCGCCTACCGGCGCCTGCGCCACTTTTGGCAGATCCGAGGGGATTACAGTGCCGATCCGCGGATACCCGCCCGTGGTCTGGCTCTCGCACATCAGCACAAAGGGCGCGCCGTCACCGGTGATCTGGATGTCACCCGGCACAATCACCTCGGAGACAATCGAAAGCCCGTCCCGCGCGAAAAACCCGTCGCCGTCGGAATCCATGCGCACGCCCTGGCGGTTGCCGCGCGGGTCGCGCCGAAAGGGGGTCGCGGCAAAACGCGCACGCGTCTCTTCGGAGAACTCGGTGGTCTGGATCGATTCGATCACATGGATCGTGCCACCTGCGAGCCGGTTGTCGGGTGTCAGGAAATATCCGCTGCGTGCAGAGGCATCTGTGAGCGGCAGCGCGTCATCGGCCTCCAGCAGACCGCCGATGCCGGCGTTGAGGTGGCTGCCCCGCGCACCCATCTGCACCGGGACATCAAAGCCGCCGGCCACATGCAGATAGCCGCAGGTGCCCGCCTGCACCCCGCCGATGGCAAGCTTTGCGCCGGCGGGCAGCGCATGGCTCGCGTTCCAGACCAGCGGTGCACCGTCAAGCGTGGCGGTCATCCGCGCACCCGTGAGGGCGATCACCGTGTCTGCCGTGGCCTCAAAGGTACTGCCCATCCCGGTCATCTCAATGGCGGCAAGCTCCGCGCTCTGGCCCAGCAGTGCGGCCCCCTCATGCAGGGCCAGCGTATCCGCCGCCCCGCCCCGCGTCAGCCCGAACGCAAGATACCCGCGCCGGCCGAGATCCTGCAGGCTCAGCGCCGGCCCCGCCGAGAGCACTTTGAGCGCGCCACTCATGCGATCACCTCCCTGTCCGCGCCACCAAAGGACGCGGTGCTGCCCGCGCGGATCTTTTCCAGCTCCGCCGCGCTGACCGACGGAAAGATCAGCTCGTCACCGGGCGAGAGCGCAAAGGGCGCGTCGCTCTGCTGGCTGAATGTCCGGAATGCGGTCTGTCCGACGTGCCGCCAGCCGGTAGGCGTGGCATTGGTGAAAAGGCACATCTGCCGGATCGCCAGCACCAGCGCCCCGGAGGGCACGCTTTTGGTCAGATCCTGCTGGCGCGGGATGTTCCATTGCGCATCAAGCTGCCCCAGATAGGGCTGGCCGGGCGAAAAGCCGATGGTCAGCACCCGCACGCGTGAGGCTGAAAGCTGCCGGATGGCCTCATCAGGGTCGATGCCGACGGCTTTTGCGGCCTCCTCAAGCTGCGGGGCCAGATCGGTGCCGTAAACCGTGGGCACATGCCAGAGGGTGCGTCCCTCGGGCAGCGCGGGATCGCTCCAGTCGCGCGCATCCAGCAGATCCTGAAGCCGCGCGATGATCTCCTCTGCGGGATATGTGACCAGATCGGTGACCACAAACACCGAGACCAGCGACATGCTGGTCTCGGAGACCTCCGGCCAGGCTTCAGCCTCCACTGCGGCGCGGAACGCAAGCGCCACGCGGTTGGCGTGATCGTCCATCGCGCCCGCGAAAGTGACGAGGATGCCCGACAGGCCCACCGTCCGGATGATCGGATAGTCACTCATGAACCGGCCTTCCCAGATAGAGCCGCCGGAGGAGCACCGGCGTCAGATACATCGGCAGCTGCCAGCAGCCGACAAAGACCATCAGCGGCGCGATCGTCTCGGCGGGCAGCGCCACCAGAAAGAGCGCGATGTTGCGGTTGCCGGCACCGATGGCCAGCGGGCCCGCGATCCAGCTGAGCGCGGAGCGCCGCAGGATGGTGAGGGTCAGAAACTGCACTCCGTAGCTGAGCACGAACGCCAGCATGGCCCAGCCTGCAACCGCCCCCGGATCGCTGCGCAGTGCAGGGTTCAGCGCTGCCATCAGGCCCACCACAATCGCCGAGAACGCCAGTACCGAGAGCCCGTCGAGCGCTTTGACGGTGCCCGGTGCGGGCGCAGGAAAGAACTTTGCATGCAGAAAAAACCCCAGCGATGTCGCGCCGAGGATCACCCCAAGCAATGTCAGAGCCGGCCGGATCACATCGCGGGCCTCTCCCAGCTGCGGCATCAGTGCCAGCACCGGCAGTACCGTCAGCGGAAAGCAGGCCGTTCCCAGCACCAGGATCTGCATCATACGTCCTGGATCCTGCCGCAGCAGCAGCGCGATATTGGTAGAGCCCGACAGCGCCGGCGCGGCCGTTGCCAGCACCATCGCCATCGCGACGGGCGTGCCGGCGATCCCCGCAACCGCACAGAGGCTCAGCAGGCTCACCGGCAACCCCAGTTGCATCACCATGACGGACCCGAGGCCCCAGCGCAGATCCGACAGTGCCCCCGCCGCCGCGCGGTGCCCGATGCGCAGCGCCGTGATGGTGAGCAGTCCTGCCACCATCTGCGGCAGCCATGGCGCCATCGCGGCGGCAGTGCCGGGGAGCAACAGCCCCGCCACCAGCCCCGCAATCAGGCACCACCGCGCATTGTCTGAAATCAGCCAAAGGAAACGCTCCACATATCAGCCCGGTGTCTGCCGCAGATTATCCGGCAGCCAGGTCGCGATCTCCGGAAACCAGATCAGGATAAAGACCATCAGCACCATGATCAGGAACATCGGCAGGGCCGCTTTGGTGATGTATCCCATCTCATGATCGGTCATTCCCTGCAGCACAAAGAGATTAAACCCGATTGGCGGCGTGATCTGCGCCATTTCGACAACCACAACGACGAAGATCCCGAACCAGATCAGATCAATGCCCGCCTCGCGCACCATCGGCTCGACGATTGCCATGGTCAGCACCACAGCTGAGATCCCGTCAAGGAACATGCCCAGCACGATATAGAAAACCAGCAGTGCCATCAGAAGCTCAAACCGCCCGAGTTCCATCGCGGCGATGCCGTCAGCAAGGGCGCGGGGCAGGCCGGTAAACCCCATCGAAAGCTTCAGGAAGGCAGCGCCCGCCAGAATGAGCGCGATCATCGCAGAGGTGCGCATTGCCCCCATCAGGCTTTCGCGGAACGAGCCCGCCGTCAGCGACCCCTGTGCCGCCGCAAGGGCGAGCGCGCCCAGCACACCGATGGCTGCGGCCTCGGTTGCAGTGGCGTAGCCGCCGTACATAGACCCGATCACCACCGTGATCAGGATCAGCACCGGCAGCAGGAACCGCGAGTTGCGCAGCTTTTCAGAAAAGCTCATGCCGGTTTCCATATCCGGATTCCAGCTCGAGGATGTCTTTGAGACGATCGCCACATAGGCCATGAACATCGACGCCAGAATGAGCCCCGGAAAGACGCCCGCGAAAAAGAGCTTGGTGATGCTTTCGTTGACGGTGACGCCATAGACGATAAGCGCGATGGAGGGCGGGATCATCAGCCCCAGCGTCGCGGCGCCCGCAAGCGTGCCGATCACCATCTTTTCGGGGTACTTGCGGGCCCTGAGTTCCGGGATGGCCATTTTGCCGACGGTTGTCAGCGTCGCGGCCGACGAGCCGGAGACGGCAGCAAAGATCGTGCAGGAGACGATGTTTGTATGCACCAGACCGCCGGGCATCTTTGCCAGCCAGGGCGACAGACCCCTGAACATATCCTCCGATAATCGCGTGCGATAAAGGATCTCGCCCATCCAGATAAAGAGCGGCAGGGCCGTCAGCGTCCAGCTTGAAGAAGACGCCCAGATCGTGGTGATCATCGTGTCGCCGGCAGGGCGGGTGGTGAAAAGCTCCATGCCCACCCAGGCCACGCCCATCAGTGCCAGGCCGACCCAGACGCCGGTGCCCAGCAGCAGAAAGAGCACGACCAGAAAGAGGATGATTGCATATATCTCGGTCATCTGCTCACACCTCGAATGTTTCGTCGACGGTGTCCCGGACGATCCGGTGCTCACCCTTGAAGATGACATGCAGCAGGTTGTCGGTCAGCGCGATGGCGAGCAGGCCGCCACCGATGACCATGACCGACTGCGGGATCCACAGGGCGGTGGCGTCCTGCCCCTGGCTCACCTCGTTGAACTTCCAGGACCAGTAAACGAACCAGTAAGCGTAATAAGTGAAGTACCAGGCAACTGCCGCTGCCAGCCCGAAGCACCAGATCTCAAGCAACCGTCTTGTCCCCGCGGGGACAGCATTAAGTAGAATTGAAACCCGGATATGCGCGCCATGATTGAGCGCATTGGCAAAGGCAAGAAAGCTGGCGGCGGCCATGGCATAGCCGGCGTAATCGGGTGCACCCGGAAAGATTTCGCCGGTCCAGCGCGCGACCATCTGCGCCACGATCAGCGCCAGAATGGCCACGAGGCAGAGAGCGGCCAGCACGCCGGCTGCCATATAAAGAAAGTCGAGCGTTTTGCGCAGATCAGTCATGGCCGGTCTCCGGTCGTCTCGGGAAAAGGGCCCGCCCCGCGCGATACGCGGGACGGGCAGGCTCAGTTACTGAGCTTTAAAGGTATCGACGATGGCTTTGCCCTCGTCACCTGCGGCTTCGAGCCATTCCGACGTCATGGTGGCGCCGATCTCGCGCAGCTCGCCCATCAGTGCATCGCCTGCGGGCTGCACGGTCATGCCCCCCTCGGCAAGCCCGTCCATTGTGAACTGGGTATAGTCCTTGGACGCCTGCAGACCGCGGGCCTCGGCCTCGGCCGCACAGGTCATGATGGCCTGCTTGTTGGCGTCGGACACATCGGCCCAGACGTCCTGGTTGACCATCACGTAGTTGCGCGGCAGCCAGGCATCGACCTCATAGAAATGCGTGAGGCTCTCCCAGACCTTGCGATCATAGCCCGTGGCCCCTGACGACACCATGGATTCTGCCACACCGGTGGCAAACGCCTGGCTGATCTCAGCGGCTTCGACGGTGACGGGCAGCATGCCGGTCAGTTCCGCAAGCCGGCTTGTGGTGTTGTTATAAGAGCGGAACTTCACGCCTTCCATATCGGCCACCGAGTTCACTTCTTTCTTGAAGTAGAGACCCTGCGGCGGCCATGGCACGGCATAGAGCAGCTCAAGGTTCTGCTCATCGAGCAGCGCTTCGATCTTTGGTTTGGCTGCGTCATAGAGCTTTTCGCTGTCGTCAAACGACGGGGCGAGGAAAGGCACGCTGTCAAATCCGAACACAGCGCTTTCGTTCTGGTGGCCCGAGAGCAGTCGCTCGCCGATCTGCACCTGACCGGTCTGGATCGCGCGTTTGATGTCTGCACCGGCAAAGAGCGAGCCGCCCGGGTGCACTTCGATGGTGATCTCGCCATTCGTTCCTGCGCCCACGCACTCGGCGAAGGTCACGCCGTTCTCGGAATGAAAGTTCGATGCGGAATAGGCCATCGGCATATCCCATTTTTCCGCGGCAGCCGCCGGCAGAGCGGCGCCCAGGGTCAGTGCCGCTGTCGCCGCACCTGCCATAAGTCTTGTTGTCAGTGTCATGTATCTCTCCTTGCTGGTTTTTTGTTTAATTCAGTTCCGGAACCGTTCAGGCGCATAAGGCGCCATGTCCATGTTTGTCGGTTGACCGGACATCAGCCCGGCCAGCAGCCGGCCTGTTTTCGGACCGCCGGTCAGGCCGATGTGGTGGTGCCCGAAGCCGGTCCAGACTCCTGTTTTTCCGATCTGCCCGATCAGGGGCAGACTGTCACTGGGGGCGGGCCTGTGCCCCAGCCATTCGATTTCCTGCGTCGCTGTCATCCGCGGAAAAGCGGCTTTTGCCTGGCGGCGCAGCATCTTCAGCGGGGCCTTCGACGGGCCGGCATCGAGCCCGCCAAGTTCCACCACACCGGCGCAGCGTACACCCTGCGCCATGGGGGTGGCGACAAATTTACCGGAGGCGATCATCATGGGCCGGGTAGGACCGTTCTCAGCGGCCTCAAAAACGATGTGATAGCCGCGTTCGGATTCGAGCGGGACATTCAGCCCCAGTTTGCGCATCAGCGGTTTTGACCAGACACCGGTGGCGAGCACAGCCTGGTCGCAGTCTATCCGGCCTTCGCTGGTTTCGACGGCGCTGATGTTACCGCCGCTGAGATCGAAGTCTTTGACATCAGCGATCAGGATTCTACCGCCCCCCGCCTCAAACGCTGCAGCGAGTGCGGCGACGTACCCGCCCGGGTCGCGGATAAACCCGTGATCCTTCACCACTGCGACACAGCTGATCTCACGGCTCACACCGGGCTCGTACTCGCGCACGGCATCGCCCTCGATAAGCTCGGGCGCAAAGCCTGCCTCGCGGCGCAGGCCCCAGGTATAGCTCTCCGCGTCAAAGGCCGCCCGGTCACGATAGCCAAAGCAGTAATCGCTTTCGGTGACCCAGTGTCCGAGGCCCGCATCTCCGGTCAGCGCTTTATGCTGAGACACGCTGTCGGTGACAATGGGTGCGATCCCGGCAGCGATACGCCGGGTGTCGGCATCATTGGCGTTGGCGAGATACTTCACCAGCCAGGGCGCCAGTTTCGGCAGATAGGCCCAGCGTAGAAAAAGCGGGAAATCCGGTGACATCAGCATGCCGGGTGCTTTGCGGATGAGACCGGGCGACGTGACGGGCACCATGGCGCAGGCCGCAAGTATCCCCGCATTGCCGTGCGATGTGCCCCTGCCCGGGCCCGAGCGATCGATAATCGTCACATCAAAACCGGCTCGGCGCAGCCAGATGCCGGTGGACACACCAACAATACCGGCACCAATGACGGCCACATGCTGTGTCATTTCACGGCTCCGCCGGTACAGAAGACCATGTGCAAATTTCCCCCGGGAGCTGATTCCCTGTTCTTATCCTGACCAGTTCTCACAATACGTCAACAAAATGTTGACAAATTGTCAGCGTCAGGCAGTCTGCTGCTATGACAGACAGCTTTCTCGGACCCGTCGTTTCATCCGCTCATCTGGCCAGCGGCTCCTTTGCGGAGGTGTCTGAGCTGGAATACGGGCTGATCCTCGCCAATCATGCTTTCGAGCGCTGGATGGTACGCGCAATTGCCATGGCGGGATACCCTGAGCTTGGCGCGCTGGATGTGCTGGTGCTGCATTCGGTATATCACCGCGACCGGCCGAAAAAGCTGGCCGATATCTGTCTGGTGCTGAATGTAGAGGATACGCATACGGTCAATTACGCGATCCGCAAACTCAAGAAAGCGGGCCTTGTCAAAGACGGGCGTCAGGGCAAGGAAAAAACCGTGGCCACCACCGACAGGGGCGCTGAGACCTGCGAGCGCTATCGCGAGATCCGGGAAGGGCTGCTGCTGCGCGCCGTGGCGGATCTGGGGCTTGAGCCGGAACAGGTGAGCCGTGCGGCGGGGCTGTTGCGGCTGATGTCGGGCCAGTACGACCAGGCCGCGCGGGCTGCCACCACCTATTGATCGCGGGCGCGATCCGAGGCTATCACCAGGTATGACCGGTCCTGCCGCCCGCCTTGGTATCCTGATGCTCGACACGCAGTTTCCGCGCATACCGGGCGATGTGGGCAATCCCGTGACATGGCCCTTTCCGGTGCGCTACGCCGTGGTGCCCGGTGCCACACCGCAGGCCGTGGTCTGCGAAGACCCCGAACCGCTGGTGCAGGATTTCATCACAGCCGGGCGGGGGCTGATTGACGCGGGCTGCACCGGCATTGCCACCACCTGTGGCTTTCTCGCGCTGATCCGGCCCCGGCTGGCGGCAGAACTGGGCGCGCCGGTTGCGGCCTCGGCGCTTGAGCAGGCCGCACAGATTCAGGCCGCCCTGCCGCCGGATCAGAACATCGGGGTGCTCACAATTTCCGCTGCCAGCCTGAGCCCGCGCCATCTTGCCGTGGCAGGTGTGCCCGATACCTGCGCCATCGAAGGCGTAGAGGATACGACCTTTGCCCGCAGCATTCTGGGCAATCAGACCGTGCTGGATGCCGACGCGGCCAGGCGTGATCTTTGTTCAGCGGCCCGGCAGCTTGTGGCGCGCGCACCGCAGACCGGTGCGATCATCCTGGAGTGCACCAATATGGTGCCTTATGCGGCGGACATCACCCGGGCCACGGGGCGGCCCGTCTTTTCGGTTTACACTTATCTGTTATGGTTTCACGAAAGCCTGCAGCCGCCGGTTTTCCCGGCGTCTTAGCTGCGCAGCCAGCCGTCCTCAAACCGCCATCTGCTGACGCCGGCAAGGCGGATGATGCGCTCCAGTTCGGCCTCAAGGGCGGCGATGCGGCCCTTGCCCCAGCGCACCTTTGGCTCTGGCCAGAGCGCTTTGACCACCAGTTCGTCGCGGTCGCGGAAAGCCTTCATGTCGATCCGGCCGACCAGACGGTCGCCTTCGAGCAGCGGAAAGACATAATACCCGTATCTGCGTTTTGCCTCGGGCACGAAAATCTCGATGCGGTAGTCAAAGCCGAAAAGCCGTTCGGCCCGTTTGCGATCGCGCAGTGCCGGATCGAAAGGGCTGAGCACCCGAAGTCGCGACGTCGGCGCCAGCTCCAGTGCGGGGTCTGTGCCGATCCCGGGCCGCGCAAAACTGTCGCGCAGGGTACCATCCGCGCCGGTGAGCCTCACAGGCTGCAACCGGCCCGCCGCAAGCTCTGCTGCACACCAGTCTCTGGCCTCTGCAATGCTCACGTGGTCCCAGAAGGCCGCCAGTTCTCCCGGCGTGGCAAACCCGAGCCGGTCGAGCGCCCCGGCACAGCACCAGCCGATCACCTCTGCGGTCTCCTCCGGCGTGGCCAGCGGCGTACAGAGCGCCTCATCAATCACCCGTTCGGTCAGATCATAGCGTTTGCGGAAGCCTTCGCGACCGACCACGCAGAGCGCGCCGCTGCGCCAGAGATACTCCAGCGCGGTTTTAGAAGGGTGCCAGTCCCACCAGCCGCCCGATCCGCGCTTTTCACCTGTGCCCACATCCGAGGTGCTGACGGGTCCGTTTTCGCGGATCTGGTCCAGCACCACCTGGAACTGATCCTCGAAGCCGTCGCGGCGCCAGTCGCGCCACTGCCGTCGCAGCTTTTCAGCATCGCGCTCGCGGCGCAGCTGCCACCAGCGGTAATAGCTGACCGGAATCACGGCGGCGTCATGGGTCCAGTGCTCAAAGAGCGCGCGGTCTTTCTCGTAGAGTTTTTTCAACGCCTCAGGCCGGTAGCGGGGACGCCGTGAAAAGAGGATCAGGTCGTGCGCGCGGGCGACCGTGTTGATGCTGTCGAGCTGCACAAACCCCAGTCGCTCGATCATCGACAACAGCTCCCGGCCATGTGCGGCACCCTGTGGTGCCTCGCTGAGCGCGTGCCGGTCGAGAAAGAGACGCCGCGCCTGTGCGTTCGTCAGGGTGAGCGTATTCATCCCCGCCGGTAACGGCGCAGCGTGTCTCCGAAGGTGATTTTAGGCTTCAGCGTGATATGTCCGGAGCTGTCGGGCTCTGCATCTTCGGGCAGGGCTGAGCGTTCCAGGATGATCTTCGCCGCGAGGGTTCCGATCTCTTTGCGGCAGGCATCCATTGTCGCGAGCTGGCGGGGCAGCCCGTCCAAAAGCTCCACGCCGTTAAACCCGGCAAGCCCGATCTGACCAGGTACGTCGATGCCCTGATCGAGCAGGTGGAGCAAGCCGCCCGCACCTATCATATCGTTGGAATAGTACAGAAAATCGAGATCGGGCGAGCGTTTCAGCATCGCGGCTGTCATCTCGCGGCCCTTGGCAAGCGCTGAGCCGCCCGAATAGAATTCACGGTCCTCGATCTCAACACCGGCCTTGGCAAGGGCTTCGGTAAAGCCTTCGAACCGTTTTCGCGCCCGGTGATCAAGCGGCATCTTGGTACCCATAAAGCCGATGTGCTGATACCCCTGTTTCAGGATCGCCGCTGCCATCTGCCGGCCCGCGCGCCGGTGGGAAATCCCTACGACCGAATCCACAGGCGTGCCGTCTGTGTCCATGATCTCAACCACCGGGATCGCTGCATTTTTGAGCATAGCGCGGGTAGCGTCCGAATGCTCCAGTCCGGCGATGATTACCCCCGACGGACGCCAGGACAGCATCTCATAAAGCACGCGTTCTTCTTTTTCAGGCATATAATCGGTCACGCCAACGACCGGCTGCAGGGGGGTTTCCTCAAACACCTCGTTGATGCCGGTCAGAACTTCGGGAAAGACCATATTCGAGAGTGACGGAATGACCACCGCCACCAGGTTGACCCGCTGTGAAGCCAGCGACCCGGCGATCTGGTTGGGCACATATCCCAGCGATTTCGCGGCCTGCAGGACTTTATCGCGGGTCGCGACCGACACATCGCCGCGATTGCGGAGCACGCGGCTGACCGTCATTTCTGACACCCCGCAGGCTTCTGATACATCTCGCAAGGTGAGGGGCCGCTGCTTTGGTCTTGTCACATGAATTTCCTGTACTGCTGGTCGATGTTAGCGCACCCTGTTCGCAACGTTCAAGCACTTGCCAGGGTAATCGTGATCAGGCGATGACAAGCGCGCCAGACTGGTCTAAAGCTGTCGCGGCGGTCCCGTGGCTCAACTGGATAGAGCAGCCCCCTCCTAAGGGGCAGGTTGCAGGTTCGAATCCTGCCGGGGTCGCCAAAAACACCTGAAAAATATGGCTTATTTACAGGGCTTTGTGCAGGAGCTTGCAGAAAGTCCCGCGAGCTTTCGCGCCGAATTCTGCTGAAACGGCGGAAATCTCGTACAAAACCTGTACAAAATTCACACGTCTTTACGCAATTCGGGGCCTTCCAATGAGCTGGCGGGTCGCGAACACATGCGCGGAACGGAAGTTCGGCAGCGCCACCCGCAAGCAGATCATCATGTTTCTGGCGGACAAGGCGTCCGACGATGGGTCAGGCATCTGGTGTTCCAAGGGAACGATCCAGCGGCACACCGAGTTGGGGGAGACCACAGTCAAGCGAACTGTCCGCGAGTTCCTGAAGGAAGGCATCCTGGTTGAGACTGGCGCACGCACCTGCAAGAATGGTTTCACCGTCGTCTACCGGATCGATCTGACCAAAGTCGAGGCGCTGGAACCCACGCTAGAGCCCGAGATTGAGACGGGGTCCACAGTGGCCCCCGTCCAGTCTGGCCCCGGTACGGGGGCCACTGTGGCCGGGGTACCGGGGCCACCACGGCCCCCAAACCATCCTAAAACCATCCATAAACCACCTACGCGCAGGCGCGAGGCGGCGGTGGACGAAGCAGCTGAGAAGATTTTGGCGGCTTATCCGCCCGACCGGTTGCGGGGCAAAGCGGCCTGCCTTGCCCAAATCGAAGGGGCCATGAAGGAAGGGATTGCGCCGGAGGACTTTTTGCAGGCCGTCCAAGCCTACGCGACCGATAGCGCAAGTTTCACCCGCTCCAAGGTCTGCTTTTCTGATAACTGGTTCCAGTCGCGGCGCTGGCTGGCCTATGTCGAGAAGCAAGCGGAAGACCGAGAGAAGGCGAAGGCCTTGGAGGCCGATCACCATGCACGGTTGGCCGCGAGCTTCTTCTGGACGGTGCATCTGACACGCTCGGAACTGACGGAGATGGGCCTTACACGGATCGAGCGGCCCGAGGGGACCTGGCTGATCCTGGACCCTTCGAAGACGCGCCTACGCACCTGCACGATGGCCGAGAGACCCGTCACCTGCATCAGGATCGAGGAGGATTAGATGACCCAGTTGACAGCCTTGGAACGCGACTTGCTCGCCTGCGTCGAGCGGTTGGTGACGGCCTCAGAGGCCTCCGCGAAGGATTTGACCGCCTTGGAGACACGCTCGACCGGCAGGATCGAGAGGGAGCTGGCTGGCTTGAAAGACTGCGTGACCTTGCTCATTCGTTCACAGGCCGCATCCATGCAGGCCTTGAGCGGATTGCTGAACGACGAGGCGAGCTACAAGACGCTGGACAAGAGCTTGCAGCAGAGCTTGACCTTAGCGACAGCCGCCGCCGAGAGATTGAGGGACAGCTAGACAGCCAGGAGGCGCATGCGGAAAAGGGGTTGCGGCATTAGGGCTCAATTCAAATGACTTCTGGAATGACAAGAGGCACAAATTTTGGCGGTAGGGCTTGCGCAGAAATCGCGGGTTTGAGAGCGATAGCCGGGAACTGTTTGTCAGTACAGAAGGTTTGGAATGTCGAAGTTGCGAAGGGGCTATCGCCAAATTTCCGTTCAAGCCTCTACGGGTGTTGGCAAGATTTGCGGCTGGCCGGTTTCTGGAGACGATGAAAAGCCAATAAAGAACCTTAATGGTAAGCCCTCCAAAGAAGTGAGGGAAAAAGAGCCCAAAGCTTTTTTCCAGGACTCACAAAAATACTGGCGTCGAACAGACACGAATGTGGATGTTGAGCTGGACGATTTGTGTGCCGCGACACACGGGCATATCCGAAGATCGATTATTTCCGATATAGAATTCAAGATTTACCATGATAAGATACCTGACTGGGTACATATGGCTGGGATCGAACCTGAGAGCCGCGTAACAAAGAAGAGATTTGAACAGCTTCTTGCCGGATCGCATCCAGATCCGGTGTTGCATAAGTTCATGTATCTGCAAGATGTGCAGGGACTGCTGACAAACATCCAAAGGACAAGCGCGCAAATTAGTCAGGTCATCGGCGAGTTTTATGGCTTGTTCAATGATTGCGAACCCTACGTTTACCAGAAGGAAGAAAGAGTAGGCTTGCGTTCATCGGTTTCGGCGGAAACATCTCTGATCCATGCTCATCTGGAAACCATATTTGTCAGGATGAGAAGCCTTCTGGACTATGCTGTGAAGTTGGCATTTGAATTTGAGCGGGATGCGATCGACTATTCGCAGATCGTCAGACTCAGAGGGCGATCAAAACAGTACAGCGACAAGAAAAGTCTAAAGCTCGATGAACGGGCCGGTACATTGTTCGCGAAAGACGAACTAATTTGGATGATCTGCTCCATAAGAGATCGGATCGTTCATGATGGTCATCTCGACATAAGCGCCAGAGTCTACGAACACTTCAAACGGCATCGTTTGATCGAGCGTTTCATCTTGATCCCTGACATGTCTGATGGTCGGTTTGAGACTTTCAAGAACCGAACGAATTTTTACGGGAAAGATCAGAAAATCAATCTCGATCTCCCCAGAATCTACGATTCGTTCTTTGAACGTATGATCACGACCATTGGGACGATACATGATCGATATGCCGCCCAACGCCTAGGGTGAGTGCTACTCACCACTTAGCGCAGAATCGTGAATTAAGCAGCAATCAAGGGTTCAATATCAGATACGTCGATCTCTTTAGCCGCCAACGCCATGTCGTAGTTCGTCTGCAAGTTCACCCAGTAAGCCGGGGTCGTGTTGAACACACGGGCAAAGCGCAGCGCCGTGTCAGGCGTGATCCCGGTCGTGCCTTTGATCAACCGCTCGATCCGCGTACGAGGCACACCCAGACGCCTGGCAAACGCGATGGCCCCCATATCTAGGGGATCGAGGTAAAGCTCTTTCAGGACTTCACCGGGGTGCATCGGGTTTTCAAGCAAGCTCATCAGCGTATCCTCTCAATGGTAGTCCACAATCTCGACCTCGGTGGGGCCGTTCGGCGTCCAGACAAAGCAGATGCGCCATTGCCCGTTGATACGGACGGAGTGTTGCCCGGCACGATCCCCTTTCAGTTCTTCCAGGTGGTTGCCGGGTGGGAACCGCAAATCCTCGACAACAACCGCAGCATCCAGCGCCGAAAGCATCGCCCGAGTGCGCTTCACCAAGTCACCGGGGAAGCCTTTGCCGTACTTGCCTTTCACAGCATTGGCAGCGAGTTTGCCCTTAGTGCTTTGGATCATGCTAGCCGTGTATCACGGAAAGATACGTGTGTCAATTCATGATACATATTGAACAGGCTCATCGATCACGTCCCTGGATCTGTTAGCGGCCATGTTTTGCATGGAAATGAGATTTTGATGTCGCGGCTTTACTTTCCGGATGCTAAAAAAAACAGTAGGTGATTATCTGTTAGCTGCTTGGTCATATTTTCTAAGTCGTTTCACCCAAAGAACAATTCTCTGACTTCACCCCTACCCAACAGTTTGCTGAATCGGCGATAGTCTCCGAAAGTGTGTTGCCATCGGCCAGCGGCAATCGCGCGATGCACACCCGCCCTAGTTGCTACCCTCTTGATGTCGTCAGTTCGACTTCGACCATCGATATTCTCCAACCAAAGTTTCCCAGGAATCAATGCTTCGCTTGCAAAAGCGTCTGCCTCTGCCTCAATCTCGTCGGCTGAGCTGACGTCTAGATCGTCTAGGATGATGTCACGGCCGCTATTCAAGTGTAGGCAAACATGTGCAAATTCGTGCATTAACGTAAACCAGAAATTATCTATCCGATTGTGTCTTATGGTTAGTGCGATCACGGGTACGCCATCACTGCGGAGCATTGCAGCACCGTCGAGGTAAGTGCCTGGCAAGTGTTCGAGGACTATTAGGACAATACCGATCTTGTTGAGCTCATCTGCGATCTCTCTAGCCCAATTGGCTCTAGCGCTAACTTTGGCAATTCGCCTTGCCGTCGCTTCTGGATCAAAGCCCTTGCAAGGTTCAATTTTTACTTTGTCCGCCTTTGCAAGAACGGCGGCACACCACGCTTCGAGTGCCGAAAAGTCCGTCTTTGCATTGGTTCTCTCAGTTCTAGTTTTACGTAACTTTTGTTGAACCCGAAATGTCATGGGAAGAGATAGAGCGTCTGCTACCTTTTGGTGACGACGATGACCTTGATGAAGTGTATGGAGCAGCCATCCAAGCTGGAGATTTGAACTCCTTAAATGCTGTCCTTGCCGTCTTCCGCTTTAAGAGATGGCTAAGCTATTACCGTGATAGCATTGGAGAGCCGAGCAAAACCTTCTCAGATGCGATCATGCTGTACAACGCCTCCCCAAAGACCGCGAAACAGCTGATCCCAATTGTCGAAGAGATTGGCGACATGCCGTTGCAGGCTATCTCAGGCGCGCTGCTGAAGTCGTTTGGAGCACAATGGAAGCCGATGGCGTCTACCGATACCTGGTGGCGCGAAATAGTGACGCCCGCCAGATCAGTAATCAACAATGCGCACGAGTTGATCGGCACACCTTTGATCCGAGTGAAGCCATATAGCAAAATGGAACGGATCGCTCAGGACAAGTTGCGTGGTAAGATAAGTCGCGTCGAACGAGTACCAGCAGAGAAGGATTGGATTGAGGCGTTCTGTATGGCTGCTGATCCATATAACGCCGCCTTGGTGCGGTTTATGTTCGAAACTGCAGCGCGGATAGATCAAGCGGTTTCGCTAACAGCTGAAGACTTGAAACCCGCTGAGAACAAGGTGCGGCTAAAGGCAAAAAAGGGCCATCCCGAAGACTGGGTTACAGTTTCACCAGAAACCATGGGTGAGATGTTAGCTCTTCCGCCGAAAAGGCCGAAAAACCGCAAGACTGGTAGGTTCATGAGCCCCCGCGTGTTTGGCTATGGTAGTTCGACCGGTTACAACACCCGATGGCAGACGATCTGCAAGCGGGCCGGCATCCCGTACCTGTCGGCCCATCCGGCAGGGCGACATGGCTACTTCACTGAATTGGTCGTTCGCCAAGGTGTTGATCCAGTCACCGCCGCTGAAGCCGGACGCTGGTCAGACCCCAATTTACCCATGCGCATTTATGCCCATGCTGAAACGGATGAGGCCGATATTAGGGCACGCTTTCGTACAAACCATGTACAGGAGGACCCCGTACAAACACCCAAACAACAGAAATCACAGAAGGAATAGCGCTATGAACGGTTACCTCCTAAGGGGCAGGTTATTGGTTCGAATCCAATCGGGATCACCACTTCTGCTGCACCATGCCATTCTGCCGTGAACACGCGCCATCGCGCGGTCGTGAAGGCGGACATTTTGCCTTACCCGGCAATTCTGTTATCGTGACAGACTGTGAAGGTACCGGTGAAGAGGAGTGTGAAATGCGGGTAACTGTCAGAATATGCCTGCTGGTGATCGTGGGATGTCTCGCGCCGGGGTTTGCTGCGGCATCAGATATCTATGTCAGCGGCAAAGTCGTGCTTGGCGGGGGCAGCGTTGTGATTTCGGTGAACCCCTCAAGAGGATACGGGCACGGTTATGGACGCCACCCGGGATATCGCCACCACGGATACCGGCAGGAAGGGTACAAGAACCGCGCGTATCGCAAGTTCAGGCGTAACTCGCACTTTGGCCGCATCGCCCGGGACATCATTCACGAGGATAAAACACATCCGCATAAGGCCTCGACGCTGCCGCAGATTTCCGGACACGGAAAAGCATACGGTGGACCGTTCCACAGCGGCTTTGCCTCAGGGAGCAGCGCAAAGTCCACCGAATACGGCGCGCCGCTGATGCACCGCAAACGAAAGTTCGGGCTGAAACTGCGCTGAACGCTCATAATCTTAACTGATGGAAAACTGGTCGGGCTGAGAGGATTCGAACCTCCGACCCCCTGCTCCCGAAGCAGGTGCGCTACCAGGCTGCGCTACAGCCCGACCGTGTGCGCCCGGATACTCTTAACACAGACGCTTGGCAAGGCCCCCGCATCACGCGAGCCTTCGTTCTGCCGCCCTCACCGGAGCACGCCGGGTTGGATGACACAGCGCCTTCAGAGGCTCGCGTCGAGTGCGCTCAGGATGGCGTCGCTCATCTGCGTCGTGCTGATCGGCGTCCCGCCGGCCTCACCCATCAGGTCAGCCGTGCGAGCGCCGTCGGCCAGAACCTTTTCGATCGCAGTCTCAAGGCGCGTGGCTTCATCGCCCTGGTCAAAGGAATAGCGCAGAGCCATGGCAAAGCTGAGGATACAGGCAATCGGGTTGGCTTTGCCCTGACCGGTGATGTCGGGGGCTGACCCGTGGACCGGCTCGTAAAGCGCTTTGGGCCGGCCGTCCGCATTCGGCGCGCCGAGGCTTGCGGAAGGCAGCATCCCGAGACTACCGGTGAGCATCGCGGCACAATCCGACAGGATATCGCCGAAGAGGTTGTCGGTCAGGATGACGTCGAACTGCTTGGGCGCGCGCACCAGCTGCATCGCGCCGTTATCTGCATACATGTGGCTGAGCTCGACGTCCGGATAATCCTCGTCGTGCACTTTCTGCACGACCTCGCGCCACAGAATGCCGCTCTCCATCACATTGGCCTTCTCCATGGAGCATACCTTGCCCGAGCGCCGGCGCGCCAGCTCAAAGGCGGATCGTGCCACGCGGTCAATCTCGCTTTCGGTGTACCGCTGGGTGTTGATGCCCACGCGTTCGTTACCTTCCTCAAAGATGCCGCGCGGTTCTCCGAAATAGACACCCGAGGTCAGCTCGCGCACGATCATAATGTCGAGCCCGGAGACCAGTTCTGTTTTCAGTGACGAAAAATCGGCCAGCGCGTCGAAACACTGGGCCGGGCGCAGGTTAGAGAACAGATCCATCTCTTTGCGCAGCCGCAACAGGCCGCGCTCAGGCTTTACGCTGAAATCGAGATTATCGTATTTCGGTCCGCCCACAGCGCCCAGCAGCACCGCATCGACATCAAGTGCTTTGGCCATCGTGTCGTCATGCAGCGGCGTACCATGCGCGTCATAAGCAGCGCCACCAACCAGATCTTCGGTGATGTCGAAGGCAAGTCCGCGCTTTTCGCTGAACCACGTGATCACGCGTCTGACCTCCTGCATGACTTCCGGGCCGATCCCGTCGCCGGGAAGGATAAGAAGGGAAGGGTTGGCCATGCGTCATCTCCTGCGAATTTAAGCTGCCAGCGGCGTATATCGGCGCGCGGCAAGGGTCAAGAAGCGGCGCACAGGGTCGCGTTTGCCGGGGCGCGCTGTGATGCCACGTGAAAGGCCGCTGCCGGCGCGTTATACTTGGCTGCAACGCTGTCGGAATGTTCACAAGGGAGGCCCGGATGACCCGAACCGCGCCGCAACTGCTGCGTCTTGCCGCTCTCTTCCTGCTGGCGCTGATGATCCTGCCTTTTGCGCTCTATGCGCTGGTGACCGGTCTGTCCGGGCTCGTGCCGGATGACGCGCCGCGCGGGCGTTTCTTCACACCGGGCGCACCGCTGCTGAACGGGGCGGTATTCGTGCATATGATGGCCGGCGGGTTGCTGTCATTGCTGGTGTTTTTGCAACTGGTGCCCGGGATCAGACTGCGCTGGCCACTGGTGCACCGGCTTACGGGTCGTCTGCTCATTGCGGCGGCGCTGATCACCGGGGCGGGCGGGCTGATCTTTATCGCCGGGCGCGGCACGATCGGCGGGCCTCCGATGAATGCCGGGTTTGCGCTTTACGGCGCGCTGATGATCCTCGCAGCCTGTGAGGTTCTGCGTCACGCGCATGCGGGGCGCTATGACCGGCACCGCCGCTGGGCGCTGCGCCTTTTTGTGCTGGCGATCGGCTCGTGGCTCTACCGGGTGCATTACGGCATCTGGGACATGCTGGGGTACGAGGCCGGCATGGCCACGGATTTTCGCAGCTCCTTCGATCTGGTGCAGAACGTGGCGTTTTACCTGCCCTATCTCATTGTGCTGGAACTCTGGATGCGTCGCAGACCGGTGACGGTTCAGCGCGCGATATCGACCCAGACGAGGCGGTGACGGCTGGCTGTGGCTGCGGTTTCACCGGCCTCACTCGCCGGGTCAGGCCACCAGACACCACTGCCGGTCACCGTGAGATCGCGTGAGGGCAGCACATAATCCACCCGCAGATTTCCGGGCACGGGATCGTCCCAGTCAGCGGTGTCAAAAGGATCGTCGCTGATGATGACGCTGCCGGTGCTGCGCGGAGCAGGGTCCTGCAACAGCGGGTTATTCAGAAGTCCGCGAATGGCTGCCTTGCGTCCTTCGCCGTCCTGCGGGTCCTGATTGGTGTCGCCCAGCAGGACAAGCTTCTCCGCAGGTGCAGGCCCGAAGGTGCCGTCGAGGTAGTACTGCCAGAAAAGAATTTCATCATGGTTGCGCCGCCCGTTGCGGTCTTCGGGGCCGTCAAAGACCGGCGGACTGGCGTGAAAGGTCAGAAGGGACAGCCGCCCCAGGCCCGGGACCTGCACCGGCACCACCCAATGGGCGGTGGTGGACAGACGCTGAATGGCCTGAGCCTCGGGTGACGGGAAAGGCCTGGCATCGGTTTCCGGGAGCAGTGCCCCGGGAAAATCGCGCCAGAGCAGGTCGGTGAAGGTTTGCACGTCCGATGCGATGATCTCAAAACGCGAGAGCACGGCCATACCGCCCTGGCCGCTGAAACGCCCGTATCCCTGTGCATCGCGCGGATCACCGGCACGCCCGTCCCCGTCCAGATCAATGCCGCTCTGGTAGCCGGTATTGGGCCGTGCGGCAAAGCGCCAGGGGTAGGAGGGTCCGGTTCCGGCAAGACGGTCCGCAAAGGCATTGAGCGCGGCCCCCGTGAGATCATAGTCGAACCCCTGCAACACAACGATGTCAGGTGCTGTCTCCGCCAGAACCGACATGACGGCGACGATGTCAGGGTCTTCGCCTCTCAGGATATCACGCAGCAGCAGGCCCGGCCCGTCGCGCTGAAGTTCGGTGTTGTAGGTAGCAATACGCAGGGTATCGGCATAAAGACCGGCAGCACTCAGGCAAAGCGCCGCAGCTGCTGTGATCAGGCGGGCTGAAGCTCGCGTTCCTCGGCCTGGCTTGCATAGGCGCGGCGGCGCTTCTGATCGATCATGCTGGCGATGCGCATCATCGCAAATCCGCGCATGATCATGCTGGCAGGAAGAAAGGCCCATGCAGATATCGTCCAGATCAGAGTATGCGGGTTCGCCAATGTGATCGGGTCTATCAGATCAGAGGTGGCCTTGACCACTGCCGGGATGAGAAACGGCAGCAGGAAACCAAGCGCGATATTGACCCGCGCATCGCGCTGCAGCCGGTAGAGCACATCGCCGCCTGCGGTGGGGTCGAAAAGCGGCAGATTGACCCAGACATTGAACGGGCCATAGCGCACCGGCCAGCGACCATAGCGCACGATGAAGTAAAACCACACCATCGCAACCAGTGAGATCAGATAGGCAATACCGGCGGCTGTGCGCACATCCTGGATCAGCCACTGGCTCACATCCGCAGGCAGCATCAGCACAATCAGCCGCACCGGAGAGAAGGGGAAATCAATGGCATTGCCGATGATCGTGCCCAGGGCGGTCACAGCCTGGGTCAGGGAGGTTGGTTCGACCTTGCCCTTGGCGATCGCCGTCAGCATGAAAACCGTCAGAAAAAGCGTGACAAACCGCAGGCGGTTAAAGGGGGCCGCATCGCGGAATTCGACAATGCTGGGTGCTGCGGAATTATATTCGATAAAGGTCAGAAACGCGGCGAGAAGCGCCACCAGAACGATGATCTGGGACTGGTCCGTTGCCACGTCAGGCAGCAGAAGCGCTGGCGTGGCAATAAGAAGTGCCACCAACAGGCCACGCATTACTGCGCCTGAAATACGAACAAACATACGTTTCTTTCCCTTCAAACCGGCCAGATGCGATTCAGTGCCGCAATCTTGTTCCAACTTGATGCCACCGGGGCGGTGGGCTCTGCCTCATTTATGCCCCATTTGTGCCATCATTCGTCTTAGTTCCGCAAGTGTTACGGTTAACAAGACGCAATACGTTGGGCGTTTTGAGGGAAGGACTGGTGCGTTCTTGCATCAAATATGTGACGAAAAACAGGCACATCGCAAGATATTGTGGGCGGCGCGAGGACGCCCACAATGAAAGGTTAACGCATGCTGCCAAAAGAAAAGAGGCGCACAGCGGGCAGAGGGGCCCGGACCGGTTCAGACCCAGGGGCGCGCCTGGGATGCTGATCCTTCAAAGGTGTCGATTGCGGCGGCTTTTTCCATGGTCAGGCCGATGTCGTCAAGGCCGTTCATCAGGCAGTGCTTTTTGAAACTGTCCACTTCAAAGCTGAAAACCTCACCATCCGAGGTGGTGATCGTCTGTGCCTCAAGATCGATGCTCATCCGGGCGTTGGCGCCCTTTTCGGCGTCTTTCATAAGCACATCCACCTGCTCTTTCGGCAGGGCGACGGGCAGGATGCCGTTCTTGAAGCAGTTGTTGTAGAAGATATCCGCAAAAGAAGGTGCGATTACGCAGCGGATGCCAAAGTCCTTGATGGCCCAGGGTGCGTGTTCGCGCGATGACCCGCAGCCGAAGTTCTCACCCGCCACGAGTATTTCCGCCTCGCGGTAAGCGTCTTTGTTCAGCACAAAGTCAGCCACCTCATTGCCCTGACGGTCATAGCGCATCTCGTCAAAGAGGTTCACGCCAAGCCCCGAGCGTTTGATCGTTTTCAGGAACTGTTTGGGGATGATCATATCGGTGTCGATATTGACCAGTGGCATCGGTGCGGCGATCCCGGTGAGCGTGTTGAATTTATCCATGGGGTGGAGTCCTTACGGTTGTCCCGGATGCGCCGGAACCCGGACAGGTGTCCGCGGGTTGGACCGGCATATCGCAAACGGAGAGGTTTCGGAATGTCATACAGTGAAGGCACAAGGGTTGAGTGGGACTGGGGCAATGGCTCGGGCACCGGCAGGATCGCCAAAAAGTACACGCAGAAGATTACCCTGAAAATCTCGGGCACCGAGGTGACGCGGGATGCAAGCGCGGAAAGCCCCGCCTATAAAATCGAGCAGGAAGACGGCAGTGAAGTTCTCAAATCGGACAGCGAACTGCGCAAAGCGTCCTGAGCCCCGGGTCATCATTCGTTGCCCTGAACGCGTTCGAGGGCGGGCGCATCCGCGCCGACCAGACCGAGCAGCGTGCCGGTCTCGAGTGCGGTGCAGAATTCGCCGTGCATGTTCGCAACTGAAATGTCGTGCAGCACCTGCGGGTCATAATCCGTGCCATCCGGCCCGATCCGGTTACAGGTCGCACATGCATCATGCGCGAGATAGGTGTCATACCCCATATTGCCGGCCATCCGCACCGAGGTTTCGACGCAGAAGTTGGTGAAAAAGCCCGCCACCACGAGGCGGGTGATACCGTGCTGGCGCAGCCGCAGTTCCAGATCGGTGCCGACAAAAGCCGAGTTCACATCCTTTTCAATGATGATCTCGCCGTCCTGCGCCTCAAAACCGTCGATCATCGCCCCGGTCGGCAGATGCAGTTTGAGCGGTGAGGCCGCCTCACGGCTGTCGTGACGCGTGAAAATTACGGGCAGGTCGCCCGCCCGCCATGCGTTCAGCAGCGCGCGCATCCGGTCTTCGGCCTCAGGGTTGTTGCGCCGGCCGGTACTGCCGCCGCCCCAGTGGTCAAAGACATTCACGCCCTTCTGGACATCGATCAGCAAAAGACCGGTTTCGGGGCCAAACTGCCTGATCATGTCGACCCTCGCGTCATGGCGCCGCAGATCCCGACGGACATCTCTGCCGTGATCACTTCGTCAGTCGACGTCGTTGTGTACATATTCCGGGTGTCCATCTTACCTCCGGTCGCTTTGGTGGTGGCTTACTTTTTAAGCCGGGCCTCTACCTTGTCCTTCAGAGCCCCTTTGACAGTGCGCAAAAACAAAGCCAGCGCGATCAGCCCGGCTCCGTTAAACAGCAGCTCAATCCCCAGAAGTATGCCAAGAAGCTGCGGCGCAATCTCGAAGTAGTTGGCAAGGATATATCCCGCGAGCAGGACTGAAAGCGCACCTGAAATAAGCATCGGCCAGAACAGCGGCGTCGAACGCATCTGCCAGGCGGTCACGAGGCGCAAAAGTCCGTTGGCTCCGATCAGCACCGTCGCAATGGTTGCAAGCGTCAGAATGCCTTCAAGCGGGCGGAACATGAGAGATATACCGAGGAGCAGCATCAGCCCGCCCAGACCGGTGCCCATGATCTTTGTCGTGCGGTCCTCAGAGCCCAGACCTGCAACGATCTGAGCTCCGCCGATCAGCGCGAAGGTCACACCGGCCACTACTGTCACCGCAAAAGAGGCGGCGACCGGATTGGCCAGGACAAACAGGCCGAACACCAGAGAGAGAATGCCCAGAACAAGCCATTTTACCCATAATTTCATTTTGTCGTCCTTTCGTGGTATCTGCCGGGGCGGCTTTCCGGTTGCCACTTAAGCAACCGGTGCCGCACCGCGTAAGGTCAGATTACATCATCTCGCGTACATCGGTGAGCTTTCCGGTGATCGCGGCGGCCGCCGCCATGCCCGGAGAAACGAGGTGTGTGCGGCCCTTGTAGCCCTGACGACCTTCGAAGTTGCGGTTCGAAGTCGACGCGCAGCGCTCGCCCTCGGCCAGCTGGTCCGGGTTCATCGCCAGACACATCGAACAGCCCGCCAGACGCCACTCGAACCCGGCCTCTTTGAAGATATCCGCAAGCCCCTCTTCCTCGGCCTGAGCGCGCACGAGGCCTGAGCCCGGCACGACCATGGCGCGCAGACCCTCTTTGATCTTTTTGCCCTTGAGGATCGCGGCGGCAGCGCGCAGATCCTCGATCCGCCCGTTGGTGCACGACCCGATAAAAACGGTATCAATCTCGATCTGGTTCAGCGGCGTGCCGGGAGTGAGACCCATATAGTCCAGCGAGCGCTGCGCGGCACCGACCTTGCCACCCTCGAAATCGCTGGCAGCGGGCACACTGGCAGTGATCGGCAGCACGTCTTCGGGCGAGGTGCCCCAGGTGACGACCGGTGCGATGTCTTCGCCTTTGATGGTGATCACCTGGTCCCAGGCGGCATCATCATCTGAGTAAAGCGTCTTCCACCAGTCCATCGCGGCTTCCCACTGCGCGCCCTTCGGGGCGTGCGGGCGGCCTTTGCAGTACTCGAATGTCTTTTCATCGGGCGCAATAAGGCCGGCGCGTGCGCCGCCTTCGATCGCCATGTTGCAGACGGTCATGCGTCCTTCCATGCTGAGATCCCGGATCGCCTCGCCGCAGTATTCGATAACGTAGCCGGTGCCACCCGCGGTACCGGTCCTGCCGATCACCGACAGGGTGATGTCCTTGGCCGTGACACCGGGGGCGAGCTTGCCGGTGATCTCGACCTTCATATTTTTCGATTTCTTCTGGATCAGCGTCTGGGTGGCGAGCACGTGTTCTACCTCAGACGTTCCGATGCCATGCGCCAGCGCGCCGAATGCGCCATGGGTTGCGGTATGACTGTCACCACAGACCACGGTCATGCCGGGAAGGGTCCAGCCCTGCTCGGGCCCGACAATATGCACAATGCCCTGGCGCACGTCCGAAACCGGGTAATAATGAATGCCGAAGTCTTTGGCGTTTTTATCAAGCGCCTCGACCTGGATGCGGCTGTCTTCGGTCATCGTCGCAGCATTCGCGCGATCGAGCGTTGTTGGGACGTTATGATCCGGCACGGCGATGGTTTTCTCAGGCGCGCGGACCTTGCGACCGGCCATGCGCAGCCCCTCAAAGGCCTGCGGGCTGGTGACCTCATGCACGAGGTGGCGGTCGATATAAAGAAGGCAGGTGCCGTCGTCCGCTTCGTGGGCGACATGGGCATCCCAGATTTTATCGTAGAGCGTCTTGGGGGACATCGGTCCTCTCCCGTACTGTGGAAATGGGCAGTCTGTGTCGGGCAGTCGCGCTTACAGTCGTGCAAGAACGCTGTGCGTGGCGCCGAAAAAACGTTCACGCAGGCGGGCCCGGTCATCAAGATCGATTCTGATTTGCGCACATACAGACATAGCCGGTGTCTTATCCTCTTGGCCGCTGTGCCGCAAGGTCCGCGAGGCCGGTTGTAGCGACGCAGGGGCTGTGCAATTCTGCGTGGATGGAGAAGGAAAACATTCTCGAGCTGGGAAGCGCACAGATCGCGGATGTCCTGATGTCCGCGGAAGAAATCCGTCATCTCATCGCTCTGTTTCTCGCCGATCTGCTGGAGCCTGGCTGGCGGCAGAACCAGGTTCTGATCCTGCTGGCGCTCGCCGGACTTGCCTGGCTGCTGCACGGTGCCGGTGGCCGCATGATCGACAACCGCGTGCGCGCGACCGAAGGCTGGCAGAAATGGCAGCTTCGGGTGATTGTGCAGATCAAACGCCGCATGGGGCTGATCCTTTTCGCGGCGATGTCCTATGCGGTTTATCTGGTGATGCAGAGTGTCACCTGGCCGTCGCGCTCCTATCTGATCGGCGGTGTGGCGACACTTGCCGCGACCTGGGTACTGATTGCCTATCTTGGCCGGCTGGTGCGCAACCGGTTCCTGCGGCAGGTCGTGGTCTGGGGCCTTTGGGTCTATGCGACGCTGCAGTTTGCCGGGCTCGGCGACGAAGTGTCGGTGTTTCTTGATGATCTCGCGCTTGAGGTCGGTGATTTCCGAATTTCGCTGCTGACGCTGCTGACCGCCGGAGTGCTCATCGGCGCGCTGGCGACCGGGGCGCGGGTGGCCAATAAAACCATCGCAACCCGCATCCGGCGCAACGAGGATATCAGCCCCTCGATGCAGGTGCTCGCGGTCAAGGCGGTGCAGATTTTCCTCTATGGCATGGCGTTCTTTCTGGGTGTCAAGGCTGTGGGCATCGATCTCACCGGTCTCGCCGTGCTCTCAGGTGCCATCGGTGTGGGCCTTGGTTTCGGCCTGCAGAAAGTCGTCTCTAACCTTGTCTCCGGCGTCATCATTCTGCTCGATAAATCCATCAAACCCGGTGACGTGATCAGCCTTGGTGAAACCTTCGGCTGGATCAACGCTCTCGGCGCGCGTTACGTCAGCGTCGTGACGCGCGATGGCCGCGAATACCTCATTCCGAACGAAGATCTGATCACCGGGCAGGTGGTAAACTGGTCGCATTCGGACGAGTTCGTGCGTCTCGATATCTTTTTCGGCACGTCCTACGGGTGCGATCCGCATGTGGTCCGAAAACTGGCCATCGAAGCGGCGGCCAATGTCGACCGGGTGCTCAAGCACCCAAAGCTGCCGGTCTGTCACATCGTGGGCTTTGGGGACAGCTCGGTTGATTATATCCTCCGGTTCTGGATCCGCGACCCCACGGGCGGTCTCACGAACATCCGCGGCAATGTGTATCTGGCGCTCTGGGATACCTTCAAAGAAAACGACATCTCCATCCCCTTCCCGCAGCGCGAAGTCCGCATGCTGGAAGATGCAGACCCCGCACCGGTGACAGACTGACAGCCCGGGGTTGCCGGACCGCATCTGCGGTCTAACTCCTGCCTTGTCGGAACTTGCGGAGAACGGCGTGGTCAGCCCTTCAGACATCGTCCTTATCCTCGGCAGCGGGCCTCAGGCGCCTGTGGCAGCCGGCTGGCCCCGCGCTTGGTTCGACCGGATTGTCACCATCAATAACGCCTGGAGTATCCGCTCCGACTGGGATGATCTGATCTTTCCGGAGGATTTTCCCCGGGATCGCCGACCCGCAGCACCTGCCCCCGGCCAGCGCCTGATCGGCGCGGATCAGTTTGTGCCGGCGCAGAACAAAAGCGGCGGTTTCGTTTTTGCCGGCGGCACGATGGCCTTTACGGCCGGATACTGGGCGCTTGAGACACTGCGGCCGAAGGTCATGGCGTGGCTGGGCTGTGATATGGTCTATCCTGCCTCGGGCCCCACGCATTTTTACGGCACCGGGACGGCAGATCCTTTGCGCGCCGATGTCACGCTGCAGGACCTGGGGGCGAAATCCGCGCGCCTTGCTCTCATCGCGGCGAGCCGCGGGTGCCACTGCGTGAACCTCTCCGAGGGACCCTCAGAGCTGCTTTTCGCCCGTCTTAAGCCCGAAAACCTGCGTGCGGCCGGGGTCCGGCCGGCCTCGACCGGTGCCGTCTCAGATATCATGGCTGCGGAAAAGGCTCTCAGTTACGGCGTGCCGTCAGGGCGCTACTGGGAAGAAAGCCACCGGTTTGACGCGCGGGCGCTGGCCCGGATCGACGCACAATGGCGTACCACCTGGGAGAGCCTGCCGCAGTCAGCTGGTTTTGCTGCCTGAATGCGCAGCACGCAGCGTCGCACGCCCGGTTTGCGATGCTGTCATTGAATTGTGGTAATCCTCTTGCTAAATTAAAGTATCCCCAGCGCCGGGGGCCCGGCGGCGCGTTCAAAGGAGGGCAATGTCCTGTCTGTGCATACTGATGCAGCACCCGCTGCTCACAACGGAGCCGCGGTAATGGCCGCAGCCACCGAAACAGCCACAAGCGAAAAGCTTCTGGCGACAATTCTCAAATCCCTTTCCGATGACAAAGCCGAAGATGTGGTGCAGATTGATCTGCGCGGCAAGACCGAGATCGGTGATTATATGGTCATCTGTTCGGGTCGCTCGACACGTCAGGTCTCTTCGATTTCGGAGAAACTGGCGCAGACCGTCAAGGACGAGTTTGGCCGCACGGCAAAGATCGAGGGCAAAGAAACCGGCGACTGGGTGCTGATCGACACAGGCGATGTGATCGTGCATGTCTTCCGACCGGAAGTGCGCGAGTTCTATCAGCTTGAAAAGATGTGGCAACCTATGGACGGCCCCGGAGCCGCCGCCAGCTGACCCCCCGCGCGGGGAGCTGGCAGCGCCGTCATGCGTGTGCATGTCATTGCGGTCGGGCGTTTGCGCGCCGGGCCACAGAAAACTCTGATTGACGATTATCTGACCCGGTTCGACCGGACAGGCCGCGCCCTCGGGCTCGGCCCGGGCAGCGTGACCGAGGTTGACGACCGTAAGGGTGGCGGCATGGCCGGCGAGGCCGTGCTGCTGCGCCGTGCCGTGCCTGATGGTGCGATGATGGTGGCGCTGGATGAGCGCGGGCGGACGGAAAGCTCACCTGAGTTTGCGACCCGCCTTGCAGGCTGGCGGGATGAGGGACGCAGCGATCTTGCCATCCTAATCGGCGGCGCCGACGGAATTGATCCTGCGCTGCGCGCCGACGCGGGATTTGCGCTGTCTTTCGGCCGGATGGTCTGGCCGCATATGCTGGTCCGGGTCATGCTCGCAGAGCAGCTTTATCGCGCGGCCTCGATCCTTGCCGGCGCGCCGTATCACCGGGAATGACGTGTCCGGGTGCTGCAGTTGTCAGGCCGCGCGCATGCTGCCTGCACCGGCCGGCGGCACATACCGGATGAATGGCATATAGTGTCGCAGCCAGCGCAAAACGCCGTGCTCTTCGATCCACAAAGCATATTCCACATAGACCGGGTCCTCCGAGAGGTGCTTTTCCTCCGCCTTGGCCCGCGCAAAATAGATCAGGTTGATGCCGACCATCAGGATGCTGTGCTGCAGTGCCGTTTCATAACTTTCGACTGAGTAAAACGGCACGGCCAGCAGCCACCAGGAGATGTTTTTGAAGAAATAGGACGGGTGCCGCATCAGCCGGAAAGGCCCGTTTGTGATGATGCCGCGGTTGGTGAGATTTGAAAAACGGATGCCGAAAGACAGGTTCGACCAGGCCCACATGATCTTTGTGAAGATGATCGCGCAGCCCCAGACATAGAACCAGTTGCTGTCGCCACCGCCGAACATATCGATCCAGTTAGTATCGTCCTTGTAGTCGAGATAGCGGTTCCCGACGACGGAAAAGAACGGCACATACATCAGCAGTGTCACAGCCCAGCCCCAGAAAAGGTCATTGGGCGAGCGGATGTGCGAATTCGTAAGCCGCAGCGTCAGCACGTACCCGATACTGACAAAAGCCAGATCAATGCCCGTGGCAAAGCGGCTCATGAAGGCCACGAAAGCGGTGAAGGAGCGGGTGATATCGGCCAGATCCCGGCCCAGCAGCGCAGAGATGCTGTTGCCGAAATAGATGAACATCAGCGGCAGAAAGAATCCCTTGATGAGCCAGCCGAGAAAATGCTTTTTCAGCCGGGCTCTGTCGGTGCTTTTGCCATGTCCCAGAAACAGGCGGCCCGCGTTAAAATATTCGTCTTCGGGGTCCTTCATCCACCGGTCGATCAGCACGAAATAGACAAAGCTGATGCAGGCAAAAGCCAGTGAATAGTCCCGGCAGACCTCCCAGAAGGGATCGTAAAAGTCGCGCTGATATTCCGGAAAGATCCAGTAGGCGACCGACAATAGACCGATTGTGCCCCAGAGGCCGGTCAGCTTGGTGGCGACCCGGCCATGGTTTACCTGCTCCGACAGCCGCAGGCCGAAACCCTGCAGCCCGGTCGCCTCCTGACGGTGTGCTTTAAGCACGAAAAGCTCCCAGAGGACCATCGGCAAGGCAGTCCCGAGCATGCCGACAACCGTTGCGTCGGTTTTCGGAAGCTCAAGCTGGCGCAGCAGCAGCAGAGTCGCGAGAAACCCCGCAAGCCCGATCAGCGCCGTCAGCTGGCTGGTCACCGAACGTGGTGGCTGGGACGGGGGCTTGGATGCCATCAGGCGGACTCGCTCAGTTTTGTAAACAATAGGCGATAAACATTAAGATTGTGCCTAATTTGAGGCAAGCGTATCATCTTTGGGTTGAAATGCGCGTGACAGGCGCTTTACCGCGCGCTGATAGTGTTGCGTGACACATCGCAGGGCCATTTACCCTGCTGCGCAGGTTCAGGGCAGATCGATAATCACGGTGCCCTTGTTCCAGCCACCCGGCAGGTCGCGTGCCTGAATCTGCACCTGAGTTGCACCTTCCGGCACCCGGACACCCGAGAGGGAGCGGGTAAAGGGCTGCTCGTTGACGTGCGGATGTGACAGCACCCGCGTGCCCAGTTCGTTGCCCTGCATATCGAGCACCCGCCAGCCGTCGGCGTAGTGATCCCAGCCGGTATCGGGATGGGTGATCGTCACGTCAAAGCGCCAGGTGTCGCCGGTCTGCTTTACGGTCACGTTCTCGATGCGGGGTTCCGCGGCCAGCACAGGCAGGGCGGTCATGATGATCAGGGCAGTAATAAAACGTTTCATGTGAGACTCGTAAGCAAAGAACAGGCTGAAGGTAACTTAAGCGTTTAACAGAACTTTGCGAGAGGCGGAGGCAAATTCCCTGCGCCATATGACAATGACGGTCACAATGGTTGCCAGGATGAGTGGCACGGCCCCTGCCAGCCAGGCAAGGCAGGCAAGTGCGAAATAAATCGATCTCAGCCCCCGGTTGAAACTGCGTGCGACGGTGATGTTGATCTCGGCGGCCTGTGCAGCCCGGGGGTAGGCACCGGGGTCTTCGGGATCGTTCGGCACAGAGGCGATCAGGACCGAACAATAGCCGAAAAGCCGGTTGGACCAGACAAATTTAAGGAAGGCATTGGTGAGCAGAAAAGTGACCACCAGAAGCTTCAGCTCCCAGACGATGGCCGGGTGATTGATAAAGGTGATGTCCTGCGCCACGCCGCTGGCCTGATCCGCATTCCCGATCAGCGCCAGCGTGCCGCCAATAGCGATGACCGAGGTCGAGGCGAAAAACGCCGTGCCCTGACGCAGGCTGGCCAGCACCTGGGCGTCAAAGATGCGCGGTTCACGCGTGACCATCTGCTTCATCCACTCGCGGCGGTAACCGGCCATGATCATTGAGGTGGACAGATGTTTTTTGCCCGGGTGTTCAATGCGCCATCCGATAGCCAGCCAGCACAGGATGAGAAATCCAAGAGCGACGTAATCGAGCGTGGTAAAGAAGGTGAGACGGCTTAGTATATCCATAATCAGCATTTGGCAGGTCCGATAAATCTTGCCAATGGGTGAAATTGGTAATATTAGTTTACCAAACGGAGGATGTTCCATGGAAATGCCGATTCCCGACCCGGCCGTGCTGGCGCGCAAATCGCGTGTGCAGGAACGGTTGTCCGCTGTTCTTCCCGCCGACGCGGTGATTTCTGACGAAGCGGAGACCCGCGCCTATGAGTGCGATGCGCTGACAGCCTATAAATGCCCGCCGATGCTTGTGGTGCTGCCGGCAAGCACCGGCGAGGTGTCCGACGTGCTCAGGATCTGTCACGAAGAGGGGGTGCCTGTGGTGCCGCGCGGATCGGGAACCTCGCTGGCGGGGGGCGCTTTGCCAACAGCGGATTGCGTGATCCTGGGCGTGGCGCGCATGAACGATGTGCTTGAGACCGATTACGCCAACCGGATCATCCGGGTACAGACCGGGCGCACCAATCTGAGCGTAACGGGCGCGGTTGAGGAAAACGGTTTTTTCTATGCTCCCGACCCGTCCAGCCAGCTTGCCTGTGCCATTGCCGGAAACATTGCGATGAATTCCGGCGGGGCGCATTGCCTGAAATACGGTGTGACCACCAACAACCTGATGGGCGTGACCATGGTTGCCATGACCGGAGAGGTTATCGAGATCGGCGGCGCCCACATGGACAGCGGTGGTCTCGATCTTCTGGGGCTCGTCTGTGGCTCGGAAGGGCAGCTTGGGGTGGTAACCGAAGCAACCCTGCGCATCCTGCCCAAGCCCGAGGGCGCGCGCCCGGTGCTGATGGGTTTTGACGACAACGAGGTCGCCGGTGCCTGCGTCAGCGACATCATCAAGGCCGGCGTCCTGCCGGTTGCGATCGAGTTTATGGACCGCCCCTGCATCGAGGCCACAGAAGCCTTTGCCCACGCAGGCTATCCGATGTGCGAGGCGTTGCTGATCGTCGAAGTCGAAGGCTCCGAAGCCGAGATCGACCACCAGTTGTCGCTGATCATGGAGATTGCCCGGCGGCACAACCCGGTTGAGCTGCGCGAAAGCAAATCCGCAGATGAAAGCGCCCGGATCTGGCTGGGACGTAAATCCGCCTTCGGTGCGATGGGCCAGATCAACGATTACATGTGCCTTGACGGGACGATCCCCGTAAGCTCGCTGCCCTTTGTCCTCAAGCGGATTGGCGAGATGTCCGATGAGTTCGGCCTGAAGGTCGGCAATGTATTCCATGCGGGCGACGGTAACATGCATCCGCTGATCCTCTTTGACGCCAACAAACCTGGTGATCTTGAGCTGTGCGAAGCTTTCGGCGCGGAAATTCTGAAGCTCTGCGTGGAAGCGGGGGGCTGCCTGACAGGAGAGCATGGCGTGGGCATCGAAAAGCGCGATCTGATGACATATCAGTATGAGCCTGCGGATCTTGAGGCGCAGATGGCCGTCAAGGATGTGTTCGATCCGCAATGGCTGCTGAACCCGGCCAAGGTCTTCCCGCTGTCCGTCTCGGACGCGCGGCGCGGTGTGACGCCGGTCGCTGCTGAATAGGGGCGGCGTCCCCACAGCACCGCACGCGCGACCGCAGCATTTGGAGCCAGAAGAATTATGAAACCCGAAAACGAAGCGGCCCTGGCCGAAATGATACGGTCGGCAAACGGCCCCCTGACGATCACCGGTGGCGGCACACGGGGCATGACCGGTGACGGTGAGACACTTGAGACGGGTGCGCTGTCGGGCATTTCGCTTTATGAACCCGGAGCGCTGACGATCGTTGCGGGGGCGGGTACGCCGCTTGCAGAAGTTCATGACGCTCTGGCGGCTGAAAACCAGCGGCTGGCCTTTGAACCGATGGACCACCGCCCGCTTCTCGGCACCACCGGAGCGCCGACGCTGGGCGGTGTGATCGCCGCCAATGTCAGCGGACCACGGCGCATACAGGGCGGTGCGGCGCGTGACTATGCGCTCGGCGTGCGGTTTGTCGACGGAGCGGGCAATATCGTGAAAAACGGCGGCCGGGTGATGAAGAACGTCACCGGCTATGATCTGGTCAAACTGATGTGCGGTGCCTGTGGCACTTTGGGCGTGCTGAGCGAGGTGGCGCTCAAGGTCCTGCCAGTGCCGGAAACAAGCGGCACGCTGGTGCTGCAGGGTCTGTCTGACGCTGATGCTGTCGACGTTATGTCGCTGGCAATGGGCTCCCCTTATGAGATCACCGGAGCCGTACATGGGGCAAAGGTGCACGGTGACGAGACGGTAACGGCCCTGCGGATCGAAGGGTTTGAGCAGTCCGTGGCCTACCGCATGGGCCGGCTGAAAGAACTGTTTGCAGACCGGGGCGCGGAAATCGCGTTGCTTCCGGCGGAGACATCCGACGCGCTCTGGGAGAGGGCCCGCGATGCGGGGCCACTCAGTAATGTGGCGGGCGATGTCTGGCGCGTGTCCTGCAAACCCTCCGATGCGCCGGGGCTTGTGGCCCGGGCCGGGGCGCAAAGCCATTACTTCGACTGGGCGGGCGGGCTGATCTGGATGCGGATGGCCGCAGGCACGGATCTGCGTGAAAACCTTGGCCGCTTTGATGGTCACGCGACCCTTGTAAGGGCCGGGGCCGGCACGCGCGCCGCCCTGGGGGCCTTTCATCCCGAGGCCGCCGGAGTGGCGCGGCTGAGTGCGGGGCTCCGGGCGCGGTTTGACCCGCGCGGTATTCTGAACCCCGGCCTGATGGGCCCGGTCACAGCCCGTGAGGTGGTATAATGCAGACGAGTTTTACCTCTGAACAGCTCAAAGACCCGGCGACCGAACGCAGTAACCAGATCCTGCGGACCTGTGTGCACTGCGGATTCTGCACCGCGACCTGCCCGACCTATCAGGTGCTGGGTGATGAACTCGACAGCCCGCGCGGCCGTATTTACCTGATCAAGGATATGCTGGAAAACGACCGAGACCCGGACGCAAAGACCGTCAAACACATTGACCGTTGCCTCAGCTGTCTGGCGTGTATGACCACCTGTCCGTCAGGCGTGCACTACATGCATCTTGTTGATCACGCACGGGAATATATCGAGCAACGGTATAAGCGGCCTTTCAGTGATCGGGCGCTGCGCTGGGTGCTGGCGCGCATTCTGCCCTATCCGATGCGCTTTCGCGTGGCCCTGCTGGGCGCGAAAATCGGCCGGCCGTTTGCAGGACTTATGCCCGATGCGCGGCTGCGCGCGATGCTGGAGATGGCGCCGAAAACCATCCCGCCGGTCAGCCGCAATGACGATCCGCAGACTTTTGCACCCGTTGCACCCAGGAAAAAACGTGTGGCGCTGATGACCGGCTGTGCGCAGAAAGCGCTGAACACCGACATCAACGATGCCACGATCCGTCTGCTGACCCGTCTGGGCTGTGAAGTTGTGGTGGCCGAGGGGGCGGGCTGTTGCGGTGCGCTGACCCATCACATGGGCAAATCTGACGAAAGCCACGCGACGGCGGCAAAAAACATCCGGGCCTGGGCGCGCGAGATGGATGGCGACGGGCTCGATGCAATTGTGATCAACACTTCGGGCTGTGGCACAACGGTGAAAGATTATGGTCATATGTTCCGCAATGACGCGCTGGCGGAAGATGCGGCCCGGGTCTCAGGTATTGCCATGGACGTCTCTGAGCTGCTGATGACGCTAGACCTGCCGGAAGGGCAGGACAAAGAGCTTGTGGTCGCCTATCACGCCGCCTGTTCGCTGCAGCACGGGCAGAAGATCAAAACCTTCCCCAAGGATCTGCTGCGCCGCGCGGGCTTCAGCATCGTGGAACCCGCGGACCCGCACCTGTGCTGTGGCTCCGCCGGGACCTACAACCTGATGCAGCCCGAAATCTCAAAACAGCTCAAAGCGCGCAAGGTCCGGACGCTGGAGGCGAAAAAGCCCGACATTATCGCCGCCGGCAACATCGGCTGTATGATGCAGATCGGATCGGGCACGCAGATTCCCATCGTGCATACCGTCGAACTGCTCGACTGGGCGACCGGCGGACCGAAACCACCGGCACTTGACGCAGATTTCAACCCTGGGTCTGAAATTCCGCGTCTTCGTTAACCAGATCGCGACGATCCGTTTATAAATAAGGGCCAATCTGACTGCATTGGCCCTATTTCTGCCGCAGATCACCGGTACACCTCTGCCTCAGTAAGAGGGAAAGTACACGTGCGGAACTGGTTAATTTTTTCACTCCTCGCAGCGATTATCACAACGGGCGCTGTGGCGCAGGATGAACGTCTCAGACGACTGGACGCAGGCACAGACGCCAATCCATGGGAGGCGGTCGGCCGGCTGGACATCGGCGGTTCCGGCTTCTGCACCGGCGCGCTGATCAGCCCCGATCTTGTCCTCACGGCGGCGCATTGTCTTTTTGACAAGCGGACGGGTGAGCGGATCAACCATGAAGATGTCGAATTTCTCGCCGGCTGGCGCAACGGGCGCGCCTCTGCCTACCGGATGGTGCGGCGCGCGGTCGTTCATCCCGACTATGTCTATGACGGCAATGTTTCATCGGACCGCGTGCGCAATGATATAGCACTGCTGGAGCTGATCCGTCCGATCCAGAACGGCACGATTGAACCTTTCGAGACAGCCGACCGCCCCGGTCAGGGAGAGCGCGTCGGGGTCGTCAGCTATGCCCGCGACCGGTCAGAGGCGCCGTCACTGCAGGAAGTCTGCACCGTGATTGCGCGTCAGGAAGGGGTGCTTGTCACCTCCTGCACGGTCGATTTCGGATCTTCGGGTGCGCCGATTTTCACCTTTGCCGATGGCAAGGCGCATATCGTCTCGGTGGTTTCCGCGAAGGCGGAAATGAACGGAGAACATGTTTCTCTTGGGACGTCCCTGAGTGAGCCTCTGGCCTTTCTGCGCCAGGAGCTTGACGCGGGCGGTGGCCTTTTTGTATCCGGCCAGGCTGTCACTGCGCGGATTGCCGTTGGCGGTGGTCGCAAGGAAACGGGTGCCAAATTCATCCGTCCCGAGGAGTAAGCAGATGCGCTGGTGTGCAGGACTGTCAATGCCGGCGATTGTTATCGCGCTTGTGAGTGCGTCGGTTGCGACGGCGCAGGAAGCCACATCGCGCCTCAAAGGGCTGGCAGGCGAAAACGACGCGATGGTCTGGCAGGCGGTGGGCCGTCTGGATGCCGATGAGACGGGCTTTTGCACGGCAACGCTCATTGCGCCTGATTTTGTCCTGACCGCCGCGCATTGCGTTTTTTCCCCGCGGACAGGCGAGGTTCTTGCGACTGAAGATCTGACTTTCCGCGCCGGGTTGCGCAACGGCAGAGTTGCGGCGGAACGGGCCATTTCACAGATCGAAGCGCACCCGCGCTACACGCCCGGTACCGGCGTCTCGGCCGATAATATCCGCTATGATGTTGCCCTGCTGCGACTTGACAGCCCGATCCCCACGCATGAGCTTGACCCGTTTCTGGTTGAAAGCCGCGCGTTTTCACCAGGTCCGGTGAGTGTGGTCTCTTATGGCCGGGGCCGTGCGGAAATGCCGTCGCGCCAGCGGGTCTGCCAGATGACTGATCAGCGCCAGGGTGTGCTGCTGCTCGACTGCAACGTCACTTTCGGCTCTTCCGGCGCACCGGTCTTCAGTCACGAAAACGGCCGCGGCCGGATCGTCTCCGTAATCTCGGGCATGGGTGTCTATGACGGCCGCAAAGTGGCCTACGGAATGTCTCTGCCCCAGGTGGTGGCGGATCTGAAACGGCAGATGCGGGCAAATGCCAGCAGACCGCCGGCTGCGGTAAAGCGGGTGACCGTGGGCACGCGTGTATCACCTGAGAGCCGCAACGGTGCGAAATTTGTCCGCCCCGGGGGGTCTTGAAAGCGCCGGTTCATTTCCCACATTGAGGGTGTTCCGGGTGCCTTTTTAAGGGCCCGGGCATATCGAAACCCCGCGGCGCGTCCCCCTTCGGAGCGCCCGGCGATTATCGCTCAATGAAAGAGGATGATGAACCATGCGTACTTTTGACTTTGCACCGCTTTACCGTGCCACCGTCGGCTTTGATCAGATTGCTGACCTGATGGACCGGGTGCTGACCACCGAAGGCACACAGCCTTCCTACCCCCCGTATAACATCGAAAAACTGGATGATGATTCCTACCGCATCTCCGTTGCGGTTGCCGGTTTCTCCGAGGCCGATCTGTCGGTCGAAGTGCGTGAAAACGCGCTGATCGTCTCCGCGCGCAAAGCGGATGAGGACGAGGACCGGACGTATCTGCACCGTGGCATCGCGACCCGCGCCTTTGAGCGCAGGTTCCACCTTGCGGACCATGTGCGCGTCAACGACGCGACCCACGCGGACGGCATGCTGCATATTGAGCTGCACCGCGAAGTGCCCGAGGCACTGAAACCGCGCCAGGTGTCCATTTCGTCCGCCAGGCAGATCGAAAAGGACGTTGTTGACAGCAAAGCTGTGAACTGAACCTGACGTTCAGATCTTTATGCGAAAGCCCGGCAGAAATGCCGGGCTTTTTTGCGTCGGGAGCCGGGCAAGGTGCGCACGATGAGATTAAAGCCACAGGGGGCAAAAACTGCTACAGGGCTCCGGAAATCCCGTTCAGGACGGATCCTGCATCTGGCCCACAGAAAAGAACATCGCTTTTCCTGAGTGGTCATCGACACCGTCATTGTCCGTGACGACAAAGCCGGTCCCCGAGAGCATAATTGCAAAGCCTTCGACCTTGTCCGGCACATGGCCGCCTGTGGATTTCAGATCGCCCGGTTCGGCTTTTCTGACGCCGGGCAGCTCATCGTCCGGAGACACCGTTCCCTTTAAGGCTGGCATCGCGGGGTCGGTGATGTTCACCTTGCCCGGAACACGAGGCGGGCTGTCGGCGTCAATCAGCGTCATGGCGTCCGCGCTCACGTTGATAATTTCCGGCGAACTTCCACGACTGGTATCTGTGCCCGACTCCATATTCGCGATCACAGGACAAGAGGCGATGCGGTTAAAATTCATGTTGGCAAAGGCTGTTGCGGCCATCAGGCCGGAACAGATGTCATGGAAAGCAGGCGGGGGGATGCGTGTCAGTCCGGTGAGGTGATACTGTCCGAGGCCGTGCCGCTGCTGTAACGTGCGGGTAAAGAATTTTATGTCAGTTTCGTGAAATCCGCTGGCGGGTGTCCGGGTTAGTCGCGCGGATAATTCCGGAAACCTGCATCCACAAGTTCGTGAATATAAGAGCGGGCGACATCCGGACTGATCATCGCGATCGAGGGGCGGCACGCCAGCGACACGAGGCCATGTACCGAGGCCCAGAGCAGCAAAAAGAACTGGCGATGCAGATCGGAGCCCGGATCACCACCACCGGCCCGGATCAGCATTTCCAGCAGTCCTTCCTGCAGATGCTGGGTTTTCACATCCAGTTGCAGATCTGAATCGCGCTCAAAGAGCATGTACCAGCGGCGCGGTTCTGAAACGGCGAAGTCGAAGTAGGCCTCGCCGATGGCCACCACCCGGTCGCGCGGCGCGGCATCACCTGCCTCTCTCAGGGCGGCGCGCAGATGTTGTGAGAGCCGGTCCGCGCAGCGTGCATTGATCGCCCGCACAACGCCGTTGAGATCGCCGAAGGCATTGTATAGCGAGCCCACGGAAATGCCGAGATCTTTGGCCAGGCCGCGCGCGGAAAGCGCACCGGCCCCTTTTTCGAGGACGATGCGCTCTGCCGCCAGGGTGGCGCGCTCCCGGATATCCGCAAGGTTCCGGTCGCGTCGGGAAAGCGTCTTTTCTTTTGTCATGCCTGCGTGTCTTGCCCGTATCACGCCTGTTTTGTCAAACTCAGAAAGACTGCGCCTTATAGGGTGTGTAGCGATAGATCTGTTGGGCCAGATCATGCTCCGCCATAAACCGTGCAAGCGATCCGAAGGTGGCGGTCGTGATGTCCCTGCCATGATCCGCTGTGGTCAGCGCGGCCGAGGAAGCGGGAGCAAAGAGACGTTTGAGGCTGCCGATTTGCACCGTATGAGGGTCGAAATGTGCGTTGATATTCGCCTTGATCTGCACCTTATCCGTGGTGCCGTAAAGGCTCGCCATCAGCACATCGAGCGTGTGTTCGGTGCAGTTCTGAAAAGTCGGTGACGCAGGGTTGGCCAGCACGGAATAGCGCGCATTGTGCAGTTGCGCATAAGCCGGGCTGCCGATGACGCCGAGCAGCTTTTTCTGCAGACGCTTATCGGGAATGATCACGCCCGCATCAAGCACGAAGGCACCGGCAAAGAAATCTGCGGGGCTGTCCTGCACCAGACGGCTGACGGTATCATCACCGGCCTGCTGATAGAGGTTATAGACGCGATACCCCCTGTAGGTGCTGCCGTCCTGGCGGGTCATCTGCGAGAAAACCCAGTAGGCGACATGAGTATAATCGATGCCATGGGGCAGGGTCTCGCGGTCACGGCCGACCCGGGCGACAATGGCGACATTGGCCCCGCGTGCCGCCAGATCACGTTCCAGGTTATCAGCAAAGGCCGCGACATCGGCCACAGGCAGCTTTTTGGCTGCGTTCTCCGTGCTGCCGGCCCCGGCAAGGGTCGGCAGCAGCATGGACATCAGAGCAGCACAAAGAATAGCAAAACGTTTCATCGGATATCTCCCTTGAATGGTGTGGATCAGTCGAGCGTGGGTGCCGGACCGGCAGCGATGCAGGGGGTGTGAAAACCCGCAGGTTTCGCGCCGTACCCCTGGACGTAGCAGGGATCAGTCTGCGGGGCCGCGTGGGTGGATCCGATCATGTCAGAGCCGGCGTCGATGGTGCTGGTTCCCAGTTCCTCAAGTGCCGATCCGGTTACAGCGAGGGTCGAGCCCACAGCAATAACAGGCACCGCAACAACAGTTGCCACACCCGAGGCGACAGCCGCACTGCCATGGCTCGCGGCGGCGGCGGCGTGTTCGGATGCCTGGCCTGAGTGTTGTCCGGACGGCCCGGCAAAAGCAGTTGTGGCAGTGAGGGCCATCGTCAGGCCGATAAGTGCTGAACGAATAAACATTGCGTTTCTCCTTTTGTGAACAATGTTCATGATAAGTAGGAGTGGTACGCTGATCCGTCAATAGATTTATGAACAAAGTTCACAAAATATCGTACGAGGCCGGGGAAACACGAATGACGGTTATGGAAATAAGGGGATAGAACGAAAAAAGGGCCGCAGAAAATGCGCGGCCCCCTTGGTTAATCATGTTTTCCGGTGTCAGACGGACATGCAGATGTACTTCATTTCGAGGTAATCATCGATGCCGTGATGCGAGCCTTCACGGCCCAGACCGGATTGTTTGACACCGCCGAACGGGCCGACCTCGGTTGAGATGATGCCGGTGTTCACGCCGACGATCCCGTATTCCAGAGCCTCGGCCACTTTGTAAACGCGGCTGAGGTCCTTGGCGTAGAAATAAGAGGCCAGACCAAAGATCGTGTCATTGGCCATTTCGATTACCTCATCCTCGTCTTCGAACTTGAAGAGCGGGGCGAGGGGGCCAAAGGTTTCTTCCTGCGCCACCTTCATCGACTGGGTGACCCCGGTGACGATTGTGGGCTCAAAGAATGTGCCGCCCTTTTCATGCTCTTTGCCGCCTGTCAGCACTGCGCCACCGTTGTCGACGACATCTTTCATGTGCTCTTTGACTTTTTCAACGGCCTCGGGGTTGATCAGCGGCCCGGTCGTGACGCCATCCTCAAGACCGTCACCGACCTTCAGGTTTTCGACCGCTACCTTCAGCTTTTCAGCAAAGGCATCATAGACGCCGGCCTGAACATAGATCCGGTTGGCGCAGACGCAGGTCTGGCCGTTATTGCGGAATTTGCAGAGCATCGCGCCTTCGACCGCAGCATCAAGATCCGCGTCATCGAAAACGATGAACGGTGCGTTGCCACCAAGCTCCATGGAGCACTTCATCACCTGGTCGGCCGCCTGTTTCAGCAGGATGCGACCGACTTCGGTAGAGCCGGTGAAGGTCAGTTTGCGCACGGCAGGGTTCTCACAGAATTCTTTGCCGATCTCGGAAGAAGACGATGATGTCACAACGTTGAACACACCCGCCGGAACGCCGGCGCGTTCGGCCAGCACACCCATGACAATCGCAGACAGCGGCGTCTCTTTGGCCGGACGCGCGACGAAAGAGCAGCCCACAGCCAGCGCAGGTGCTGCTTTGCGGGTGATCATCGCGTTGGGAAAGTTCCAGGGCGTGATCGAAGCCGCAACACCAATGGGCTGTTTCAGCACCATGATGCGTTTGTCGCGCTGGTGTCCCGGCACTGTCTCTCCATAGACGCGCTTGGCCTGTTCGCCCATGAATTCGATAAAGCTCGCACCATAGCCGATCTCGCCTTTGGCTTCGGCATGGGGTTTGCCCTGTTCTGCGGTCAGGATGGTCGCCAGATCGTCCGCGTTCTCCATCATCAGATCGAACCATTTGCGCATGACCGCCGCGCGCTCTTTGCCTGTCCATTTCGCCCATTCTTTCTGGGCGGTTTCAGCCAGGGCGATCGCATCTGCGACCTGCGCACGGCTGAGATCAGCCACTTCGGCGATCACATCGCCACGGGCCGGGTTCGTCACATCGAATGTGCCGTTGTCCCCGTCGACCCACTGGCCGCCGACATAGGCGCGCGTTTCGAGCAGGCTCGGATCTTTGAGCAGGGATTTAAGGTCGGTGTTTAGAATATCTTTCATTTCGGGTCCTCCGCGAAAATGACTGTAGTTCTCAAATCAAGTCTGGCTATGATTGTCCAGTTCCTAAAATCGGGTGTAACAAATGAAGCCACTGGACGATGCCTACGCCAATGCCGCCTACATAGAAGGCGCCGAGACCTGGCCACCGAAATGGCAGGCCGAGGCGGACCGTTTCCGCAAAAGCCTCGGACCGCGTGCCGAAATCTCAAACAGATACGGGTCGTCAGACCGCCAGGTGTTTGATTTCTTCAACGCGTCCGGGGTGCCGCGGGGCACTGTGATCTTTGTGCATGGCGGCTACTGGAAAGCCTTTGATCACACCTCATGGTCGCACCTTGCCGCCGGGCCGCTGTCTGCGGGCTGGTCCGTCGCCATGCCGGGGTACGATCTCTGTCCCGATCTGCGCATCAGTGAAATCACCCGCCAGGTGGCCGAAGCGGTTACCAAAATCGCCGGACGCACGGACGGGCCGCTGGTCCTGGCGGGACATTCCGCGGGCGGGCATCTGGTCGGTCGCATGACCGATCCGCTGATCCTGCCCGACGCTGTGCGCAGCAGGATAGTCCGCGTGGCCCCGGTTTCTCCCGTGGCTGATCTGACGCCGCTGATGGAGACCACCATGAACGAGATTCTGCAGATCGATGCGGCAGAAGCGCAGGCGGAAAGCCTCGTTAACATGGCGCCACCGCAAACGGAGGTAAAAATCTGGGTCGGTGCCGATGAACGGCCCGCATTTCTTGAGCAGGCGGATCTGCTGGCAAGAACATGGGGCGCGCGTCAGGTCATTGTGCCGGGCCGCCACCATTTCGATGTGATTGACGCCTTCACCGATCCCGACAGCGATCTGACAGCCTTTCTGACCGGCCAGTAGTCGGGCCGCCTGCGCGGCGGCCCGTGCATGTTATTGCACCTTTTCAGAGGTCCGCGGGTTTGACATGAACAGGAAAGTCACCTGCAGTTGATGAAACTGCGGCTTTTATGCCTATATCTCAGGCGACAACGCAGAAAGAAGGCACGGTAATGTTCGCACTGGCAAGACTGGTTTTCATCGGCTTTATCGTTCTGACGGTGGTCTATGTGTGCCTGTCGCTTTATTCACGGGCGCGCCGGCGGGAAAAACTCGAAGCGGCCTGGGACACGGACCGCGGACCGGGCAGCAAGGCGTCCTTCGTGGACGCAGGGCTGAAAGACTATGACGGCTCGCTCCGCCGCAAGCTCATCCTCGGCGTTTATGTGGTGCCCTCGCTGCTGGTCGCGCTGATCATTTATCTGACGAATTTCGCCTGAGAAAGGGCACGCCATGGTTTACGTGAAATGGACACTCATCATCGGCTTCTGGCTGCTGGTTGCCGGGTTTTTTCACTATACCCTGCCGCAGACAGACATCGTGCGTATCACCGACACCTATGAAAAGCGCATTGATCCCGGTGAGAACCGCCTGTTCTGGTCTCAGGCTGATATCGGCAGTGACACGACTGTCACCAGCCGTGACGTTTTCTTTATCCAGACACGCCGCGTGAACGGCGGCGTTATGGTGTACCGCAACGAGGATACCGGCTGGTCATGGCCGCCGTATTTCAAATTCGACACGTCCAACCTTCAGGCCGAAGCCGCGGACCAGCGCTCGACCGCCGACGATCCGCGCTATGTGGCGATCCGGCACTATGGCTGGCGCAACGAGTTCTTTTCGATCTTTCCCAACGCGATTTCCGTCAGGCCAGTCGCCGGGCCGGATGTGTCCAAACCGATCCCCTGGGTGAGCATTCTGATCCTGGGGATTGTTGCTGCAATCTGGTACGGTGTCTGGGTCCGCTGGCGCCGGTTCCGGGCAAAGCGCATCGATCCGACGCTGGAAGAGATGCAGCACAGCTGGGAAGCGACAGAAGACGCAATGGCAGAGCGCCGCGGTCGTCTGAGCGAATGGTGGGCCCGCCAGCGCGGCCGCCGGTAATGCCGGGCATGCCGCCTGCGGGTCTGTAATCCCGCCGCACGTTACGTGGCAGTACGATCAGGAGGACGCCTTTTGGATACAGAATCACTCGGACCTGACAGTATTGAATGGCTGGGAACACAGTACAGAACGATGATCGGTCAGGGCGCCTCCGGCGGCGCCATTTCGGTCACCGACAGCATTTCGCCGCCACATTCCGGCCCGCCGCGGCACATTCACCACGATGCCGATGAGACATTTGTCGTTCTGACCGGCGAGATCGGGTTCTGGCTGGACGGCAGAACCGAAGTGTGCGGACCGGGTGGGTCCGTGTTTATCCCGCGCGGCACGCCGCATACGTTTTCGGTGCTGAGCGATGTCCCGTCACGCCACCTGGTTATTCTGACACCGGGCGGGTTCGAGGGGTTCTTTGCAGAAATGGCGGAAGGTCAGTTCGCAATCCCGGATGACATGCCGCAGATTGAGGAAAGTGCCGCGCGGTTTAAGATGAGCTTCTGCGGCCCGCCGCTGTCGACGGATGACTTTGACCGCTGAGCGATCAGCCGCCCTTTGCCAGCATCCGCCCGAGAGGCCGGCCGCCAAGAATATGCACATGCAGATGCGGCACTTCCTGCACCCCGTGATCGCCCGCGTTTGAGATCATACGGAACCCTTCGCCCGCCGACAGCGTGACACCTTCCATCCGGCAGACCTCTGCAATGGCGCGGGTATAGTCGACGATCTCAGCATCGCCCGCTTCTGCTGCAAAGTGATCATAGCTGACATATGCGCCTTTGGGGATCACCAGCACATGCACGGGCGCCTGCGGATAGAGATCGCGGAACGCAAGGCTGTGGCTGGTTTCCAGCACGGTGGTATTGGGGATCTCGCCGCGAAGGATTTTCGCAAAGATATTCTGATCGTCGTAGGCATAGTCCATGCGGCTCTCCGGTTGCTCGTCAGTCTGCAAATAATCCGTCGGTCCCTGCAATCTCCCAGGCGCGCGCCTGCGGGATCGACAGGAAATCCGCCAGGGCTTTTGAATTCTCGCCGATGTCGGCAGTTTCGCGCATGCGGTTGAGATGATCAAACTCCGCGTCACGAATCCGGTCGCTTTCATAGGTAATATCGTTGCGGATGGTCGGTAAAAGGCGCGTGAGTGTCTCCTGGGACGTTTGCGGCCCGGCAAGGCCCACCCGCATCGCGTGCCCGATCAGGTACTCGTCTGAAAAGGCGCAGTCGATCTCCAGCATCCGTGTGACAGACCTGTCGGCGGCAAAATCCTGAAGCAGGCCGATATTGCCCGGGTCCATGCAGACAATCATCCGGTCGGTCTCGTAAAAATCAAACAGCATCCGCATCAGCGCACGCCGGTGCCGCGTGCGTTTTTCAAGCGAGGTCTGGATGCCGCCGAGATCGGGCAGGGGCGTGTCTTCCTCGTTAAAGAGATATTCGACCGACGGCACATTGGTGACCTGCCGCATCCGGTCCAGCACCCGTTTGGCCACATGCCATTTCTTGCAGATCACAATCATCAGCTCACGTTCACGCCCGAGGGTCGATTCCGTTTCCCAGAACCGCGGTGCGAACCGCCGCCCGATACGGCCGCGACCGGTGAGAAAGCTGAAAAGTTCAGGCCCCTCATCAGAAATCCGGAAATCCACTCCGGAGGCTGAATAAAGCAAACTCAGACGGCGTTTGAGATCATCTGCTTCGGGGCTGATCTTGCGGGCAAAGAGAAAATCCTGCCCGATCAGCATGTCGTAATGGTCGTTGTAGAACGTCACCGGCATACCGTAATCTGTGAACATCAGAAACGTCAGCGTGCGGTTGCGGATCTCTTCTGCGGGGATCAGATGCGGCACGATGGTCTGGAAAAAGGTCTCATCCGGGATCCAGGTGGTTTTGAAGAACCGCCGGATGTCGCGCCGTGATTTCACAAAATCCAGCACCTGCTCGACGGTCGAACGACGCAGGCACCACCACTGGCTCCCGATGCGGATCTGCAGGCCGTCGGGCAGTTTGCGCGACAGCCCCAGACGCCGCTGCATCTCCATCGAGGCGTAAAAGAGCGTCTTGCGGGCCCGTTCATTGAAAAAGTGGCGGTAGATCAGCCGTTCCTCTTTCATACCGGTTTTGATCCAGTCGCTTTCGAAATAGTCAAAGTTCTCGATGAAGTCGGTTTCATTGTCATCGAGATACCGATGGATGTACTCGCCGGTCTTGATCGCCATGCAATCGCCCGAGAGCATGTAGAAATGTGTGGCCCGCGGCCAAGCGCTCACAGCCGCTTCAAGCGCATTCAGGGTTGCCTGTACGAGCGACCATTCCCCCCAGCCGCAGCGCACCCGCCTCGTGGCAAAGGCGACACTCGCGTTTTTGGTCAGGGCCTTGCGGATCAGGTCAAAATCCTGCTCCGGCGCGCTGGCATCAAAGTGGATGGAGACATAATCACCGGCCGCCGTCAGACGCTCCGCCTGCCGGATAATGGCGCGCGGGTCCTTGTGACACAGCATAATATAGGCGATTCTTGCCATCAGGTGCTCTTACGGCGTGTTTTCAGTCTGCTCACAACAGTGATAAGCGCGAAGCCCGATTGAATAAACCGCATTTATTTGCTTTTTGTGAATATAAGAAGGCCATGACGCCAGAACGGGCTGTCAGGAGGATGAGCAGATGGGGTTTCCGGGAACCTGGATGACGACCAGCGAAAGCGTGGTCTATCGGGTCGTACCGAAATGTGCCTGCTCGACCATCGGGCAGATTATGTATTATTCCGATCACGGCGAGTACTTTGACGGCGATATCCATGACGCGCAAAGCGGGCTGCATAAATGGGCGCTGGAGGGCAGCAAAGAACCGATCACGCAGAATGTGCAGAACCACAGCTCTTATTCCTTCACCTGTGTGCGCAATCCCTACACCCGTATCCTGAGCTCGTTTTTTGACAAGATCTGCGGAATACAGCGCAACGGGCGGCGCTATCGCGGTAATCTCGTTCCTCAGCTCATTCAGCGTTATGGCATCGACGTTGGTGGCCCGGACGGCACCGGTGAATTTGACCAGATCGCCTCCTTCCGCCGCTTTCTGCTGTTTGCGCGCGACAGCATCCGGTTTCGCAAACCGATGGACCCGGACATCCACTGGTCGGCCATGTCGGGCCACATCAGCACCTTTATCGTGAATGGTGGCACCTATGACCGGATCATCTGGACCGAGGATTTCAATGCAGGTATGCAGGATGTGCTGGACGCCATCGAGACGCCTCATTCGGTCGAGCTGAGCAAGGTGCCGCGCTTTAACGAAAGCGCGGGGCACGGTCCGAAACGGCTTCACCCGGTAGAAGATTACTTTGACGATCTCTCGATGCACCTGGTGTATGAAATCTACAAACGGGACTTCCGGCTGTTTCGTTATGATTTCGAAAATCCGGCCAGCAAAGCGCCGCTGGGTGAGATCGATCTTGACGAGGTGCACGCAAAACTGGGCGACTGACCGGCTTACCTGCCGGTAAAGGGTCCAAGCATGCTGGTGCGGTAATCAACCTGAAAGAGATGATTATAAAGCTGTGCGACCCATTGCTTTCCTTCCATCGTCTGCTCCAGATGCACGAGGGCGGGGCCGATCAGCGGCTGCACCTGTGACCAGAAGAAATCCGGAAACTTTTCCATAAGGTCGACGGCGCTTTCATAGCCGAGCCGCTCGTTCATATCGGTTTCGCTGAATTCCTGGAACAGCGCGCCGATCTTGCGGTGATAAAACGGGTCCGCCATCTGTCCGATCAGGTCCGCCGCGCGCACCAGAGCAGGTTCGCTGGTGGTGGACTGATAATATTCGTCTTCGGGTACGGGAAAACGGGTGTAGTCTATCGCCCGGGCGATGCGTTCTTCGTCCACCACGGCAGAGCCCCGGAACCGGCGCGTGGCATACATCATTCCGCGGTCGACATGATAGGGTGCCAGAAACGCATCCGACGCTCCGCGCGGCGGGCTGATGGTGTCGCCGTTGCTGTTGATGACCACGTTGTTGTCGTCATCCCCCTCGACGATATCGCGCAGATAACCGATGTCATGCACCAGCAGCGCGATGATATAATGCAGCCAGTCATTGGGCTGAATGGCTTCTGTCACCAGACGCCCGCGCATGATCTGCTGGCCGACAAGTGTGACCATGATCGTGTGCTCGGCATTGTGATAAAGCGCATCTGAATTGCCCAGCCGTTCCAGCACCATTTTTGCGCAGCCGTTGATGTAGGCGGCGTATTCCGGGTCGCGGCCCGAAAAGTAATCCAGAAAGGTTTCAGACAGGTGCTCGCCGAAAGACGAAGCAAGGGTCGCCGTGGGATTGAACATCACAGTCGCGGACTCCGGAACGGAACGGTACGTCCTGCATACACTATTTGCGCGCCCCTGGGTATCTGCTTCGCGTGTTGCACGTGACCCCGGCTTGCACGACCCGGTCTGACGCCTTACATCCGCAGCATGGCACAGGTGAAAACATCCTCCAAATCCGACCCGAATTACAAGGTGGTCGCCGAAAACCGCCGCGCGCGGTTTGATTATGCGATCGAGGAAGACCTCGAGTGCGGGATTATCCTTGAGGGCTCTGAAGTGAAGTCGCTGCGCGAGGGCGGCGCCAATATCGCTGAGAGCTATGCAGCGGTCGAGGATGGTGAACTCTGGCTCGTGAACGCCTATGTGGCGCCCTACAAACAGGCAAAGACGTTCCAGCACGATGAACGCCGCCGCCGCAAACTGCTCGTAAGCCGCAAGCAGCTGTCAAATCTGTGGAACAGCACACAGCGCAAAGGCATGACCCTCGTGCCGCTGGTGCTCTATTTTAACCATCGTGGCATGGCCAAGATCAAAATCGGCATCGCCAAAGGCAAAAAACTGCATGACAAGCGCGAGACTTCGGCCAAACGCGACTGGTCTCGCCAGAAGTCCAGGCTGCTCAAAGAACACAGCTGACCGTACAGCTCTGATGCGGTGCGTGGTCTTGCCACCAAAGCCCTCTGACGATAATCAGACGGTTGTCTGATAGCAGGGGGTGCCGCATGGCCGACGATCCGAAAACGCTTGTCTCTACGGAATGGCTGGGCCAGCACCTCAAAGACCCCGATCTGCGCATTCTGGATGCCTCATGGTACCTGCCCGAGGCCGGCCGCGATGCCCGCGCGGAGTATGACGAAGCCCATATCCCCGGTGCCAGGTTCTTTGACATTGACGATATCTCGGATGCCCGCTCGGATCTGCCGCATATGGCGCCGCCGGTTGAAAAATTCATGTCCCGGCTGAGGGCGATGGGCGTGGGCGACGGGCATCAGGTGGTGATCTATGACGGCGCGGGCCTTTTGTCAGCGGCGCGGGTCTGGTGGCTTTTCCGGCTGATGGGGCAGGAGAACGTGGCTGTGCTGGACGGCGGTTTCCCAAAGTGGAAGGCCGAAGAGCGCCCGACCGAAGATATGCCCCCGGTGATCCGTGACCGGCATATGACCGTGCGGTTTCAGAACCACCTGGTGCGCGATGTGACCCAAGTTTCCGCGGCCTCAAAACTTGCGGACTACGCGATTGTCGATGCCCGCGCCGGCGTGCGGTTTCGCGGCGAAGCGCCTGAGCCCCGCGAGGGTCTGCGCCCGGGTCATATCCCCGGGTCGCGCAGCCTGCCCTACACGACCCTGCTCAACAGTGACAAAACGATGAAAAGCACCGATGAGATCACGGCGGCCTTCAAAGACGCCGGTGTCGATCTGAGCAAGCCTGTGATCACCACCTGCGGCTCAGGCGTGACGGCCGCGATCCTGGCGCTGGCGCTGGAGCGTACCGGCCACCGCAAGTGGTCACTTTATGACGGATCCTGGGCCGAGTGGGGGATGTTCCCCACCGTGCCCGTTGCAACCGGAGAAGCCTGATGTTTGAGACGCTCGAAGACCGCCCCGTCGACGGTATCCTCCGGCTGATGCAGGAGTACCGCGATGACCCCCGCGAGGTGAAGATCGATCTTGGCGTGGGTGTGTACAAAGATGCAACCGGGCTCACCCCCGTGATGCGCGCGGTAAAAGCCGCCGAACACCAGCTCTGGGAGACCCAGGACAGCAAGGTCTACACCGGCCTGACCGGTGATCCGGCCTTTGCCGATGCGCTTATCGGGCTGGTGCTCGACGGAGCCGTCCCGCGTGAGAAGATTGCTGCTGCCGCCACGCCGGGCGGTACAGGTGCCGTGCGTCAGGCCTTTGAACTGATCCGCTTGGCCCGCCCTGATGCGCGGGTCTTTGTCTCGGATCCGACATGGCCCAACCACCTGTCCATCCTGAGCTATCTCGGCATGGAAATGATCCCCTACCGCTATTTTGATGAGGAAAGCCGCGGCGTCGATTTCGACGGGATGATCGCGGACATCCGCAAGGCAAAACCCGGAGATGTGGTTCTGCTGCATGGCTGCTGTCACAATCCGACGGGCGCCAATCTCAATATGACCGAGTGGCAGGCCGTGCTCGACGTGCTGCTTGAGACAGGTGCCGTGCCGATGATCGACATCGCTTATCAGGGCTTCGGCGACGGCCTTGAGGAGGATGCCGCCGCAACGCGGCTCGTGGCCTCATCCGTGCCTGAATGCCTGATCGCCGCAAGCTGTTCGAAGAACTTCGGCATCTATCGCGAGCGCACCGGACTGCTGATGGCGATCAGCAGCAACGCCGATGCCCGCAAACGCAACCAGGATACGCTGGCCTTTCTCAACCGCCAGAATTTCAGCTTCCCGCCCGATCACGGCGCGCGTCTGGTGACAATGATCCTGAACGATGATGCTTTGCGCGCCGACTGGATGGCTGAACTGGAAGAGGTGCGCACCAGTATGCTCGGACTGCGTCAGCAGCTTGCTGATGAGTTGCAACGCCTGTCGGGGTCGGACCGTTTCGGATTTCTGGCACAGCACCGCGGTATGTTCTCGCGTCTTGGCACCACCCCCGAAAAGGTGGCGGAGATGCGTCGCGACAGCGGGATTTACATGGTCGCCGACAGCCGGATGAATATCGCCGGCCTGAACGCGCAGACCATACCCGTGCTGGCCCGCGCGATCATCGACGCGGGTATCTGACGCTTTTCGCTTTGAATGCGATTCCCGCGACTTCCAGGTCGCGGGAGTGCCGGAATTGGGAGACAAAAACCGTTCACCTTCTCAGGATGAGATCGGAGCATCAGCTATCGCTCAGATAAAGGGTTCATCAGCAATCGCCTGAACAACTCTTGCCAGCCTTTCGCGGATGTAGGCTTCATTTGGTCCGACACCCAATCCCATATATTCGGTCTCGACAAAAAAGAGGTATTCGACAACGTCGTCCATGGACCTTTGATTTCGCAGCATTCGCGCAGCTTTGACGAGGTAGGTGTCATATTCATCTTCGAATGGCTCATCTTTCCAACCCTCAATCCGGTCGTTCAGTCCGATCGGGTCCCAGTGTGACCAACCGATTTCCCTGAGCTTGTTTAAATTGATTTTTGGGCGGGCCTTTTTCATGCATCAAATTCTGTATTTCAGCGTCACATTTTACAACGGGCAATTGATCACATCCGACTCAGTGCCGTCGTTTGCCGCATCTGATAAGTATTTTACCGATGTCCGGCGCGCATCTGACGGAGGGTGGAATTCGTCACGACGGAATACGCGCGGAAACACCCGTGAAAACCGGACGGTACAGGGCCGGCACAAAAAAAGCCCGGGCGCGAGCGCCCGGGCAGGTGGTGTTCTCCGGGAGGAGAGGAAAGTCAGCCTTTGGCGAACTCGGGGTAGGCTTCCATGCCAAGCTCGGAGACGTCGAGACCGTTGATCTCGTCTTCTTCGCTGACGCGGATACCCATAGTTGCTTTGAGGATGAACCAAACCACGAGGCTGGCGACGAAGGTGAAGACACCGTAGGCAACGATCCCTGTCAGCTGTGTCATCAGGCTTGCTTCGCCGTAGAAGATCACCGCGATGGTACCCCAGATCCCTGCAAAGAGGTGGACCGGGATGGCGCCGACAACGTCGTCGAGCTTCATCTTGTCGAGCATCGGAATGGTCAGAACCACGATGATACCACCAACAGCACCAATCCAGAGTGCGCCAAAGAGTGTCGGCGCGAGAGGTTCAGCCGTGATCGACACCAGACCCGCCAGCGCGCCGTTCAGCACCATGGTAAGGTCAGGCTTCTTGTAGAGAATCTGCGTCAGGATCAGCGCCGTAACAGCACCCGCTGCCGCTGCCATGTTGGTGTTCGCAAAGATGCGGCTGACGTCAGACACGTCGCCCACGGTGCCCATGGCTAGCTGTGAGCCGCCGTTAAAGCCAAACCAGCCGAGCCACAGGATGAACGTACCCAACGTGGCGAGTGCGAGGTTTGAGCCGGGCATCGGGTTTACCCTGCCGTCTTTGTACTTGCCCAGACGGGGTCCGAGTACGATGACACCGGCCAGCGCGGCCCAGCCACCCACGGAATGCACAACTGTGGAGCCCGCGAAGTCCGAAAAGCCCATCTCGCTCAGCCAGCCGCCGCCCCACTGCCAGGAGCCGGAGATCGGGTACATAAAGCCGGTGAGCACAACGACGAATATCAGAAAGGGCCAGAGCTTGATGCGCTCTGCCACAGCACCCGACACGATGGACGCGGTAGCAGCAACAAACACCAGCTGGAAGAAGAAGTCGGACCCGACGGAGGCATAATCCAGTGCGGCATCAGCAGCCGAAACACCAACGGCGTCGAGCACCGTCTGGCCTCCGATAGCGAAATAGCCGTTGAAGTCGCCCGGATACATCGTGTTGAAGCCAACGATCCAGTACATGATCGCCGCGATGGAGAAGAGCGCGATGTTCTTGGTCATCTGCATTGTTACGTTCTTGGAACGCACAAGGCCGCCTTCGAGCATGGCAAAGCCTGCTGCCATGAAGAAAACGAGGAAGCCTGCCATACAGAAGAGCAGTGTAGTCATGATATAGGGGCCGATTTCATCGAACCCCGGGGCCGCGTCCTGCGCGAAGGCCAGCGTCGGCAGCGCGGTCAGCGCAGCGGCAGCGGCAAGTGTCTTGAAGTGTGTCATAATGGTTATCCCTGGATGATGCCGCTTTACAGAGCGTCTTCGTTGGTTTCGCCGGTGCGCACGCGCACAGCCTGATCGACGCCGAGGACAAAGATCTTGCCGTCACCGATTTTTCCGGTATGGGCCGTCTTTGTTATGGTTTCGACGATCTGATCAACGCTGCTTTCGGGCACGACGATCTCGATTTTCACTTTCGGTACGAAGTTCACGGCGTATTCGGCGCCACGGTAGATTTCTGTGTGGCCGGACTGGGAGCCAAATCCCTTGATTTCCGTGACCATCATGCCGCGCACACCGGCTTCAGTCAGTGCTTCACGGACCTCCTCCAGCTTGAACGGCTTGATTGTTGCTATGATGAGTTTCACCTCTGATCCCCTTGAACTGGGCAGGTTGTCCTGCGTTTTACGCCAGCAGGTGTCGCCCGGTGGCATGTGGCGATGGAAGATTTTGCCGGGTGATTGACTGGTCTTTCGCGAAAATATGCACAAAAAAAGGGCTGAACGATTAATTTGCATAAAAATTAGGCTAAAAATAGATTACCGCTGTAGCACACCGCGCCTCAACAATCCGATAAAAGCCGGATAAGGTGCTCAAAACAAACCGGGCCGGGCAGGTTCTTCATGAGTGATTCACCAAGAGGCAAACGTCCTCTGGTCGCAGACAAACGTTATGGCGGCAAAGCGGCCGCTAAACCTGCGCGCAAAGCAAAGGCCAAACCGAAACCTGCCCGCAGGAGCCAGCGCAAAAAGCCGTCGCGGCCCCGTCGTGGCGGGCTGATCGGACTGGGGCAGCGGCTGATCAGATGGGTGATCCGCCTGATCTGGCGGGTGGTCTGGCGTGTCGGGCTTGTCGCCGGCGTCGTGCTGGCGCTCTTTGTCGGATATTATGCAACATCGCTGCCGCCGGCGACGGAACTGCTCGACGGGCGGGCGCGTGGGTCTGTGACCCTTCTTGATCATGAGGGCCGCGTTTTTGCCTGGCGCGGCGATCAGTTCGGGGGCGCCGTCACCGCTCAGACGGTTTCCCCGCATCTGAAAAACGCGATCATCGCCACCGAGGACCGGCGTTTTTACCGTCACTTCGGTCTGAGCCCGCGCGGCATTGCCAGTGCGGTCAGGATTAACCTGAGCGAAGGTCGTGGTCCGCTCTCAGGTCACGGCGGCTCGACGATTACGCAGCAGACCGCCAAACTTCTGTGTCTGGGCGTGCCCTATAATCCCGAAACTCAGAGCGAAGCGGAATATGAAACCGAGTGTCGCCGCGGGACCATAAAGCGCAAAGCGTCCGAGGCGGTTTATGCGCTGGCGATGGAAGTGAAATACTCCAAAGACGAGATTCTGACGATTTACATGAACCGCGCTTTTCTGGGCGCCGGCGCCCGTGGCTTTGAGGCGGCCAGCCAGCGCTATTTCGGCAAGTCGGCCGCAAATGTAGACGCCGCCGAAGCGGCGATGCTCGCAGGGCTTCTGGTTGCACCGACCCGTTTTGCGCCGACCAATGACCTTACCCGGTCGCGCAACCGCGCGGCAACGATACTGCGCCTGATGAACGAACAGGGCTTTTTGTCGGATGCTGAAACGAAAACGGCACAGAACAATCCCGCCGAGCTTTCCGAAGCTGCAGAGGCTCGCTCGGGCGGGTATTTCGCGGACTGGGTCATGTCGTCCGGCCCTGAGTTCTTCACCCGCAAAACAACCGAAGACGTGATCATCCGCACAACGCTTGATCAGCGCATCCAGCGCAGCGCCGAAGATGCTATGAAATGGGTCTTTGCCAATAAAGTGCGTGAGGGCTCCAAAGCTCAGGCCGCCATCGTTGTGATGTCTGCTGACGGGGCCGTGCGTGCCATGGTCGGCGGCCGCCGGACCAGGGTGGACGGTGCGTTCAACCGGGCAGTTCAGGCCAAACGCCAGACCGGCTCTGCTTTCAAGCCGTTTGTCTATGCCGCAGCACTTGATCTGGGGTATTCTCCCAATGACACGGTCGAGGATGAACCGCTGACCATCGATATCCCGGGCTCAGGCCCCTGGTCGCCGCGAAACTATACAAACAGGTATTACGGCACCGTGACCCTGACCCGGGCGTTGCAGGACAGTCTGAACATTCCGGCGGTCAAAGTCTCGGAGTTTGTCGGACGTGACCTCGTGCGCGAAGTCGCCACGCAGTTCGGGCTGGAAAGTGATCTCGCGGCCGGGCCGGCGCTGGCTCTCGGGGCGTCTGAAAGCACGCTCATCAACATGACGGGCGCCTATGCGGGCATCCTCAACGGCGGCTCATCGGTCACGCCCTACGGTCTGATCGATCTGCGTCTGCTGGATGATAAAGAGCCCTTGATGGAAACCGGCGGCGGCATCGGTGAGCGGGTCATTCCGGAAGAGGCTGCGCGCCAGCTGATCTATATGATGGAGAAAGTGGTCTCTCAGGGCACCGGACAGCGCGCTCAGTTCGGCGGGCGGGAACTTGCCGGGAAAACCGGCACCACCCAGGCCGCGCGCGATGCCTGGTTTGTGGGCTTTTCTGCGGATTACGTGGCCGGTATCTGGATGGGTTATGATGATAATACCCCGCTGACCGGCGTGACCGGTGGCGGGCTGCCGGCGGAAATCTGGCGCGAAACCATGAGCCGTGTACATGAAGGGATGCCCCTGTCACCGCTGCCGATGATGTTGCCGGGCCAGGGCGAAACGCGCGACACCCGCACGCCGACCGGGAGCGGCCCCGTGGGGCTGCTGGAAAGCCTGCTCAGAGATATTCTGGGGGGCGGTGGGGGCGCATCATCAGGGACGCGCCCGCAACCGGAACGCTGAGCGTCTCTCAGCCGGCGTTGCGCAGATCAGCAACCAGCTGATCTATATTCCCCCGGCGCTTGTCGAGCATCGCGCCGATTTCGGTGCGCTCGGTCAGCAGCAGGTTCACACCTTCGACGAAGATGTTGAAAAGCTTGTCCCGTCCGGATCGGTCAGACACAAGAAAGGTCACGTTGACCGGCTCTTCGCCCTGCAGATAGGCCACGGACCGGATTTCGTATCCGGCTTTGATCTGCCGTGCAGACTGTACCTCGACGCGCCCGCCGATAAATTCACGGAACTGTTTGCCGTACTTGCGCGAGATGTATCCCTGAAAAGCGTCGGTAAAGGCGCTTTTCTGAGCCGCTGTGGCCGAGCGTCCGTCGTTTCCGAGCGCATACTGCGCCATGATCGGCACATCGGCATAGCGCACGAAAATCGCCTCGAAATCACGCAGCATGGCCGCTTCTGACTTGCCGGATTCGATGACGCGGTTGATCTCACCAACCACGGTTTCAACGAGATTGCGCGCAGCGCTCTCGCTGAGAGCCAGAGCAGGGGTGGCGCATGCAGCTGCAAAAAGCGTTGCAGCGGTGCCGGAAAGAACACTCCGGCGGGAAATATTACTGAGCATAGGGGTCCTCATAAGGATCAAAGTCGTCTGCGGAATTTTCGCCAAGTTCAAAACGCCGGTTCTGCAGGTAGATCTGGCGCGTCTGAGCATAGCTGTCCGCACTTTCATACAGTACGGAGTCGATTGTGTCGCTGAACTTTTCGCGATTGTTCAGACCGGCAAAGCCTTTCGATACCGGCGGTACATATCGCTCCGGCACATCCTCAATTGTGGCAAAGGTCAGCGGATTGGTAAAGAAATCCACAATCAGACCGGCGGTCGACCGCTGAGTCGACGGACCGAAGAGCGGTAGTTCGATATAGGCACCTTCGCCCGCACCCCAGACCGACAGCGTCTCGCCGAAATCTGTTTTGCGGTCTGCGATCTGCAGTTCAGAGGCTGCATCCACAAAGCCACCCAGACCGATGGTCGTGTTCATCACAAAGCGGATAACCGAGACACCCGCGCTTGCCAGATCACCCTGCAGCAGGCTGTTGACCGCATAGCCGGGCGTGGAGAGGTTATCAGAAAAATTATTGACCGTATTGCGGATTTCCACCGGCACCACATAGCCATATCCCTGCGCCACCGGGCGCACGAGATTTTTGTCGAGCCCCTTGTTGAAAGCATGGATTTTCCGGTTGGTCGTCTCATAGGGGTCGTTGATTCCGTCTGTGCGGGTCACCTGGTCCTGCGATGTTGCGCAGGCGCTGACGAAAACACAGAGCAAAAGCACCGCGGCGGCGCGGAAGGGCAGTCGTGGGGGGTGGGAATGAAACAATGGTGCGATCCTGCAAATCAGAGTGTGCGACAGATAGGTCTTTAGTCTGCGTTGCCCAGACGGCGATTTCGAGGAAACTTTGTGATGTGGCAACGAAGAGACAGAGCGGCAAACATAAAACTGAGCGGTAACGGTTATTGCGCGCATCATCAAGGGTGTGGAAAACTTCCCGGGGGTACGACATTTGCCGCGTGCAGGGCCGTCCGGGCAATCATATGCTTTCACAGAGACTGATAAAGGCTGCTGCGGTAAGGCCCGGTGATGCCCCTGCCGGTCGTCCGGCGACCACAGTTCAGCAGCGGTCACGGCAAGTTTTTGCTCGCACAGGGGATGTGGGGGCTGGTATCGGGGCGCGTGAGATGGTTGCGTGATCAGGCGCGCCTTCACTGAACAAAGGAATTTGCCATGAGCTTTGCTGCCAGACTTGCCGAACTGGGTGTCACGCTGCCCGACGCACCCGCTCCTGCGGCCAACTATGTGCCCTGGGTCCGGACGGGTGATACGCTTTACGTCTCCGGACAGATATCCGCGGGGCCTGACGGGATGATCAAAGGCAAACTCGGCGATGACATGGACGTTGATGCGGCAGCTGCTGCGGCCCGCTGCTGCGCGATCAGCCTGCTGGCTCAGGTCAAAGCCGCCTGTGACGGGGATATTGACCGGCTGGAGCGCGTAGTGAAGCTTACCGGGTTCGTGAATTCGACCCCCGACTTCGGCGATCAGCCAAAAGTGATCAACGGGGCGTCGGATTTCCTTGTGGAAGCTCTGGGGGATGCGGGTCGTCACGCGCGCTCGGCAGTATCTGCCGCCTCTTTGCCTTTTGGTGTGGCTGTCGAAATCGAAGGCATTTTTCAGATCCGATGAGACCGCCGCTTCCTGATGATTTCCTGACGGTTCCGCTTGCGCATCGTGCGTTGCACGATGTGACTGACGGCCGCCCGGAAAACAGCCGTGCAGCGATCCGGGCTGCGATCGCGGTCGGATACGGTATTGAGATCGACGTGCAACTCAGCGCAGATGACCAGGCGCTTGTCTTTCATGACGACAATCTCGACCGCCTCGCCCGTGCCAGCGGCCCCGTCCGGGCACAAAGCGGCGATAGGCTGACCGCCACCGAACTCAAAGGTGGCGACGGCGAAGGCATCCCAACGCTTGCCGAAATCCTGGCCCTCGTGGATGGTCGCGTGCCGCTTCTTGTCGAGATCAAGGATCAGGACGGTGCGATGGGCCCCGGTATCGGTCCTTTGGAGCGGGCCGTGGCGCGCGGTCTTGCCGGATACGCGGGACCTGTCGCCGTGATGTCATTCAACCCGTATTCCGTGGCGAAGATGGCGGCACTGCTGCCGGATGTGCCGCGCGGGCTGGTGACCAGCTGTTACGACCCGACGGACTGGCGGCTGGACCCGCAGGTCTGTGCCCGCCTGCGCGACATCCCGGATTACGACGAGGCGGCGTGCAGCTTTATCAGCCACGAGTGGCAGGATCTGTCCCGCCCGCGGGTGCAGGCGCTGAAATCTGCCGGGGCGCATATCCTCTGCTGGACGATAAAATCGCCTGCTGATGAGGCACAGGCCCGCCGGATCGCGGAAAATATCACCTTTGAGCAGTATCGCGCGCCGCTGAACGCTTGAACCGGGCGCGCAGCAGCACAGGTTAAGCCCATGGCAGAAGCGCGCAACATGCACGAACAGGAAGTCGAAATCCGGGTTGTTTCAAGCCTGCGCGAGATAAACGCGCAGGACTGGGATGCCTGCGCCTGCCCCGAAGCCGCAGAGTGCGGGCGCCCCGATGATCCCTTCACCACCTACCGGTTTCTGAGCGCGCTTGAAACAAGCGGCTCTGTGGGGGCCGGCACCGGCTGGCAGCCGCAGTATCTGACCGCCCTGATTGACGGGCAGCTGATCGGTGTCGCACCGATGTACGTGAAATCGCACAGCCAGGGGGAATATATCTTTGATCACAACTGGGCGCATGCATATGAACGTGCGGGCGGGCGCTATTACCCCAAACTACAGATCGCGGTGCCGCACACGCCAGCCACAGGACGGCGGTTTCTGGTGCGTCCGGATTTTGAAGAGACCGGCACGGCAGCCCTCGTGCAGGGCGCGGTGCAGCTGGCGCAGAACAACAACGTCTCATCGCTGCATGTGACCTTCTGCACGGCAGATGAAGCTGAGCGCGCCGCTGGTATGGGCCTGATGCTGCGCAAGACACAGCAGTTTCACTGGGAAAACCACGGCTATGCGGATTTCGACGGGTTTCTTGCCAGCCTGAGCTCGCGCAAACGCAAAAACATCCGTAAAGAGCGCGCGCAGGCGCAGGCCTTCGGCGGCACGATCCGCACCTACACCGGCGATGACCTGAAGCCTGAGCACTGGGATGCTTTCTGGCAGTTCTACCAGGATACCGGCGCGCGCAAGTGGGGCACACCCTATCTCACGCGCCGGTTTTTCGATATCGCCCAGGAGACGCTGCGCGATGACATGGCGCTGGTGCTCGCGGAACGCGACGGCGTGCCGGTGGCGGGGGCGCTGAACTTTATCGGCGGTCAGGCGCTTTACGGGCGTTACTGGGGCTGTACCGAACATCACCCGTGCCTGCATTTCGAATTGTGCTATTACCAGGCCATCGATATCGCGATTGCCCGCGGGCTAGCCCGGGTCGAGGCCGGCGCACAGGGCGAGCACAAACTGGCGCGCGGGTATCTGCCCCGACCCACCTGGTCGCTCCACTGGGTCGGCGATCCGGGGTTTCAGGACGCCATCGCGCGCTATCTTGAAGCGGAACGGGACGCTGTTGACGAAGAGATCAGTGTGCTGACGGAATATGGCCCCTTCCGGAGGGCCGAAGTTGAGGAACAGGAATGACTGAGAAACTGAAAGACGATGAACGCGGCACCCTTGTGGGTCCGCTCCTGGCCACCGGCTGGGAAATGGTCGAGGGCCGCGACGCGATCCGCAAAACCTTTGAGTTCAAAAACTTTGTCGAGGCATTCGGCTGGATGACCCAGGTTGCGATCTGGGCGGAAAAGCTCAATCACCACCCCGAATGGGACAACGTCTACAGGACGGTCAATGTGGTGCTGACCACGCATGATGTGGACGGGCTGAGCGCGCTTGATGTCAAACTCGCCGGTAAAATGAACAGCCTCGCCGAGTAAAACCATGGAAAATATGCTTCAGACCGAAATCTGGCAGGGAAAGACCCTCGCCGATCTGCTCACCCTTGATTTTCTGGCCGGTATTGCGGGCTCCGTTCTTGCAGCCATCGGCATCCTGCTGCTCGGCTGGTTCATATCGACATGGCTGCAAAAGCGCGTTCGCGCGCTTGGCCGGGCGCATGCGCATCTTGATGACATGCTCTTTGATTTTCTGTCGTCGATTGTCCGCTATGTGGTGCTTGGGTTCACGGCGCTCTTTGTGCTCAACACATTCGGGGTGCAGACGACCTCGATCATCGCGGTCATCGGTGCGGCCGGTCTCGCTGTGGGTCTGGCGCTGCAGGGCACGCTGTCGAATATCGCCGCCGGCGTGATGCTGATCCTCTTCCGCCCGATCCGTACCGGAGATTTTGTCGATGTGGGCGGCACGATGGGCACCGTGGTGACCGTAAACCTCAATTTCACCGAACTGGCCGATATCAGCAATGTACAGGTAATCATCCCCAATTCGCAGGTCTGGGGCAATGTGATCACCAACTACTCGACCAATGACACGCGCCGGGCTGAGTGGACTTTCGGTGTGGGCTACGGCGTTCATCTGGCCGATGCCGAGCGGATAATTATCGACACGATCATGCGGGATCCGCGGTCAAAAGCAGTGCCTGAGCCATTTATTCAGGTCAATAACCTCGGCGCGAGCTCAGTTGATTTTCTGGTGCGCGTCTGGGTCGATGCCTCTGAGTACTTTGCCTATCAGGCTGATATGAAACGCGCGGTCAAAGAGGCGCTGGATGCGGGTGGTATTGATATCCCCTTTCCGACACGCACGATCGTCAGCGTGGATGCGGACGCATCCGACTGATCTCCGGATCACGAAAAAGGCCCGGCGCATCAGCACCGGGCCCCTGGTCACACCCACAAGACTGCGGTTTACATGTTTTCCAGCAGGCCTTCGCCGGCTGAGACCTCACACATGCCCGGTGCCTCTTCGGGCTGGAAAAGGGTCACTTTGCCGTCTTCCACAAGCATCGCATAACGTTTGGAACGGTCCACCAGCCCTGCAGGTGGTGCGCTGAATTCCATACCCAGTGCCTTTGTCATGCTGCTGTCGGGATCGGCGAGCATGGTGATCCCGGCGTTGGCAGCGCCTGTGCTCTCGCCCCAGGCTTTCATCACGAAGGGATCGTTGACCGAAACGCAGATGATCTCATCCACTCCTTTGGCGTCAAACTGATCTTTGGTGCGGACAAAGCTCGGCACATGCGCGGAATGGCAGGTTGGCGTATAGGCGCCAGGCACGGCGAAGATCACGACTTTGCGGCCTCTGGTTTTCTCAGCGAGTGACACCGTCTCCGGTCCGTCGTCGCCCAGCCGGACAAGGGTTGCATCGGGAAGCTGATCGCCCTGTGAAATCGTCATGTGATACGCCTTTCTTGTAATTGCGTTCGTTCTTACCGTCGATATAGGGTGCGGACGGGCATGCGACCAGCGAAATCCAAGGGTAAGGGGCGCGCGAATGGGACAGGTAATCGTGATCGGTGCAGGTCAGGCGGGGGCATCCTGTGTGGCCAGACTGCGCAACAGCGGTTTTGAAGGCGGCATTACACTCATCGGTGCCGAGCCGGTCCCGCCCTATCAGCGCCCGCCGCTGTCCAAGGCCTACCTTATGGGCGAAATGACGCGGGAGCGTCTCTTCCTGCGCCCGGAAAGTTTTTACGCGGAACAGGGGATCACGCTGCGCACAGATGCGCGCGTGACCGCAATCGACCCCTCAGCGCAGACAGTTTCAATGGGCGACGAAGTGCTGCGTTATGACGATCTGGTGCTGGCGACCGGGTCGGAGCCGCGCCGGCTGCCGGCTGCCATCGGCGGCGACCTGAAAAACGTGTTTGTGGTGCGGGACCTCGCGGATGCCGATGCCATGGCCCCGCATTTTGTGCCGGACGCGCGGGTGCTGATCATCGGTGGTGGCTACATCGGTCTTGAAGCTGCGGCAGTGGCGGCGAAACTCGGCCTCAGGGTAACGCTGGTGGAGATGGCCGACCGGATCCTGCAACGCGTTGCAGCCCCGCAGACCAGCGACTATTTCCGCGATCTGCACAGCCGCCACGGAGTTGAGATCCGCGAAGGCGTGGGCCTCGACAGGTTGCTGGGCGAGGGCACCGTTTCAGGGGCGCGCCTGACCGACGGCCGCGAGATCGGCATTGATTTTGCCATCGTCGGTGTCGGCATCAGTCCTGCCACAGCCCTGGCAGAGGCGGCGGGCCTCGGGACAGACAACGGCATCCGCACGGATGCCTTCGGGCGCACCTCAGACCCGCATATCTGGGCGGCGGGGGATTGTGCTTCCTTCCCCTGGCGCGACGGGCGCATCCGTCTGGAAAGCGTGCCCAATGCCATTGACCAGGGTGAGGCCGTGGCCGCCAACATCATGGGCGCTGAGGCTGAGTATGTGGCAACGCCCTGGTTCTGGTCTGATCAGTACGATGTGAAACTGCAGATCGCCGGGCTCAATACCGGCTATGATACCGTTGTGACGCGGCGTGGTGAGGGGCAGACAGCCTCATTCTGGTATTACCGGGACGGCGTACTTCTGGCCGTCGACGCGATGAACGACCCGCGCGCCTATATGATCGGCAAGCGGCTCATTGAGGCCGGCAAAACCGCCGACCCGGCCCTGGTCAGCGACCCCGGCGCAGATCTGAAACCGCTGATGAAAGCATGAGGATCATTGCGGGCCGGTTCCGCAGTGTCGCTCTGGCCAGCGTCGGAAAAGGCGATGCCGGCGCGCATCTGCGCCCGACAACCGACCGGGTGCGCGAGAGCCTCTTTAATGTGCTGCACAACCATGATGTGCTTGTTGGCGCGCAGGTGCTTGATCTCTTTGCCGGCACCGGCGCGCTGGGGCTGGAGGCGTTATCGCGGGGCGCCGCACATGTCACCTTTGTCGATGACGGTCGGGTGGCCGGGCGCCTGATCCGCGAGAATATCGCAAAGCTGCGGGTGCAGCAGGAAACCCGCCTGATCACGCGGGACGCACGCGCGCTGCCGGCCTGTGGCGGCACACCCTGCAATCTGGTGTTTCTTGATCCGCCCTATGGCAGGGATCTCGGTCAGCCGGCTCTGGCACAGGCCGATGACGCCGGCTGGCTGGTGCAGGACGCCTTTGTCGTATGGGAGGAAGCAGGGCCCATGCAGCCGCCGCAGGGCTTTACACTGGTCGATCAGCGGAAATACGGCGACAGCTGGATAACACTGCTGTCGAAAACCCCGTCATGATGTGCTAACCTGCCACCATGTTCGCATCTGTGTTTTTCCCCGCCAGGATCCTGCCTGAACGTGACCGGACCGCGCCGGCCGCACCTTCGCGCAAAAGCACGCCGGTGTTCATCGGCGATGCGGTGCAGCCGCTTGGCAGGGACACGCTGTTGCTGGAGATTATCCGCCGCGACGCGCGGGCAGACGAAGATCAGTCCTGAGAATACGTCGGATGAAACATGCCGCCGGGTGAGAGCGTGAAAATCTCCGCCCCCTCAGCCGTGACACCTACCGAATGCTCAAACTGCGCTGACAGTGATTTGTCACGGGTCACAGCCGTCCAGTCATCAGACAGTGTCTTGGTCTCCGGACGGCCCAGATTGACCATCGGCTCAATGGTAAAGAACATGCCCTCTTCAAGCACCGCACCAGTGCCCGGACGCCCGTAGTGCAGCACATTGGGCGGGGCATGAAACACCCGTCCCAGACCGTGGCCACAGAAATCACGCACCACTGACATCCGGTGGCTCTCGACAAAGGACTGGATGGCATAGCCGATATCACCAAAGGTATTGCCCGGCTTTACCGCATCGATGCCGATCATCAGCGCGTCATGGGTAATCTCGATGAGGCGTTCGGCTTTGCGCGGCAGCTTTCCGGCCACATACATGCGGCTGGTGTCACCGAACCAGCCATCCACGATCACCGTCACATCGATGTTGAGAATATCGCCGGGTTTCAGCTTTTTGTCGCCCGGAATGCCGTGACAGACCACGTGATTGACCGAAATACAGCTCGCATGCTGATAGCCTTTGTAGCCGATGGTGGCCGATGTGGCGCCTGCGTCCCCGACCATCTGCGTGATCAGGCGATCGATCTCGCCTGTGGTCTGGCCGACAAACACATGCTGGGCAATATCGTCAAGGATACGCGCGGCCAGCGCGCCTGCCCTGTGCATGCCCGCGAAATCGCTGCTGTCATAGATGCGTATGCCGTCTTTGGTCTGGCGTCCGCGCAGGTCTTCGTTCACCGGTGTCTCCATGGTACGTCTCTTAAGCCTTGTTCGTACATTTTATCGCGCCTGACCCGCAAGGGCCAGAGGCGGTTCAGATTTCAATCCGCAGCGGTCGGCCGACGCGCACCCCTTCGGGCGAGATATCGGTATCATAACACAGGGTTTCAACACCCTGCGACGTGGCCGCGCGCCAGGCTGCAAGGTATGCGGGGTCAATATCGCCGGCGAGCCCCATGCACGTACAGTCGCTGCGCTGCACCAGATAGAGCATCACGGCCCGGTGCCCGGCTGCGGCCATATCACCGAGTTCTGCAAGGTGCTTTGCCCCGCGTGCCGTTACGCTGTCGGGAAACTCGGCGCACCCCTCAGCCCGGCTCAGCGTCACACTTTTGACCTCGACCCATGCATCGCGAAGGCCCTCCTGCTGCAGGAGGAAATCAATGCGGCTGGCGCGGCCGTATTTCACTTCTGCCCGCACTGTCCCGTAAGCCTCCAGCGGCGCGATCTGACGCGCATTCAGTGCTTCTTTCACAGCCCGGTTCGGAATGCCTGTATCGACACCGGTGAAATGCCCGTTTTCATGATCAACGAGCCGCCAGCCGTATTTCAGCTTCTTTTTCGGATCATCGTTGGGCTCGAGCCAGACCCGGGTGCCGGGGTCCGCGAGGCCCGCCATAGAGCCCGGATTGGCGCAATGCGCAGTAATCTCAGCACCGCTGTCTTCCAGCACGCAGTCCGCCAGAAAGCGTTTGTAGCGGCGGGTCAGGCGGGCGGGGATAAGATCAGTTTGAAAGCGCATGATGCGGGGTCTATACCCCGGTGAGACACAGACGCAAGGAACAGACAGATGTCAAACCCCACGGCGGCGATGCTGGTGATCGGAGACGAAATCCTGTCCGGGCGGACGCGCGATGCGAATATGTATTATCTCGCCGGTGAGCTGACCGCTGCAGGCATCGATCTGCGCGAGGTCCGCGTTGTCAGCGACGACAGCGAGGCGATTATTGCAGCAGTACAGGCGCTATCGGCCGCGTATAATCATGTCTTTACCAGCGGCGGTATCGGCCCCACCCATGATGACATCACTGCCGATTCTATTGCTGCAGCCTTCGGGCGCAGCATCGACGTACGCGAGGATGCTCGCAGCCTGCTTGAAGCGCATTACAAAAAATCTGCACTTGAGCTTAATGCGGCACGCCTGCGCATGGCACGCATTCCCGAGGGGGCCGGCCTGATCGAAAATCCGGTCTCGGTGGCGCCAGGGTTCGTGGTGGAAAACGTATATGTCATGGCCGGTGTGCCTTCGGTCTTCAAAGCGATGGTCGAAAGCATTTTACCGCAGCTGACCGGTGGCGCGCCGCTGATCTCGGAGACGTTGCGGATCAACCGCGGCGAGGGGGATATCGCGGGGCCTCTCGGGGAGATTGCCGCATCCTATCCGCAGCTCAGCATGGGCTCTTACCCCTTTCAGCAGCGAGACGGCAAATACGGGGCCAATGTGGTGATCCGTGGCGGGGACAGTGCGCTGGTCGCAGAGGCGATGGCAAAGCTGCAGGCGGCTTTTGCGGAATGACACCTGCGCCCACCCGGCTTTTTGATGCGGTGGAGCGGACCTGGCCTGCGGCAGCAACGCACCGCGCCGGGCCATGGCTCATCCGCGACGGGCAGGGCGGTGGCAAGCGCGTCTCAGCGGCGACGGCTGAGGCCCCGGTCACTAAAGCCGATATCGCGCAGGCCGAAGACGCCATGCGCGCCCTGCATCAGGCACCGCTTTTCATGATCCGCGCCGGCGACGAGGCGCTGGACGCTCTGCTGGACGCCCGCGGCTATGCAATCGTTGATCCGGTGCGGGTGCTGGTGATGCCGGTTGCCGGACTGACCGACAGACCGGTTCCCCCGGTCACCGCGTTCACCATCCGGGAGCCGCTGGCGATCATGGCGGAAATCTGGGCGGCGGGGGGTATCGGACCTGCGCGCCTTGATGTGATGGCGCGGGCGGAGAACCGGACTGGCATCCTTGTGCGCTGGAACGAAAAACCGGCAGGTACCGGATTTGTGGCCTGTGACGGCGACATCGCGATGGTGCATGCCGTCGAAGTTAAACCTGAACAGCGCCGTCAGGGGGTCGCAGGCTGGATCATGCGCGCGGCGGCCTTCTGGGCCCGGGATCAGGGGGCCGGCACCATGGCCGTGCTCTGCACCGAAGCCAACACTGCGGCAAACGCACTCTATTCGGCTCTGGGCTTTGAGAGGGCCGGACATTACCATTACCGCATGAAGTCCGCGACAGGAGCAAAAGACTATGGCTGACCGTGACCTGCCCACAGCGCTGGACCTGCCGATGACGGATCCGCTGCCCGCGCCCACGCAAAAGTATTTCGACGTCTGCATGGAAAAGCTGGGCATGATCCCGAATGTGCTGCGCGCCTATGCCTTTGACATCGACAAACTCGATGCTTTCACCGGCATGTATAACAATCTGATGCTGGCGCCTTCGGGGCTGAGCAAGCTGGAGCGCGAGATGATTGCCGTGGTCGTCTCTTCGATCAACAGGTGCTTTTACTGCCTTGTCGCGCATGGCGCGGCAGTGCGGGTTCTCTCGGGAGATCCGAAGCTCGGAGAGGCGCTGGTGATGAATTACCGGGTCGCCGATCTTGATGGCCGCCAGCGCGCGATGCTGGATTTTGCCGCGAAGATGACCACCGCGAGTGCAACCATCGAGGAGGCCGACCGCCAGTCTCTGCGCAAGGTGGGGTTCACCGACAACGACATCTGGGACATCGCGAATGTGGCGGGTTTTTTCAACATGACCAACCGGGTTGCGAGCGCCACTGACATGCGCCCCAACGATGATTATCACGCGCAGGGCAGATGACACCGGGCGGGACGGCTTTACGCGGCCTCTTTGCCGCACTGGCGCTCTGTGCGGCCCTGCCGGTGGCTGCGTTTGAGCCGGAACTGCCCGTGGGTGCGCGCCTGACCGTTGAACGCAATACCGCCCCTGACAGTTTTCAGGCGCCGGTCGGTGTGTGGCGGGACGGTGCAGTGCCATCCCTGCAGGTCGAGGGGGCCGTAACCCGGCGCGCCTGGCGGATCAATACGCCCGGTCTGACCCCGCTGCAGGTGGTTCTGCCGCTGCGAGCGCAGATTGAGGCCGCGGGCTATGAGGTGATTTTCGAATGCGCCGCGCGCGACTGTGGCGGGTTTGATTTCCGCTTTGAGACCGAAATCCTGCCCGGCCCGAATATGTACGTAAACCTTTCGCGCTACCGCTATCTGACGGCGGTTGCCGGCCCGCAGGAGGCCCCGGGTCGGGTTCTGGGCGTGGTCGTCAGCGTCACGGCCGCATCTGCTTATGTTCAGGTGATTGCCGTCGATACCGGCGTATCGATGGAAGACCTGTTGCCTGAAACCGAGCCTGCACCAGATGTGGTGTCAGAAACACCTCAGACCGGCGCGCCCGCGGAACCGGCGGCACCTGCGGCCGCTCTGCCCCGGGTGAACGAAGGCAATCTGCTTGAACGCGGTTTTGTCGTGCTGCGTGATCTCGAATTTGACACCGGCAGCACCGATCTGGGTCCTGGTCCCTTTGCATCGCTGCAAAGGCTTGCAACTCTGCTCAGAGACCGCCCGGATCTGCGTCTGGCTCTGGTAGGGCACACCGATACGACCGGCGGGCTCTCGGCGAACATCGCGGTGTCACGGGCCCGCGCGCGTTCCGTGCGTCAGCGCCTGGTTGATGAATACGGGATTGCCGGCAGCCGGCTGGATGCAGAGGGCATGGGTTACCTTGCACCCGTTGCCTCGAACCTGACCGACGCCGGGCGCAGCCTCAACCGCCGCGTCGAAGCCGTGTTGCTGGATGCGGAATAGAAAAACCCCGGCGCAGGAGACACCGGGGTAAAGTCGTCGGGGCGGGTGGGGTCACCAGTCCGACGGACCTTTTTCGGCAAAGGCATGCACCAGAAAATCGATAAAGGCGCGTACTTTGGGCTGTGTGAAACGGCCCGGCGGATAAACCGCATAGATGCCCTGTGTCTCAACCGGCAGATCGGGAATTGCGTCTTCGATCAGGCCCTTTTCCATCGCATCGGCATAGAGAAAACTGGGCAGATAGGCGATGCCAAGGCCCGAGATCGCGGCATTCAGCAGGGACTGTCCGTCATTCACGCTGAGCCAGCCCGCAGTCCGCACCTGACGCTTTTCGCCCGAAGGGGCCGTCAGTTTCCAGACATTGCCCGACGACTGGTTGGAATAATGCAGCAGTTTATGATCGTTCAGATCATCGATCTTTTCCGGACGACCGTACTTTTCGAAGTAATCCGGGCTCGCGATCATGCGTTTTGTTGTTTCGGTCAGTTTGCGGGCGCGCAGCGTGCTGTCTTCCAGCTCACCGATGCGCACGGCCATGTCAAAACCTTCGGAAATCAGCTCAACATAGCGGTTGTTGAGTACCATATTCACAGTGATATCGGGGAAGTCTGACAGGAATTCGCTCAACACGGGCGACAGGTGGTTCACGCCGAAATCAGTTGCCACTGAGATGCGCAAAAGGCCCGAGGGCGCGCTTTGCATCGACGTGACAAGAGCATCGGCCTCGCCTGCATCATTCAGGACCCGGCGGGCCCTGTCATAATAGGCAAGCCCGATTTCCGTCGGGCTCACGCGGCGCGTCGTGCGGTTCAGCAGACGTGCGCCCAGACGGGCTTCAAGCGATGAGACGTGCTTGGAAACGGCGGATTTGGAAATCCCCATTTTCTTGGCCGCATCTGTGAAGCCGCCCTGGTCTACGACCGTCGCAAAGGCTTCCATTTCAGTCAGGCGGTCCATTGCCGATCCCTTCAATTTACTCGTTACACAAACTTATGATCACCAAATCAGGCAGGAACGGGGCGCATTCTGGACAGTATCGCGGTTTTTGCATGGATCGTTCAGGGCGTGGAAACGATCAATCTATGCGTGAAGTTCATGCCACCTTACACGCATGGGCTCGTCATGACACGGGGTAATTCCGGCCACAGCAACTGGCTGAAGATCTGAAGCTCTCGCTCAGAGCATCGCAACCGGGCCGGACGGGGAGGGATGCACCCCCGCCCGACATCACAGCGCGGCAGCGAGGCGGGTGCCCTGATCAATCGCGCGCTTTGCATCAAGCTCGGCAGCCACATCCGCGCCACCGATGACATGGCAGGCGACACCGCGTTCTTCCAGCGCATCTGCAAGGCTGCGCTCGGACAGCTGCCCGGCACAAAGCACAATCGTATCGGCCTCAATCAGCGTCGGGTTCTCGCGGGCCTCTCCATAAGAGACCACGAGCCCGCCTTCCTCGATGCGCTCGTAATTCACCCCGCCGACCATTTTCACGTCTTTCATCGCCAGCGCCATGCGGTGGATCCAGCCGGTGGTTTTGCCCAGCCGCTTGCCGGGTTTTTCCGCTTTGCGCTGCAGCAGTGTCACGGCGCGGGCGGGCGCATCCGGTTGCGGGCCCTCGGGGGCGAGGCCTGCGCGGTGCTCTTCGGGGTCGGTGACACCCCATTCGCGCATCCAGTCCGGCAGGCTTTCGGTGGGGCTGGTGCCCTCGTGCACGAGATACTCGGCCACGTCGAACCCGATGCCACCCGCGCCGACGACAGCCACCCGGTCTCCGACCTTTGCCTTGCCGCGCAGCACGTCGACATAGTTCACCACATGCGGCGCGTCCTGCCCGGGAATGCCCGGATCACGCGGCAGCACACCGGTGGCAATCACCACGTCGTCAAAGCTCTGCAGATCGTCTGCGGTCACCTCGCGGTTCAGATGAACGGAGACACCGGCCTCCGCCAGCATTGTCCGGTACCAGTCAACAAGGCCAAAGAACTCCTCTTTGCCCGGCACCTGTTTGGCCATATTGAGCTGCCCGCCGATTTCATCCGCGCGGTCAAAGAGGGTCACATTATGCCCGCGACCGGCTGCCGTGATCGCGGTGGACAGCCCGGCAGGGCCGGCGCCGACAATGGCAATCGTCCGCGTCTCATCCGCCGGCGCGATGGTCAGCTCGGTCTCATAACAGGCGCGCGGGTTCACCAGACAGCTGGAGATTTTGCCCGAGAACGTATGATCGAGACAGGCCTGGTTGCAGGCGATACAGGGCGCGATTGTGTCACCCTGCCCGCGCATCGCTTTGGCCACGAAATCGGCATCTGCCAGCATCGGACGCGCCATGGAAACCATATCCGCGCAGCCTGTAGCCAGCACCTCTTCGGCGACACCCGGCGTGTTGATCCGGTTCGAAGTGATCACCGGGATGCCAACCCTGCCCATCAGCTTTTTGGTAACCCAGGCAAAGGCCGCGCGCGGCACCGAGGTCGCAATGGTGGGGATCCGCGCTTCGTGCCAGCCGATGCCGGTATTGATGATCGTCGCACCTGCGGCCTCGATGGCCTGCGCAAGCTCAACCACTTCGGCATGGGTCGAGCCGTTGGGCACCAGATCGATCATCGAGAGCCGGTAGATCAGGATGAAATCCGTGCCTGTGGCTTCGCGCACCCGGCGCACCACCTCTACCGGCAGGCGCATCCGGTTCTGGTAGGACCCACCCCACTCATCGGTGCGTTGATTGGTATGCGTCACAAGGAACTGGTTTAGGAAATACCCCTCCGAGCCCATGATCTCCACCCCGTCGTATCCCGCATCCTGCGCGCGCTGAGCACAGGCCACGATATCGCTGATCTGCTTTTCGATGCCTTCCGCGTCAAGTTCGGTCGGTGCAAAAGGCGAGATCGGAGATTTAACCGGTGAGGGTGCCACGCACTTGGGCCCGTAGGCATAACGCCCGGCATGCAGGATCTGCATCGCGATCCTGCCACCTGCTGCATGCACGCGGTCCGTCACGATACGGTGGTTGGCCACATCTTCATCGCTGACCATCATCGCAGCCCCCGGCAGGACGGAGCCTTCGAGGTTGGGGCCGATCCCGCCGGTAACCATCAGCGCCACTTCACCACGCGCCCGGGCGGCATAGAATTCCGCAACCCGGTTCCAGTCTTTGGTTTCCTCAAGACCGGTATGCATCGAGCCCATCAGCACGCGGTTTTTGAGCGTGATGAAACCCAGATCCAGTGGCGCCAGAAGATGCGGATAGTCTGCCATGCCGAATTCCCCCTTATTGGTTGTCACCACATCACATTTTCACATATCCGCTGTCACGTCGAACGCGGCGTCAAACGGCGAAAGGATGCGACATGATCAGGTGGACAGAGCCAGGATGCGCCCCCGCGCTTGCGGAGGTCATGTTCCGTGCGGTGCGTGAAGGGGAGAGCCCGTACAGTGAGGCGCAGCGCGCCGCCTGGATGCCTGCGCGTCCGGAGCCTGCAGGCTTTGCCACACGGCTGGCGGGATATGACTGCGCCGTCGCAGAGGCGGAGGGCCTCGCACAGGGTTTCATGACACTCGCCCGCGACGGATACATCGATCTGGCCTTTATCCTGCCTCAGGCGCGGGGCTGCGGTATCTTCCGCGCGCTCGTTGATGCGATCGTCGCCCGCGCGCGCCTCCACGACATACCGCGCCTGTGGACACAGGCCAGTCTGATGGCGGAACCGGCCTTTCAGGCGACGGGCTTTCAGGTTATCCAGCGGGAGAGTGTGCAAAGGTCGGGGCAGCATCTGCCCCGGGCCTTAATGGAGAGACATCTGACATGACCCCCGAAGACATCGAAAAACTGCCCTATCGCCCCTGCGTGGGTGTGATGCTGATGAATGCTGCGGGTGAAGTCTTCGTCGGACAGCGGATCGACAGCCGGATCGCCGCCTGGCAGATGCCGCAGGGCGGGATCGACAAGGGCGAAGAGGCACGTGATGCCGCGCTGCGCGAGTTACTTGAGGAAACCGGTGTCACGCCTGAAAAGGTCAGCGTTGTGGCCGAAAGCGGTCAGTGGCTGCCCTATGAGCTGCCCCATGATCTCGTGCCGAAGCTCTGGAAAGGGCGGTTTCGCGGTCAGCAGCAGAAATGGTTCCTTCTGCGGTTTCATGGCACCGATGATGAGGTCAATATCGAGGCCGAGCCCCGGGAGTTTTCAGAATGGCGCTGGTTGCCCGTCGCGGAGCTCGTAGAAAACATCGTGCCATTCAAGCGCCACGTCTATGAGGCTGTTCTGAAGGAATTCAGCGACCACCTCAGCTTCTGAACACCGGCACGCCCGGACCCGCCGTTTCCGGCAGCAGCCCTTTCAGTCTCGGGTCGTCATCGACCTGTACTTTCTGACTGACGGGGGTGAAACCGCTGCGCCGGTAGAACGCCAGCGCCTGCGGGCTGTCTATGGTGCAGGTGTGCACATGAAAAAGGCTGATGGGCTGCGCCCAGGCCCGCGTAATCGCCTCGTTCATCAGATACCGCCCGGACCCGGTGCCAATGAGCGCCCGCGTCAGGCCGAAATAGGCCAGCTCACACGCGCCCTCGCGTCGGAAATCGAGCTCCAGCAGCGCCTCGTCCCGCCCGTCCCGGCGCAGCGTGAAATAGGCCGTCGCAGGGTCCGTCAGGATCGCATCAAGGGCCGCATCATCCAGCAGCAGACGCCCGTACCAGAGCCAGTCCTCCGACCCCACACGGCGGAAAATATCCCGGTACCAGTCGCGATCGGGTGTCACCTGATGAAAGCTCACCCCGTCAGGCAGCGGCACCGCGCGCATCTCGGGCGGCGCGCGCATCTCCAGCCTGGTGACGATCACCGCGACCTTACCCGGCGGCACATCGTGAAAGCCGTCCCTGAGCATTTTCAGACCAGACCTTCGGCCTGAAAAACCTTCATCATTTCTTTTTGCGGGCGCGGGCCGATGTGGCTGATGACCTCGGCCGCGCAGGCGTTGCCCATCCTGCAGCAGACATCGACGTCGCGCCCGGTTGCGAGACCATAAAGGAACCCTGCCGCAAACTGATCACCTGCCCCTGTCGCATCCACGGGGGTGACTTCCTCAACCGGGACATCAATGCGTTCACCGTCAGAGATGACCGAGACGCCATCGCCCGACCGGGTGCAGATCACCAGCGGGCAGATTGCTGCGGTTCTGGTCAGCGCGCTCTCCAGATCCGTCTCAAAAAGCGAGCAGATCTCGTGCTCATTGCCGATCACATAATCAAGGTCGTTCTCAATGAGTGCCAGGAAATCCGCCCGGTGCCGCTCCACACAGAACGGATCAGATATGGCGATGCCGGCGATGCCACCCCCGGCTTTGGTCGCCCGGGCGGCTTCGCGGAATGCGGTTTTGCCGGCGTCGTGATCGAAAAGATACCCCTCAAGGAACATGATCCGCGCGTTGCCGGTGACTTCAACCGGCACGTCGCCCGAGGTCAGGCCGGTTGAGATGCCCAGATAGGTGTTCATCGACCGCTCCCCGTCAGGGGCCACGAAAATCATGCTGCGCGAGGTCGGCACGTCGCTGCCCTGCACCGGCGGGTTGACGAAATCGATGCCGTTATCCGTCATCGCATCCGCGTAAAACCGTCCCAGCGCATCATCACGCACCCGACCGATAAACGCCGTCTGCAGCCCCAGAGCGCCGACCCCGGCGACGGTGTTGGCCACCGCCCCGCCAGGGGTCTGCAAGCGGTCGGACATCGAGGCATAAAGTGTCTCGGAGCGGTCGCGCTCAACAAGCTGCATGATGCCTTTTTCGATGCCCATATGATCGAGAAAACTGTCATCGGCATGGCTGATTACATCGACAACGGCGTTTCCGATGCCGACAAGCTGGTAATGTTTCATGTTGTCTTATCCTCAAATGCGCACAGATCGCGGATGATACAGGTCGGGCACTGCGGCTTGCGTGCCTTACAATGATAGCGCCCGTGCAGGATCATCCAGTGGTGGGCGTGCAGCTGAAAGTCGGCCGGAATATTGTCTTCGATGGCGCGTTCGACTGCTTCGACCGTTTTGCCGGGAGCGATCCCTGACCGGTTGCCCAGCCGGAAGATATGCGTGTCCACGGCCTGCGCCGGATGCCGCCACCACATGTTCAGCACCACATTGGCGGTCTTGCGTCCGACACCCGGCAGCCCTTCGAGAGCCGCGCGGCTGTTGGGCACCTCGCCGTTGTAGTCCTCGACCAGGATCCGGCTCAGCTTCATGACGTTTTTCGCCTTCTGCCGGAAAAGCCCGATGGTTTTGATGTGCTCTGTGAGCGTCTCCGGCCCCAGATCGAGCATCTTCTGCGGCGTATCCGCGATAGCAAAAAGCGCGCGCGTGGCTTTGTTGACGCCGGCGTCCGTGGCCTGGGCGCTCAGAGCGACAGCAACCACCAGGGTGTAAGCATTCACGTGATCGAGCTCACCCACGGGTGCCGGATCCGCCTCCTGAAAGCGCGTGAAAATCTCGCGGATCGTATGATAGCCAAGCTGTTTTGCCATGCCGGAGGTATGCGGTGATTTACCGCCCGGGGCAAGCTGATCGGCCGCGATATCTCTAAAATCCATCACAAAAGCCGACTGTTTTCTCAGCCGGAAATTTACCCTGATCTGAAAGAGTGCGTGCAATCGCAGGAGCAGGACTGACATGCCGACACGGACCTTTTATGCCTACGGGCCGGATGCACTGGTTATGGACCCGGATACAGGTCAGACTTCGCTGGCCCCTGATTATAACGCCCGCGACGGGCGTACGCGCATCGAGGTCGACGACAACGATAACTTTGCTGATGGCGACGACAGCAATGACGAGGTCGGCGATGACGCGGACCAGACTGCGGTGGTCTATGACACCAGCGGCAATACGCTCGACGCGGGCCGCATCTATGTTGAAGAGGTGCGCTGGTACGAGACATCTGAAGGAAATGTATTTTCGCTGAACGTGTTTGAGATCGATGGAGAGGTTGTGGGGTATATCCCGAGCGAACCGATGCAGGCGGGCGAGAGCTACACCTTTATCGGCACCACCGAATCTGGTGAGAAGATGAAAGGGCAGCAGGCCCAGGACGCGCGAAATCAATACAGCTTTTACGAGCAGAATTCGGTGGCCTGTTTCGGGCCGGGCACGATGATTGCAACCCAGGAAGGGGATATGCCGGTCGAATGGCTGGAGACTTCCGATCTGGTGCTGACGCGCGACCACGGATATCAGCCTGTCCTCTGGATCGGACGCACGCGTCTTGATGCGGGCTATTTCCGGCAGTACCCCGACGAGGCGCCCTTGTGCCTGCCTGCCGGATCTCTGGCAAACGGGACCCCTGTGCATGATCTTTGCCTGACCGGTGATCACCGCGTGTTGCTGTGTTCTGCGCGTGCCGAACTGCTGTATTTTTCCGCCGAAGTGCTGGCACCGGCCAAAGCCTGGCTCGATCGTGATGTCGCCCGCGCTGTGGTGCCGCAGCGCAGTTTTACGCTGACCCACATCCTCTGCGCCGAGCATCAGATTATCCTTGCTGAAGGCGCATGGGTCGAGACAATGTTCACCGGGTCCGAAGCGCTGCGCCGCCTGAGCCCGCAGGACCGTTCGCGGCTTGAAGATCTGCTCGGCACGGATTTCCGGCGTCAGAGCACCGCGCGTCCCTGCGTGACCCGCAAAGAAGCCCGTCTGCTGATTGACCCGCCGGCACGCAGTCCGGATCTGCCGCACCAACAGCGGGCTGTCCGTGCATGATGCGCAGGTTCCGGGTCGAAATTCCCCGCCGGCCCGGCTACATCTGAGGCATGACAGAACATCAGACTTTTACCGCCGGCGCAGAAGGCAGCTATCACTACGGGGTAATCCGCCGGGCGATTGACCTGCTGGATCAGGCAGAAGAACCCGTGTCCCTCGATGCCATCGCAGCCGAGATGGGAATGAGTAACGCTCACTTTCAGCGGCTTTTCTCGCGCTGGGTCGGCATATCACCAAAAAAGTATCAGCAGTATCTGACGCTTGGATATGCAAAAACCCTTCTTGCAGAGCGGTTCACGACACTTGAAGCGTCACATGCCGCGGGGCTCTCGGGCAGTGGTCGCCTGCATGATCTTTTTCTGCGCTGGGAGGCGATGAGCCCGGGTGAATTCGCCCGCAAAGGCGCCGGCCTTGAGATCCGCTGGGGCTGGTTTGAGAGCCCGTTCGGCCCGGCCATCGTGATGGGCACCGAAAAAGGCATCTGCGGCATTGGCTTCGCTGCCGAAATCGGCGCAGAAGCCGCCTTGGAGGACCTGATGCAGCGCTGGCCCTCGGCTGAATTCACTGAAGATCCGATGATGCTGCGTCCCTGGGTTCTTCAGGCCTTTGGCGCCGGCGACGGCAAACTGGATACGGCGCCGCTGTTTCTCATCGGCGCACCTTTTCAGATAAAGGTCTGGGAGGCGCTGCTCGCGATCCCGTCCGGTCACGTGACGACCTATTCAGAGATTGCGCGCGCAGTCGGCAGCCCGCGGGCGGTGCGCGCTGTGGGCACCGCCGTCGGGCGTAACCCGATCAGCTGGCTGATCCCCTGTCACCGTGCCCTGCGAAAATCAGGCGGACTTGGCGGATACCACTGGGGCCTGCCGATGAAACGCGCGATGCTGGCGCTGGAAACAGTAAACGGCCCGGCCTGAGCCCTTCACGACCGGTAAATAATCGCTGACTTTCCCCTTTCTTTGCTGCGGAACCGTCCCCATATTGACAGCGTTAATAAATGACGCCCCGCCCGAACGGGGCCGCAACCACTGAAGGCAGTACGTTTATGATAAATCTGAAATCTCCCGTGGCGCTTGCGTTGGCAGGCAGCATGGCGCTTGGTGCCTGCACCGTTCCCGCCTCGGATCCGAATGCCCCTCCCGTGCCCGCGGGCCAGAATACCCAGCAGGGCGCGCTTGTGGGTGCCGGTGTCGGTGCGCTGGCCGGCGCACTCTCCAAAGGGGACGGCAATCGCGGCGATGCAGCGCTAATCGGTGCTGTCATCGGATCCGCCGTGGGTGCCGGTATCGGGTACTCACTCGACAGGCAGGAAGCCGATCTGCGCAACCAGCTTGGCAACGACAACGTCACCATCGTCAACACCGGTGACCGGCTGATCGTCAGCCTGCCGCAGGATATCCTTTTTGCCACTGACAGCTTTGCGATCCGCTCTGATCTGCAGACGGATCTGCGCACAGTTGCCAGTAACCTGCGCCAGTATCCGCAATCGACCATTCAGGTGATCGGGCACACCGACAGCGATGGTGATGCGGCCTATAATCAGCGGCTTTCAGAACGCAGAGCCGGCGCGGTCCGTGATGTTCTGATCAACGCAGGGGTCTCTTCCGCACGGGTGCGCAGCATCGGCAGGGGCGAGAGCCAGCCGGTGGCCAGCAACCTCAGCGCTGACGGCAAAGCACAGAACCGTCGCGTGGAAATCGTGATACTGCCAAACGCCTGATCAGTCGGATCAGACAAGTATTGAGGCCGCGGCACCCCCGCGGCCTCTTGCTTTTCCAAAGCTGTGCCACAGGTGAGAGCGCAACGGAAAACACAAATTATCGGAGTATCCATGTCGGACGTTAAACTTTTCGGCCTGTCAGGATCCCTGCGCGAGGGGTCTTCCAATTCAATGCTGCTGCGCGAGGCCGCACGGCTGTTCGGGCCCTGCAGCTATACCCAGGCGGATCTGAACCTGCCGCTTTACGACGCTGACGCAGAGGCCGAAACCGGCGTGCCCGAAGCGGTGACCGGCCTTGCCCGTCAGATCGCCGCTGCGGATGCGGTCCTGATCTCGACGCCTGAATATAACAAGGGGCTTTCCGGCGTTCTCAAAAATGCTCTGGACTGGATCAGCCGAACGAAAGGATCACCCTGGAAGGACAAGCCGCTTGCGGTCATGTCCGCCGCGGCCGGGCGCGCCGGGGGCGAGCGTGCGCAGATGGTCCTGCGCGGTTTCATGGTGCCTTTCCGCACCCGCATTCTTCAGGGTCCGGAAATTCACCTTGCCGACTGCACGAACCAGTTTGACGAAAGCGGCAGGCTGAAAGGCGAGATCTATCAGCGTGAACTCACGGCGCTGATGGATGGCCTGAAAGAAGAGATCGCGCGATCATCCGGCTGAAGAGAGACTGACACAGAGGCGCGTTCTGCGGTCGCCCGGCGGTGTCGCTGCCGCAGGTTCGTGCTGTTTGTGGCAGACGCAGCAGCGTGCCCGTCGCGCTCAGAAAGATGCCTCGACGTCAAACCCTTCCGGAATGCGGTTTGTGCCGTCAAGCACCAGATCTGCCATCACCTCCGCGATGCCGGGCGCCATACCAAATCCGATTTTGAAGCCGCCGTTGGCGATGAAATGCCCCGGGCGCCCGGGCCATGCCCCCAGCATCGGCGCCCGGCTGCGCGCCCGCGGACGCACGCCCGCCCAGCGTTCCGTCACGGGCGCGTTGCGCAGTGCCGGCACGGCGGCGCGGGCTCTCGCGATCACATCGTCAAGCTGCTGATCAACGCGCGACGGGTCACTGTATTCCCGCTCAGAGGTCGATCCGACGGCCACGGTCCCGTCGCTGTGCGGTATGATATGCAGCCCGTCTGCAAAAAGTTGCGGCGCGCCTCTGGCGTCATGCTGCAACAGGGCCGCCTGACCTTTCACCCCGGCACCGACCAGCCTGTGATGTCCGGCGTTCAGCGCCTCAAGCCCTGCGATGCCGGTGGCATGTATGACCGCGCCACTGTCCTCGCCGTCCACCTCTGCCCGGACGCCCCGGGCGGCCAGCGCGGCCACCAGAGCGGCGCAGGCCCGTCTCGGGTGCAGATGCGCCGAAAGCGTGTCGCGGATCAGCCAGCCCGTCGGGCTCGCCGGTGTCCACGGGTTGTCGCTTGCAGGTTCCAGCGACCAGGTGGCTTTCCCGCGCCAGAGATCCGTCGCCGTGTCCGCGCGGCGCCGGGCCAGCACGAGGGCACCGGCGTCCGCCACCGGCTGCAACCGTCCGGCTGCCTGATATCCCGGGTCTGTGCCCCCCGCGTCCGCGACTTCAGCCCAGAATGCAGGTGCTGCAAGAAGGCTTTCGAACTGAAAAGCTTTCTTTGCGTTCCAGTTCTCCGGCACATGCGGGGCCAGTGCGCCCACGATCCCGCCACTGCTGCCGGACGCCGGACCGCAAGGGTCAGTCAGGCGCACCTGCGCACCACGCCGCACGCAGGCCCAGGCAATGCTCAACCCGAAGATCCCGGCACCGCGCACTGTTATTTCGCCCATTGCTAAAGCCTGCCTTCTGCCTCAGTGTCGCGCCATATCCGTCACACCCTACAAGGCCCGAACGTGCAGAACCAGACGGCAGATGTAACCTGGAAAAGCGGGCAGGTGCCTGTTTCCGGTCGGTTCGATGATCCCTATTTCAGTCTGGAAAACGGGCTGGAGGAAACCCGGCATGTGTTTCTGGCGGGAAACGATCTGCCCGGGCGGTTTGACGGGCCCGTCCACATTGCGGAACTGGGCTTTGGCACCGGGCTGAACTTTCTCACGACTGTCCTTGAATGGCAGGCGGCGGGCGAGCAGGCACCTCTGACGTTCACCAGCTTCGAAGCTTTCCCCCTTGATGCCGAAGATATGGCCCGCGCGCTTGGTGCTTTTAATGCTTTCGCGTCGCTGGGGCCGGCACTGGTGCGGCACTGGGACCCGACCGGCGGACCGGTGAAATTTCTGCCTGGCGTGACGCTGACGGTTCTGCCCGGAGACGCGCGGGTTCAGGTCCCGGCGTGGAGCGGGATGGCCGATGCTTGGTATCTCGACGGTTTTTCGCCGGCCAAAAACCCCGAGCTCTGGGACGCGGATCTGATGCAGGCCGTGGCCGCGCACACCGCGCCCGACGGTTCCTTTGCTACGTACACGGCTGCGGGGTTTGTACGGCGCGGTCTCGAAAATGCCGGGTTTTCGGTGCAGCGCGTACCGGGATACGGGCGAAAACGGCATATGTCGCGTGGCGTGCTGGCACCATGAGCCAGCCGGATAATCTGCGTCTTGGCATCATTCTGATGGTCGTGACGACCTTCGTCTTTGCGGTGCAGGACGGTCTCTCGCGGCATCTGGCAGCGGAATACAATGTCATGATGGTGGTGATGATCCGTTACTGGTTTTTCGCCGCCTTTGTGATCAGCATTGCGCGGCGCAAAGCCGGTGGTCTGCGCGAGGCCGCCCGGACATCGCAGCCTGTCGTACAGGCGTTCCGGGGGTTTTTGCTGGCGGCGGAAATCTGCGTTATGGTGGCGGCCTTTACTCTGCTGGGACTGGTGGAGAGCCACGCTGTTTTCGCATGTTATCCTCTGCTGGTCGCGGCATTGTCGGGCCCGGTTCTGGGGGAAAAGGTCGGCTGGCGCCGCTGGGCTGCGATTGCCGTGGGTTTTGTCGGTGTGATCATCATTCTGCAGCCGGGATACGGTGTCTTTGATCCGGCAGCGGTTGTGCCGCTCATGGCCGCGTCAATGTTTGCGCTTTACGGGTTGCTCACACGTTTCGTCGCGCGACGCGACAGTACCGCGACCAGCTTCTTCTGGACCGGGACGACGGGGGCTGTTGCCATGACTGCGGCGGGGGTTTGGTACTGGGAGCCGATGGTCATCATCGACTGGATCTGGATGGCCATGCTCTGCGTGACCGGGGCAACCGGGCACTGGATGCTGATCCGCTGCTATGAGGTTGCAGAAGCCAGTGCGGTGCAGCCTTTTGCATACTTTCAGCTTGTCTTTGCCGCCTCGATGGGGGTGCTGGTGTTTGGCGAAACGATCCGCCCCAACGTCGCCCTTGGTGTGGCGATCATCGTGTCCGCGGGTCTATTCACCCTGTGGCGCGAACGACAGCAGCGTTGATCCGGTCAGCTCTTCGGAAAAGGGTACAGGCATCGGGTCTTTGCCCAGCGTCGCGCGGTAAATCGGCAGGCTTTCAGTTACCCGCATCACATAGTTACGGGTTTCGCGAAACGGTATGTGTTCGATCCAGTCCACGACATCGATCTGTCCGCGCCGCGGATCGCCGAAGATCTGCATCCAGCTGTCGGGTCGACCCGGACCCGCATTATAGCCTGCGGACATCATCACCACATTGCCCCGGAACCGTCCGGCGAGCATGGAGAGATAGGCCGCGCCAAGCTCGGCGTTGTACTCCGGGTCGCTGATCATGCGTTCTGTGCTGTGACCGGCGAGACGGCCGAGACGTTTTGCAACTTCGCGGCCCGTGGCCGGCATAACCTGCATCAGGCCTCGCGCGCCCACACCGCTTTGTACCCCGGGATCAAATTCACTTTCCCGACGGGCAATCGCCAGCACCATCTCCGGCGCCATCGGCAGCTTCTGTTCCGCGACGGGGTGCAGCGGATAGTATCCGCCCGGAATGACTACCGCGCGACTTGCAGTGCGTTTACCAATCATGACAGCGAGGTGCGGGTGCCCGGCATCAAGTGCTGCCTGCGCCAGAAGACCGGCTTCGTTGCGGTCAAGGCTTTCGGCAAGGTGAGTCCAGAACCGCTCAGCGAGATTAATCTCGCCGGAGGCCTGCAGCAGCAGCCCGGCACGAAAGACCGGGTTCTGTGAGATAGGTGATCTGCGCCAGTCGCCTGTTGCAGGCTCACCGGCAAGGTCCATGTCAAAAGGAATGCCGGCGCGTTCCGCCGCCAGAAGCCCGTAAAATGAGGTCTGAAACCGGGCCGCACCGGTATAGGCCTGATCAGCCGCCGCCACATCACCCAGGGCTTCCAGAGCGCGTCCGCGCCAGTAACCTGACCGACCTTTGGAGATCGGCGATCGCACAGCGGCATCATGGTTGCGGAAATGCTGAAGCGCTGTTTCCGGCTCATCAAGTTTATGCAGCGCAATATAGCCGGAAAGCCACTCCAGATCCGCGTAATCGGACCCCTGTGTGAGAAAATGCCGCGAGGCGATTTCATAGGCCACTTCCGGATCACCCGTGCGCATTTCCGCACGCGCCATTGAACGACGTCTGCTGGCCCATTCGCCGGGGCGTCCCAGCGCTTCTGCACTCACAGATGTCGCGCGCAGCATCTCTCTTGCGTCATTTGTCCGTCCTTTGCGCGCGCGCCAGATGAACCGGTCATACTGCAGCCCGGGATCGGTCGCGTATTTTGCCGGCACCTTTTCAATCAGGGTATCCACGCCCTTTTCACCGGCTCTGAGGGCGATCCTTGCGCGGGCTACGGCAACAGCGGCGGGCGAGGCCAGATCGAACATCCGGCGGGCATTTTCATACACCCCGCGCCAGAGCATCGCATCGAGCCTCGCGTCGTGATGGCCTTTGAGAAATGCACCATGCGCCTGAAGAAAGCGGGACTGCTCACTTTTGCCCATCGGGAAATTCAGCCATGCATTCAGAACCATCGCCTGTGCTTCATCGCTGCGGCCTGTTTCCGTGAGGCGCGCGCTGTAGGCGAGTACGCCGCCGGCGGTCTGAGGTGGCATCTGCGCAAAGAATGCTGAAACCGCAGCATCACCGGCGCGGATCACCGATTGTTCGGACTGCTTGCGCAGATAGCGCTCTCCGGGCCAGTCGGGCCGGCGCGCCAGAAAGTCACGCACTTCGGTCCAGGAGCCCTGGCCGTCGCGCAGCCGGATCCATTCGACTATATCTGCCGCAATTTCGCCATCTTTCGCGGCCACCCGTGAGGCACCGCTCCAGTCGCCCTGGCGCAGCGCGTCAAAGGCGACGCTCAGCGGGCGCGGGCGTTCGGCGAGGGCCGGCAAAGCCAGCGCAAAAAGAAGAACAATGGTCGACAGCGCGCGTGTGATCACTTGCATTTCCCGACGTTTGAAGGCTAGAGCCTCTGATACATACATCTGCATAGCGCGGGATCAAATCACGATCTTGCTGAAAAGATGTTAAAACCAGGCCATTTGCCGGCCACAATATAAAGGAGCGTGAAAATGTTCAAAGGCTCGATGCCTGCCCTCGTCACGCCGTTTCGGAACGGCGAGCTGGATCTGGATACGCTGAAGAAACTCGTCGAATGGCATATCGGTGAAGGCAGTAACGGCCTTGTCCCCGTGGGGACGACCGGTGAAAGCCCAACCCTGAGCCACCGTGAACATGAAACCGTGGTCGAAGAAGTCGTCAAAGCTGCAGCGGGCCGCATTCCGGTCATTGCGGGCGCCGGCTCAAACAATACGACCGAAGCGATGCGCCTCGCTCAGCACGCGGAAAAGGTCGGTGCGGATGCGATTCTCGTGGTCACGCCCTATTACAACAAACCCACGCAGTCCGGTCTGATCGCGCATTTCACTGCGATCCACGACTGCTGTGAACTGCCGGTCATCATTTACAACATTCCCGGCCGGTCCGTGGTGGACATGAAACCGGACACCATGGGGCGGCTTGCTGAACTGCCGCGCATTGTCGGGGTCAAAGATGCCACCGGCGATCTGGCGCGGGTCTGTGATCAGCGGATGACCTGCGGCGCGGATTTCATCCAGCTCTCGGGCGAGGATGCCACAGCACACGGGTTTAACGCGCAGGGTGGGGTCGGCTGCATTTCGGTCACCGCCAATGTCGCACCAAAGATGCTGAGTGAGATGCAGGCCTCCTGCCTTTCGGGGGACTATGGACGCGCGCTGGAAATCCAGGACCGGCTGATGCCGCTGCACAAGGCGATCTTTACCGAACCGGGGCTCGTCGGTGTGAAATATGCCATGTCGCGGCTTGATCTCTGCTCTGAGGAGGTGCGCCTGCCGCTGACGGGCCTCTCGGATGCCACGCGCGCGCTGGTCGATGATGGTCTGCGTCACGCGGGGCTGATGAACTGAAAAGACAGGGGCGGGATCATCCCGCCCTTTGTATTTCAGGCGTTGACCCTGATGCCGCGGGCTTCCAGAATTGCCGGATGCTCAGCAACCGGGAGAAACGCCTGTGAACATCCTGCCAGTGATTGACGACAGCACCGCGGAACTGCAGGAGATTTACCGCGATCTGCACGCACATCCCGAGATCGGCTTTGAGGAAAAACGCACCAGCGGCGTTGTGGCGCGGTTGCTGGAAAGCTATGGCGTTGATGAACTGCACACCGGAATTGCCGGTACAGGTGTGGTGGCGATTGTGCGCGGCAAAGGGCAGGGCAACCGATGCGTCGGGCTGCGTGCGGATATGGATGCGCTGCCGATCACCGAAGCAACGGGCCTGCCGCATGCCTCGTCAAACGACGGTGTGATGCACGCCTGCGGGCACGACGGACACACCACGATGCTGCTCGGGGCGGCAAAACACCTGACGGCCACGCGCGATTTTGACGGAACAGCGGTGCTGATCTTTCAGCCCGCCGAAGAGGGCCTTGGCGGGGCGCGCGGCATGATCGCTGACGGACTTTTCGAACGGTTCCCCTGTGATGAGATTTACGGGATGCATAATTATCCGGACGGCAATCCGGGCAGGTTCGGTATTCGTGCCGGCGCCGCCATGGCGGGGGCCGCGTTTTTCGACATCACCGTGCAGGGCCACGGCAGCCACGCCGCCCACCCCGAAGACAGCCGCGACGCACTGATGATCGCGGCGAGCCTGACCACAGAGCTCAACACCATCGTGGCGCGAAACATCAGCCCGCTGGAGACCTGCGTGCTGTCGGTCACGAAACTCAACGCCGGCAGCGCATATAACGTGGTGCCGGGCGTGGCGACGCTGGCGGGCACGATCCGCTATTTTAAAGATGACGTTTATGCCCGCGCGGCGGGGCGCCTGCAGGCGCTTTGCGATGGCTTTGCGACGGCCCACGGGGTCGAAATTACGCTCGATCTGCGCAACGTTTTTGATGTGCTCGTGAATGACGCGGATCTGTCGGTGGCGTATCTGGAGGCGGCGACAGATATTGTGGGCGCTGAAAACGTCACTGACGCGGAAGACCCGACAACCGGTTCAGAGGATTTTGCCGATATGCTGCGGGTCGTGCCGGGCGCCTACTGCAGCCTCGGGCACAGCGGCACGCTGCCGCTGCACAACCCCGGTTTCGTGCTGGGCGAGGAGATCCTGCCCGTTGGAGCCTCGATCATGGCGCGTCTGGTGGAGCGCCGCCTGCCGCTCTGAGGGCGGCGCTCAGCGCTTGCCGTAGTAAAGCCCCACCACATGCTCCGCCTCAGCGAAGAAGAGCCAGCGCGCGGTCAGAACACCCGCCACATGGCTGATCACCGCGAGCAGCGCAAAGAAATGGTTGAACGGCAGGATCAGCAGCAGGAACGGAACGCCGACCATCAGCACCAGAGAAATAAGCCGGAGTTTCTGGCTGTGTTTGCGCCCGATCTCATGCACGAACTCGCGCAGCAGGTAGTTGGTGCCGGTATGCGGCGGCTCAAACGAGCGCACGGATCCTGCTTCACCGAGCCCGGTTGCGGTTTTGAGACTGGTGCCGGATGCCTCCAGCGCCCTGTCGCCCATGATCCAGGTCAGCCCCTGAACAACGCCGGCGACGACCAGCAGGATAAGGGCCGCCTGAACCTGTCCGGAGAGCAGCGCACCACCGGCAAGCGAAAGGACGAGGAACTTCACCGGCGTGATGCTCATGTTCCAGCGCGGGATGGTTTTGAGCTGTGTATAGATCATCGAGGTGGTGAAAACCGTGGCCAGCGAGAACAGAGCACCAAGGATGCCCAGCAGCGCGATGCGGGTGTCCGCAAAAACCAGACCGGCGGCATAGAGACCCATCAGAACCAGCGCACCGACAGCGCACCATGCCTCACGGCTGAGCCAGCTGGAGCGCCACTGGGTGAAGGCTTTGATCGCGCGTTCAGGCCGTCCGAGGTGAAAGGTCGAGGCCAGCAGGCCGCCCACGGCCATGGCATAGGCAATCGCGAAAAAGACGAATGCCGTCCAGCCGGTGACCGCCGGGTAACCAAGGCCCAGCCAGACCAGCAGGCCAAAGCCCAGTCCACTGAAAGTGGTGAAGAAGATAACAGAAGGTGCAGGATGCATCAGATTTTCTCCAGCGCTTTGTCGAGCCAGCCCAGAAAGCCCTTGGGCTCATGCGCCACCGGTTCGAGGAAGGGGGCGAGCACGTCAAATTCAGGCATCGCGTCCTTGGGCCGGGGCGGCAGGTATTTGTTGACGGGTTTTGTGCCCTGTTCAGGCATCAGATCCATGCCGCCGCGGTCGGCGACAAGTTTGCTCACGTCGCTGTCGGGATCACCCAGATCGCCGAAGTGGCGCGCGTTCGACGGGCAGGTGCGCACGCAGGCGGGCTGGCGGTCTTCCTCGGGTAGGTTTTCGTTATAGATGCGGTCCACGCAGAGTGTGCATTTCTTCATCACACCTTCGGCCTGATCGAGCTCACGCGCACCATAAGGGCAGGCCCAGGCGCAGAGCCCGCAACCGATACAATCGCTCTCGTTGACCAGCACGATGCCGTCTTCGACACGTTTGTAGCTGGCGCCGGTCGGGCAGACCGTGACACAGGGCGCATCCTCGCAGTGCAGGCAGGATTTGGGGAAGTGGATGAGCTGTGCGGCGCCTGCCTCGGGCTGCACCTCATAAGAGTGCACGCGGTTGAGAAAGGTGCCGCTGTTGTCTGCGCCGTACGCGTTCTGGTCACTGAGCGGCGCGCCGTAGTTTTCGGTGTTCCATCCTTTGCAGGAGATCACACAGGCATGGCAGCCGACACATGTATCAAGGTCAATCACGAGGCCCAGTTTGCGGTCGGTCGAGGTTGGCAGGGAGGTCATGAGCGGCTCCTGTTCGGGAAGGTCGGCGGGGCGATTGTCTGTGGCGTGTCAAACGGCCTGTCGGGAAGAGGTCTGCGTTCCCGGGGGCGCTGCCCCCGGACCCCCGGGATATTTTCGAGCCAGAGAAGTGGCGCGGTCATTTGCCGACTTTCCATGTCAGGTTCTTCGGGCCTTTTCCGACGGATGATTTTATCGGCGGGAATTCTGGTTTTGCTTCATCGGGGGTGGCCGCTTTGGTGATCCGGACTTTGAGGTCGAACCAGGCGGCCTGGCCGGTGATCGGATCGGAATTGGCCCACCGCAGCCCGTCGCCTTTGGGCGGCAGCAACTCGTGGATGAGGTGGTTTAGCAGGAAGCCGCGGGTAGCTTCGGGGGCGTTTTCCTCAAGCGCCCAGGCACCTTTGCGTTTGCCGATAGCGTTCCAGGTCCAGACGGTGTTTTCGTTGAGCGCCGCCATCTCAAGCACCGGCACCGTTATCTCACCATGCGGTGAGGTGACTGTCGCCCAGTCGCCGTCGGAGAGATCATTTTCGCGCATCAGCTTTGTCGGCAGATACAGTGGATTATGGCCGTGCAGTTGCCTGAGCCAGGCGTTCTGTGAACCCCAGGAGTGGTACATCGCCATCGGGCGCTGCGTGAGAGCCGTGACGGGGAATTCATCGGCACGGTTCTCCTCTTCGCAGGAATACCAGATCGGCAGCGGTGACATCGTGTCGATGATGCGCTGGCGCAGGTGATCGGGCGGCTGGCGGTCGCCGTGGCCTTCGGCGGCGAGCTGGAATTTCCGCATCGGCTCGACATAGAGCGAGAAAAGATAGGGCGTTGGTTTATCGTAGAGGCCCATTTCCACCGCCCAGTCCTGATAGGCGGTGTTCCAGGGTTTGTAGTAATTTGACCCCTGCGGGATGTGTTCAACGAAGAAGCCACCGTTTTCGATGTACTGCTCAAGCTGGCGCGGGTTGACCTCGCCGCGGCCTGATTTATCGCCGTTCGCCCCCCGGAACCCGGCCAGCGGGCCGATGCCTGGCCGGCGTTCGTGGTTGACGATGTAATCGCCGTAATCGGCGTATTTCTGGCTGCCGTCCTCATTGGTAAAGCCGGGCAGTTTCAGCATGGCCCCCAGCTCGCAGAGCATCGACTGGAACCCTTTCACGTCGCGATCGGGCATTATCACCGGCCAGCGGATAGCATCAGCAGCAGCATCGGCCTCGCAGATCGGTCGATCCAAAAGCGAGATGCAGTCGTGGCGTTCGAGATAGGTTGTATCGGGCAGGATCAGATCAGAATAGGCAACCATTTCAGAGCTGTAGGCATCAGAATAGATGATCTTCGGGATCACATATTCGCCGTTCTCATCCTTGTCGGTCAGCATGTCGATCACGCCGCGCGTATTCATCGACGAGTTCCACGACATGTTTGCCATATACATGAACAGCACGTCGATTTTATAGGGATCGCCGGCCCAGGCGTTAGAAATCACCATATGCATGAGCCCGTGGCTCGACATCGGGTTTTCCCAGGTGAAGGCCTTGTCGATGCGCGCGGGCGTGCCGTCTTCGCGCAGGGCAAGATCCTCGGGGCCGTGGGTGAAGCCCAGATGCGGGCCGTTGAGCGGTGCGCCTGCATTCATGCCAACATGCGGTTTGGGGTGGGCGGTCGCGGGCTTGGGATAGGGCGGCTTGAAGCGGAAGCCGCCGGGTACCTCGACCGTGCCGAGGATGATCTGCAGCGTGTGCAGCGCGCGGCAGGTCTGAAACCCGTTGGCATGCGCAGAGATGCCACGCATCGAATGAAAAGAGACCGGACGGCCCACCATCGTTTCGTGCTTTTCACCGCGGAAATCGGTCCAGGGCTGATCAAGCTCAAAGCTTTCTTCGAAGGCCACGCGCGCAAGCTCTGCCGCGATCGCGCGGATGCGTCTGGCGGGAATGCCACAGCGGTCGGCCACATTCTCCGGCGCGTAGTCATCGGAGAGATACATATCGGCCATTTTGTGAAAGACCGGCCGGTGCGTAACGCCGGCCTCGCGATGGGTTGCAGAGAGGTCAGGTTTGACGCCGGGCTGATCGAAAGGTGTCAGTTTGCCGGTCACTCGATCGATGACAAGCTCTTTGCCGTTCTCGTCGCGCATCAGCAGGCCGTATTCAGGGGACTTTTCGTCTTCATTCACCAGAACGGGGGCGTTGGTGTATTGCGCCAGATAATTCAGATCGATTTTGCCGGCCTTCATCAGGCAGTGGACCATTGCCAGAATAAAGAGCCCGTCGGTGCCCGGCGTGATGCCGACCCAGTCATCGGCCACAGCATTATACCCGGTGCGGATTGGGTTCACGCCGATCACCCGGGCGCCGCGCTTTTTGATCTTGCCGATCCCCATTTTGATCGGGTTGCTGTCGTGATCCTCGGCCACGCCGAAAAGCATGAAAAGCTTTGTGTGATCCCAGTCAGGCTGGCCGAATTCCCAGAAGGCGCCGCCCATCGTGTAGATGCCTGCCGCTGCCATATTGACCGAGCAGAAGCCGCCGTGGGCCGCATAATTCGGTGTGCCGTAGTTCTGCGCCCAGAAGGACGTGAAAGACTGTGACTGATCGCGCCCGGTGAAAAACGCGAGTTTGGAGGGGTCTTTTTTGCGCACCGGTTCCAGCCAGTCGGTGGCAATCTTCAGCGCCTCATCCCATTCGATTTCTTCGAACTCGCCCGATCCGCGCTCGCCCACGCGTTTGAGTGGTTTGCGCAGACGCGAGGGTGCGTTGACCTGCATGATGCCGGCGGACCCCTTGGCACAGAGCACACCCTGGTTGACCGGATGATCCTTGTTGCCCTCGATGTAGGCGACCTTTCCGTCTTTCATGTGCACGTTGATCCCGCAGCGGCAGGCGCACATGTAACAGGTGGTTTTGCGCACCTCGTCAGAGACTTTCGGGCTCAGGTCGATCACCGGCTGGTTCATAGAAAGTCTCCTCGGAAGTTAGCGCGCGACCTGAAGGACGGTCACAGCAATCATATTGGTCACATCCGCGGCCGTGCAGCCACGCGAAAGATCATTGGCAGGTTTTGACAGCCCCTGCAGCACCGGGCCGATTGCATCCGCACCGCCGATGCGCTGTGCAATCTTATAGCCGATATTGCCGGCGTCGAGATTGGGAAAAATCATCACATTAGCCTCGCCCGCCACGGATGAGCCTTTGGCCTTGGAGGCGGCGACCTGCGGCACGAAGGCTGCATCGAACTGCAACTCACCATCGGCTCTGAGACCTGGATGATTTTCTTTCAGGAGGGCAGCGGCGGCGGCCACTTTGCTGACCGACGAATGCCGCGCTGACCCGTGTGTGGAAAAGGACAGAAGCGCTACCACAGGCTCTGTCTCAAGAAGCGCGCGACAGGAGGCGGCAGAGGCCACGGCAATCGCCGCGAGCTCTTCGGACGTGGGGTCAATTACCAGCCCGCAATCGCCGAAGATCATACCATCGCGTCCCGAGGGGTGATTTTCCGGCAGGGCCATCAGGAAAAAGCTGGATACCAGTGGCGCCTCTTTTGCCTTGCCGATGATCTGCAGGGCGGCGCGTACCGTGTCGGATGTGGTTGCAACAGCGCCGCCGACGGTGCCGTCTGCATGGCCTTCGCGCACCATCAGTGCCGAAAAGACCAGCGGCTTGCGCACCTCGGATTCGGCAATCTCGGGGGTGACGCCTTTATGTTTCCGGAGCTCGTAAAAGGCCGACGCCAGACTGGCGCTGAGTGCGGAGGTCTCCGGGTCTTCGATCTGTAACGCGGGATTGTTAATCTCGCCTGCGGCGACCAGGGCAGCGGCCACTCTGTCCTGCGGGCCGACCAGTGTGATCCGGGCGGTTCCGGTTTTCACGGCGGCAACTGCGCCGGCCACGACCCGAGGGTCGTGGCCTTCGCTCATCACGATATGGGCAGGCCGGGCGCTTGCGCGGGTCGAAAGATCGCGCAGAACGCTCATGGCCTGTCCTTCTGTTTTATGCGGATGCTGATCTGCACCCGGTCTTAAACGGTCTGTGCCCGCATGTCGTCTTTGCTGATACCAGCAACCGCAACAGGCTTTTTCATCGCATCACGGCGGAACGGGTCGCCGAGTTCCTGGTTGATCATTGCCTCGATCAGCGTTGTTACACCGTTTTCCATCTGGTCTTTGATGGCCTGTGCCAGTGCTTCTGTCAGCTCGTCCTGTGTGCGGGCCACCACGCCCTTGAGGCCACAGGCATTCGCGATCCCGGCGTAAGACACATCCTCGTCGAGCTCGGTGCCCACGAAGTTGTCGTCAAACCACAGCGTGGAGTTCCGCTTTTCCGCACCCCACTGGTAGTTGCGGAAGACGATCTGCGTGATCGCCGGCCAGTCGCCGCGACCGATCGCTGTGAGCTCGTTCACCGAGATACCGAACGCGCCGTCGCCGGCGAAGCCCACAACCGGCACATTCGGCTGGCCGATTTTCGCACCGACAATAGAGGGCAGACCGTATCCGCAGGGACCAAAGAGACCGGGCGCCAGATACTTGCGGCTCTCGTTGAACGACGGGTAAGCGTTACCGATCGCACAGTTGTTGCCGATGTCCGACGAGATGATCGCCTCAACCGGCAGAGCGGCCTGAATGGCACGCCACGCCATGCGCGGGCTCATCCAGTCCGGCTTGGCCTTGCGCGCGCGCACGTTCCAGTCGGTGCCGGGGTCGTCCTGCTCCTCGGTCATGGAGGTCAGTTCCTGCGCCCAGGCAGATTTGGTTGTCGCGATCTTGTCTTTGCGCTCGGCGCGGTTGGTATCGCCCGCGTCATCGGAGAGTTTATCGGTGATGCCCTGCGCGACTTTGGCCGCGTCGCCCACGATGCCAACGGTGACCTTTTTGGTCAGGCCGATGCGGTCGGGGTTGATATCTACCTGGATGATTTTGGCATCCGTTGGCCAGTAGTCGATGCCATAACCGGGCAGCGTGGAGAAGGGGTTGAGGCGTGTGCCAAGGCACAGAACTACATCCGCCTGGCTGATCAGCTGCATACCCGCCTTGGAGCCGTTATAGCCCAGCGGCCCGGCAAAGAGCGGGTGGTTGCCGGGGAAGGCGTCGTTGTGCTGATACCCCACACAAACGGGGGCATCGAGACGCTCGGCCAGCGCTTTGGAGGCTTCAATGCCACCTTTCGACAGCACCGCACCGGCGCCGTTCAGAATGACCGGGAATTTCGCGTTGCTCAGCAGCTCAGCGGCTTTGGAAACAGCGCCTTCGCCGCCCTGGGGTAGTTCAAAATCAACGATTGCCGGCAGTTCGATATCGACAACCTGGGTCCAGAAATCGCGCGGGATGTTGATCTGCGCCGGGCCGGAAGCGCGTTTGGCCTGCATGATCACCCGGTTCAGCGTTTCGGCGATCCGTGTCGGGTCGCGGACTTCTTCCTGATACGCCACGCAATCGGCGAAAAGGTTCATCTGTTCCATTTCCTGAAAACCGCCCTGGCCGATTGTCTTGTTCGCCGCCTGCGGTGTGACCAGCAGCACGGGCGTGTGGTTCCAGTACGCCGTTTTAACCGCCGTCACGAAGTTGGTGATGCCCGGGCCGTTCTGCGCGATCATCATGCACATCTTGCCGGTGGCGCGGGTATAGCCGTCCGCCATCATGCCGCCGGTGGTCTCATGGGCGCAGTCCCAGAACTTGATCCCGGCGTCCGGGAAGATGTCTGAAATCGGCATCATCGCGGATCCGATAATGCCGAAGGCGTTATCGATGCCGTGCATCTGCAGCGTTTTTACGAAGGCTTCTTCGGTCGTCATTTTCATGGCGGGTGCTCCTTGGGGCTGGGTTGGCGATTCTTGGTTTGGGATGACAGTAGTGTGAAGGGCGGGCTGGTGTTAGGGCCAGATCAGCCTGCGGTTAAGGCCAGGCCGGCCATCTCCTGTATTTCGCTGGCGACCAGTGCGACGCCGCTGGCGATGCGCTGGACAGGGATGGAGGAATAGGCAAGCCGGTAAAAGCCCGTGGGCTGTTCGGGGCCTGAAAAGAACGAGTGCCCGGGCTCGATGAGAACGCCGCGGGCCTGCAGGCGCCGCGCAAGTTCCCGGGTGTCGACGCCGGCGGGTGCCTGCATCCAGAAAGAAGAGCCGCCGTTGGCTCCCTGACCGGAGATCTGCAGACCGTTGCGGGCGATTGCATCAGCCATGACCTCGCGGCGCTCATGCAGGGTGCTGCCCATCCGGCGGATGAGCGCATCATGATGGCCGAGCGACAGAAAATACGCCGCCGTGCGCTGCACATGTCCGGGCGGGTGGCGCAGCACGGAAGCCCGCAGGGCGCGGGCCTCGCGGATAAAGGGCTCCGAGCCCACCAGATACCCCAGCCGCAGCCCCGGAAAGAGCGACTTGGAAAAGCTGCCGACATAGATCACCCGCCCGTCGGTATCGAGGCTCTTGAGCGCGGGCGACGGGCTGCGCAGAAAGGACATTTCGAACTCGTAATCATCCTCGACGATCAGCGCATCCATGCCGGCGGCCCGGCGCAGCAGCTCATGGCGCCGGTGCATGGGCATCGTCCCGGTGGTCGGACACTGGTGGCTGGGCGTGGTGAAGATCACATCGGTGTCGGGCGGAATGGCATCGGGGGGCATGCCGTCGGCGTCCACCCGCACCGGCGTCACATGACAGCGCGACTGCGACAGAATATCGCGAAGTGCATGATAACAGGGGTCTTCGAGGGCCGCACGACGCCTTTGCGTCAACAGAACCTGGGTTGTGAGCCAGAGCGCGTTCTGCGCCCCGAGCGTGATCAGGATCTGTTCGGGGCGGGCGGTGATACCGCGCCGGGGCAGAGTGTGGCGCGCGATAAATTCGATGAGCTGCGGGTCGTCCTGATCGTAGTAATCCGTGGTCAGCGCGGTGAAATCTTTTTGCCCGAGCGCCTTCAGGGCACAGATGCGCCAGTTCGCATGATCAAAGAGCGTCGGATCGGCCTGTCCATAGATAAAAGGATAGCGGTATCCGGCCCAGTCCGCGGGCTTGCGCGGCATGTCACCACCGGAAAACCGCTGTCCGATGGCGCGGGTCCAGTCCACGCCATCCGTGCCGGCCCGCGTCGGTTCAAAAGCCGGCGGAACGGGCGCGTTTTCAGAAACGTAATAGCCTGAACGACCGCGCGATGAGAGGTAATCATTTGCCAGAAGCTCGGTGTAGGCGATGGTCACCGTAATCCGGCTGACCCCCAGATGGGCCGCGAGCTTGCGCGTTGACGGCAGCTTTTCTCCGCGCAGAAACCTGCCCGACAGAATGCCCTGTGCAATCATCTGCTGGATCTGCGACTGCAGCGTGCCCTGAGCATCAGGGTGCAGAAAAAAGGTTTCAACGGGCAGGGCCATATCTCAAGCCTATACTGGACTTATGCGGCTGACAATCTGGCTCTATCGATAGGGGAATATGGTAAAAATTGCACGGGATAACAAAGTGTTAGACTGTCGTAAACAGCAATTATTGAAACCAAGAGTATCAATAATACGCATATCTGCAAGAAGAATCACCGGATGGGGCATGCACAGTACGTGCACAGTACGTGCACAGACTGTGCACAGGCTGTGCACCGGTCTGTCACATCATCCGGTATTTACCGCCTTCTGCAACCCTTGCGGGCCTGAACGCCACAGACGGAGGAGACCGGCGATGCCACCACGGGGTAAGGACGACGCGCGACTGAAGCTGCTCTATGAACTGGAGGCCCTGCAGGACGATCTCAGCACGCAATGGCTGGATCAGAGCCTGCCGGACGACTGGAGCGGGCTCGACTGGCATGCGCCGGTCGCCCCGCACCGGACCCGCGTCACCTTGCGGCTGGACAGCGATATGCTGCGCTGGTTCCGGAAACTGGGACCGGGATATCAGGCGCGGCTGAACCAGGTGCTGCGGATTTACTGGATGGCGCTGGTGGCCGGACACATCAAAGGTTTTCCGTCAGACGACACGGTGCCGCGCCTGCTCATTGAGGCCCGTCGTATCCGGGAAGAAAACGCAGCGCGCCGTGGCGAAACACTTTAACGGGTGCGACACCGTTCAGTCGCGGTCGCGCTGATCCATCGTCAGGACCGCTGTGCCGTCCGCATCGCTGAGGGTCAGGGACGCGCCATCGCGGGTAAAAAACCGGGCTGTCGAAAGGGCCTGCATAAAATCAGACTCGCGCCGGGCCACGGGCTCTGCGCAGGCCATCATCGTCGCCGCCGCCGGGCTGAGCAGGATCGCATCGCTCTGTGTGACATAGCGGCCCCGGAATGTGTTGCAGCCACCGTTCCCGAAATAGAGCCCCTCGCCGTCAAACCGGATAAAGACATCTGTTTCAGGCGGCACAGGTGCGCCGGAAAGCTCCTGCGGGGCCCATTCGCTGCCCGGCAGGGGTTCGGCGCGCGCGGGCAGGGCGGCAAGCAGGCTCAGCGCAATTGTGGTGCAGATTGTGGTGGTGGCGCGGGGGGCGGGCATGACACGTCTCCTTACTGGTCGCGCCCAGTCTGGCCCGCCGGGCGCGGCGCTGCAAGGCCCGTCCGGGTCTCAGGTGCGGCGGCACCCCCGCCGGCAGGATGATCTGCCGGCGGGATCGGGTCACATAAAGGCTGTTACGGGCAGGCCGCCGTATAGCGCGTGCCGTCCGGGTTCTGATAGACACAGGATCCGCTGGCGGTGCGTCCGAGATAATTTCCGGCCAGAGCGCCGGCGACGCCACCGACGATCGCGCCTGTTTTGCGGTCCCCGTCGTTCACAGCGGCGCCAAGTGCGGCACCGGCTGTCGCGCCGGCAAGGGTGCTCTGATCCTGGGTGGCGCAGGCGGAAAGGCCCGCAACGAGAGGCAGTGCGATAAACAGTTTCTTCATTACATGTACTCCTTTGCGTAGGGCAGAACGCCGCAGCCGGAGCAAAGTTCCCGTTGATATTCAGGCAGCAAAAAGCCCCGGACGGTGCCGGGGCTTTTTCAGATGTATCTCAGAAAAAGGCCGTATCAGCCAAAGACGCGGGTCAGAGCCTCGTCCACTGCGTGACAGATGTGGTCGATATCGTCCTTTTTCGCGATCAGCGCGGGTGAGAAACAGAGCGTGTTGTTTTTACCCGGCAGGGAGCGGTTGGTCATGCCGATGATCACGCCCTGCTGCATGCAGTCGGCGACGACGGCCTGGACCTGTTTTTCGACCATGGGCTGGCGTGTGTCTCGGTCTTCGACCAGTTCGGCGCCAAGGAAGAGGCCCTTACCGCGCACCTGACCGATGACGGCATGTTTGTCAGCCAGCGCGTTCAGCTGGTCGAGCATGTAATCACCCATGGCGGTGGTGTTGCCCAGCAGATCCTCGTCTTCGATGATCGCCATGTTCTCGAGCCCCGCTGTCGGGCCTGCCGTGCAGCCGCCGAAGGTCGAGATATCGCGGAAGTAATCCATCGGGTCGGAGGCGTCGGTTTTGAAGAGATCAAACACCTTTTCATTTGTCACAAGGCAGGCGATGGCCGCATAGCCGGACGCCACGCCCTTGGCCATGGTCACCATGTCCGGTTCCACGCCGTAGTGCTGGTAGCCGAACCATTTGCCGGTGCGGCCGACACCGCAGACAACCTCGTCGATGTGCAGCAGGATATCGTATTTGCGGCAGATCTCCTGGACGCGCTGCCAGTAACCGTCGGGCGGGACGATAACCCCGCCGCCTGCGGTGACAGGCTCAAGGCAGAGCCCGCCGACAGTGTCGGGGCCCTCGGCGAGGATGACTTTTTCGATCTGGTCCGCGGCCCAGACGCCGTAGTTTTCCTGCGGCGCGCCGTCCTGCTCAAAGGCGCGGTACTCAAGGCAGTGGGGCACGCGCACGAACCCGGGTGTGAAGGGGCCGTACTGCGCGTTGCGTTCGTCCTGGCCACCCGCCGAAAGGGCGGTGATGGTGGTGCCGTGGTAGTCGCGGTCGCGGTAAAGCACCTTGTGCTTTTCGCCGCCGTAGCGTTTGTGGGCGATCTGACGGACCATCTTAAAGGCCTTCTCATTGGCCTCCGAGCCGGAGTTGCAGTAATAGACGCGGCTCAGGCCGGGCATTTTGGAGATCAGTTTTTCCGCAAACATCGAGCCGGGGATTGAGCCTGCGGAGCCGGCAAAGTAGTTCAGCTTTATCAGCTGGTCGCGCACCGCATTGGCGATCCGCTCGCGGCCGTAGCCCACGTTCACCGTCCAGACACCGCCGGAGACCGCATCGAGGTGCTCTTTGCCCTTCTGATCCCAGACTTTCATGCCGCGCCCCTCGACGATGATGCGCGGATCGGTCGTCTCGTAGGGTTTGTGCTGGCTCAGGTGATGCCAGATATGCGCGCGGTCCGCCTCGACGATACGGGAGAGGTCGTTCTCATTGAAATTGCCGTCCATGGGTCAGGCCTTTCTGATTGATTAGAATCAGGTGAAATCGGAGCAGGTACGATCCGGATGACACCGATATGAATGTTTTTCACGCGCCCGAAGTAGGGCCAGATGCCTGACAAACGTAACGCCAGTTTACGGCGATACACAAGTCAGTCAGACGCCATACGCCTGAAAACACCGGGATAACCTCTGATCCGGCAGGTGGCCGCTCATCACCCGGGCAGCTTGCTGCATCCTGCCAGAACCGCGGTCTTCGCGCAACGCGGGTGTCTTTAAGATTAACCGCTTCTGCACCGGATTCCCCGGTCCTTCCGGCATGTCCGGCGGTCCGGTGACCCGGCAGACATACCCCGGAGCCATCGCCCGTGCAGCCGCATACGGTGCCGTTTTCCTGAGAAAACCTCGCAGGGATACCGGATCAGAGTCGTGCCGGTGCCCGGCACCTGGTCTCAACTGGACTCATGCAGGATGCGAAAGTGGTCCTTTAACAGTCGCCGTCAACAACAGCACTATGCGCGCGGGTCGGGTATAATCCTGCTGCGGTGCATCCTGCCGGCCTGCCGGATTTGCATTTCCGGAAACGGACTTTCCGGAGTTCCAAAGCCGCAGAACGGAGTAAGGACGAAATTCAGGCAGTCTCAACCGAATGGCCGGAATGTTTCAATAATGCCCTTGCGGGCAGGAACATTCTGACATTGGATAACCCGGTGCAAAGAAAAATAAGGCGGTGACAAGCCGCCTCGCACCATAAAACAGCCGGCCCGGGAAGGGTCGGGAATGATCAACGGGAGAAACACAATGATCAAAAAGACAGCATGTGCATTTGTCGCGGGCGCCGTCATGGCCGTCAGCGCACAAACAGCAGCAGCAGACGGACACGGCGAAATCACCGTCGGATACTTCCTTGAGTGGCCGATGCCTTTCCTCGCAGCAAAAGCCTCCGGTGCTTATGACGAAGCGCTGGGCATGAAAGTGAACTGGGTTTCTTTTGAGACCGGTACGGCGATGTCCGCGGCGATGGCGAGCGGAGACGTTCAGCTTTCGGTGAGCCAGGGTGTGCCGCCCTTCGTTGTCGCCACATCCGGCGGCCAGGACATCCAGATCGTGGATGTTGCGGTTTCCTATTCTGACAACGACAACTGTGTCGTGGCCGAAGCACTGGAAATCGACAAGGACAGCGCGGGCGAACTGGCCGGCAAGAAAGTCGCCGTGCCGCTGGGCACCGCAGCACACTATGGCTTCCTGCGTCAGATGGACCACTTCGGTGTTGATCTGGCCTCGCTGCAGATCGTTGACATGGCACCGCCAGAGGGTGCGGCTGCTCTGAGCCAGGGCGCTGTTGATTTCGCCTGCGGCTGGGGCGGTGGTCTGAGCCGGATGAAAGAATACGGCAACATCCTTCTGACCGGTGACGAAAAGCAGGAACTGGGCATTCTGGTGTTTGACGTGACATCCGCGCCTGCCTCCTACATCGCTGAGAACGGTGACGTTGTGGCCAAGTTCGTTGGTGTGACAGCTGCGGCGAACGCCGACTGGAAAGCCAACCAGAGCGACGAGATGCTGGCGGTAATCGCCGAGCAGTCCGGTATGGACGTTGAAGCGGCACGTGCTTCTATTTCGGGCTTCAAATTCCCGTCCATCGAAGAGCAGCTGTCCGAAGCCTGGTTCGGCGGCAACGCAGCACCCTTCATGAAGGGTGTGGCCGATGTGTTCGTGGAAGCGGGTTCGATTGACTCGGCGCTCGACAGCTATGCCGACACGGTGAACACCGGACCGCTCGAAGCTGCAGCGGCAGCCGGCGGCTCCTGATACGATGAACGGCGCGGGTCACTCCCGCGCCGTTTCACTTTAAAGACCTGAAGAAAAACCAGAGGCGGGACACTGCCCGCCCGGTCAGCCGCCCCGCACACGGGGCAACATGTGGGGACAACATGACCGGATTATCCATAAACAATCTGTCGATGCGTTTTGATCTGCCGAACGGCGATCATGTGCAGGCGCTTCAGGATGTATCGCTTGAGCTGAAGGCCGGCGAACTGCTCAGCGTGCTGGGGCCGTCGGGCTGTGGCAAGACCACGCTTCTCAATATCGTGGCAGGCTTTCTGGCGCCCACCAGCGGTGAGCTCATTCTGAACGGGCACAAGATCAAAGGCCCTGATGCCGAACGCGGCATGGTGTTCCAGCAGGGCGCGCTTTTTGAGTGGATGTCGGTGCGCGAGAATGTGGCCTTTGGCCCCTCGATGAAGGGCACGCCGAAAAAGGATAAAGACGCGACCGTGAACCATCTGCTGGATGTGGTCGGCCTGCAGGATTTCAAGGAAAAGGCGGTCTATGAGCTTTCAGGCGGCATGCAGCAGCGTGTGGCCCTGGCGCGCTGTCTGGCGAATGACCCGGATGTTATTCTGATGGACGAGCCGCTGGGCGCGCTGGATGCGCTCACGCGCGAGAAGATGCAGAGCCTGGTGCTTAAGCTGTGGAAAGAAACCGGCAAGACGATCATTCTGATCACCCACTCGGTGGAAGAGGCTCTGTTGCTGGGCGAGCGGCTGATCGTTATGGCGCCGCGTCCGGGCCGGATCCACAAGGAATACCGGCTGCCCTTTGCCGAGCTTGGCGTGAATGCCGATCTGCGCGAAGTGAAAAAGCACCCTGAGTTCGGACCGCGCCGCGAGGAAATCCTGAACATGATCTGGGATATGGAAGAAGAGATTATGGGCGGAAAGGAGGACGCGGCATGATCCCTCTGATTATTTACGTCGCCATCTTCGTCGCGGCCTTTTTCATTGTCACCAAAGTGGTGCAGACTGCCGGGGCAAAGGACTATACCTCGCTGAAAACCGTAACATTCGGCGATGAGAGTGCGGTGCGCCCGAACCGGGCCGCCGGTGTGATCTCGATTCTGACGATTTTCCTGATGTGGGGGATTTTCACCGGCTCTTCGCTGTTGCCCGGATTTCTGCATGCGCCGGGGCCTTATGAGGGGACCACCACCTTTACCTACACTGCGCAGGTCGAAGGCCAGGCCCCGGATGATGCGACTGTCACGGTCGTTGTGCACCCGCGCGAGGTTGAAACCGAAGCGCCGGAAGTGGAGCCCGGCGAGGGTTTTGCCAAGAACGACTCCGCGGCGATTGCGCAGTGGCGGACCGGGCTGATCAACGTGGCCTCCAATGATGACATTTCCAAAAGCGATGGAAACACGGTGATCGCCATCAACGGTCAGAAGATCGCACCGGGCGAAACCGTGGCTGTGGACGGCGGGTCGGTGACCCTCAGCGACAAGGGCACGCCGAACTTTGAGCCGGCGCGGGGCTGGCAGATGGAGCCGCTTTATCTGCCCTCTCCGGAGGCTGTCTGGGTGCGCACCGGTGAGATCCTGAGAGACGGGTTCCGGAATTTCACCCTGCTGGAGCATCTGGGCTATTCGCTGTTCCGGGTTGTGGTGGGTTTCCTGCTGGGGGCTGCTGTTGGCATCCCGCTGGGCTATGCCATGGGGCTTTCGGACTGGTTCCGCGGCTGGTTTGATCCGATCGTGGAGTTTATGCGTCCGGTGCCACCGCTGGCACTTATCCCGCTGGTGATCATCTGGGCGGGCATCGGGGAGGCGGGCAAGATCATCCTGCTCTTTCTCGCCGCACTCTGGATCATGGCCATCGCGGCGCGCTCAGGCGTGTCCGGGGTGAAGATCTCCAAGGTGCACGCGGCCTATTCGCTGGGTGCGAGCAAGTGGCAGATCATGCGCTATGTGATCATCCCCAACTCGCTGCCGGAGATCTTTACCGGCGCGCGGGTGGCGATGGGTGTCTGCTGGGGCACGGTTGTGGCCGCCGAGCTTGTCGCCGCTGAACAGGGTGCAGGCATGATGATCATGACCGCCTCGAAGTTTCAGAACACCGATATCGTCATCATGGGTATCATCCTCATTGGTGTCATCGGGTTTGGCATCGATATGCTGATGCGATGGGCCGAACGTCTGCTGGTGCCCTGGAAGGGCAAAGGCTGACACGAAACCGGTTGTTAAAATGTCGGGGCCCTGCGGGGCCCCGGTTACATTTCGGGCCCGGGGCTGCGGCCCCGGACGCGCGACAGCAGCGGTTTCATCCGGCCGGAAACGCTCCCGCAGGCTCAGATCCGGACAGAGTCCGGGAAGTCACACATCCGTTCATTACCGGTCAATCTCCTTGTGTAATCCAGAGACATGTTTATCCCTGTTGCAACGAGCGAAAAAAGGCAGGCACCAATGACATCTCAGACCCCCGTTAAGGGCGACATTTCTGCAGGGTCGCCACCATTGCCGGCTGTGGCATGGGTGCGCATCCTCGCGCAGTACCGCGAGCCCGACACCCTGCGCTCATCCTTTGAGATCGCGGTCAGTCTGATCCCCTTTGTTGCGATCTGGGTTCTGGCCTGGCTGGTGCTGCCCGTGAGTGCGCTGGCGGCGGTGGCACTGGCCTGTCTCAATGGTCTTTTTCTGGTGCGTCTGTTCTGCATTCAGCACGACTGCGGCCACGGATCGTTTTTCTCAAACCGTAATCTCAGCGACTGGATCGGACGTGCGATCGGTGTGCTGACCCTGACGCCCTATGATGTCTGGCGCAAATCCCATTCGATGCATCACGCAGGCGCCGGCAATCTCGAGCGGCGCGGCATCGGCGATGTCGTGACGCTCACTGTCGCCGAATACCGGGCGCGCAGCCCGTTTGCACGGCTGCGTTACAGAGCCTATCGCAATCCGCTGGTGCTTTTCGTGCTTGGGCCGGCTTATCTCTTTTTCGTCGAAAACCGTGTGCCCTGGGGCATGATGGGTGATGGCTGGCGGATCTGGGTAAGCTCTCTCGGGACAACATTCTCCGGCGCTCTGATGGTGGGCCTGATCCTGTGGTTCGGCGGGCTCATGCCGCTTTTGCTGATTTTCCTGCCGACGACGCTGGTGGCGGCGACACTGGGCGTCTGGCTCTTTTACGTGCAGCACCAGTTTGAGGAAACTCAGTGGGACCAGCCTGACGACTGGTCCATGCATGATGCGGCCCTGCACGGCTCATCACATTATGTGATGCCGGCCTGGCTGCAGTGGTTCACCGCCAATATCGGTATCCACCATGTGCATCACCTCTACAGCCGCATTCCGTTTTACCGCCTGACGGAAGTACTGCGCGACCATGGCGATCTTGCCCGCGCGCAACGCCTGAGCATTTCAGAAAGCATCGCCTGCGCCCGCCTGCATCTGTGGGATGAGAGCCAGCGGCGGCTTCTGTCTTTTGCCGAAGCCCGGGCGGTTTACGGCACCGCCTGACACCCGGCTCTGTCCTCAGGGCTTGCGGCGGGGCGTGGCGGACGGGCCGCGCTGCTGTTTCTGGCCGCGCTTGTGCGGGGGCACGAACCTTTTCGATGTATCGGCCGCGCGTTTGTTGCTGGCGGTCTTATCGGGTGCTGCTGCAGGTTTGCCGGGTTTTCCTGATGGTTTGCGGGGCTTGCGGCCCGTATCCGGCGCGTCGGCACCTGTGCGTTCAGAGCGTGCGGTTTTCGCGGCTTCGCGGTTTTCCTTCGTCCAGACAGCTTTGGCACGCGGCGCTTTGCTGCGTTCCGCCTGGGGCGCACGGTCACTCTTTGGCTTCGGCGCTGCGCCCGGCTTCATCGGGGAGCGTTCCGTTTTGTGCGATTTCGGTGGCTTTTTACCCTTCTGGGCAGCGGCGGGTTTATGCGGCTTGCGGTCCGCTTTCGGCGCTGCGGCAGGTTTGTGGGGCGCCCGGTCCGCTTTTGGCGCGGGGGCCGGCGCGGGGGCTGCATCGGGATGAAAGCCAGGGCTTTCGTCGCGTGGTTTGCGCGGTTTTGCCCCGGCGGGACGACCTGCGGGCCTGCCGCGAGGCGGCCCCCCGGGCTTGCCACCAGGACGCCCGGTGCCGCGCGTATCCGCCGGCGGGCCGTCGGCCCGTGCAAGGGTCACACCGTCTTCGAGCGTCATTTCGGGGCCTACGGCGGCCTCAAGTGCATCGGCGCGGCTGGCCAGCACTTCGATAAAGCTCGCGTCATCGCGGATGCGGATCGCACCGATGTCGTCTTTGGTCAGATCGCCGCGACGGCAGATGAGCGGCAGCAGACGGCGCGGCTCCGCGCCCTGATCGCGGCCCATGGTGACCGTGAACCAGACCGACGGTCCGAAGGTCTTGCGCGGCCGGTCGTCAGGGACATCCGGGTCGGTCAGCTCTTCGGGCGCGGACTGTTTTGCCTGGCGCAGGTTCACGAAAGCCGCGGCCAGCTGCTCCGGGCTGAACCGCGCGGCCAGCGTTGTCACAAGCTCCTGCGCGTCTTCGGGCACGGGCTCTGACCAGGCGGGGTCTTCCAGCAGCCGGGCTTCATCCCGTTCGCGCACCTCGGCGGCGGTGGGGGCGGCGGCCCATTCGACCTCCTGCAGCTTTGCCCAGCCCACAAGGCGATGCGCTTTGGTACGCATTTTCGGCGGCACGATCAGGGCGGAGACGCCTTTGCGGCCCGCGCGCCCGGTGCGCCCGGAACGGTGCAGCAGGGTATCGGCATTCGTGGGCAGATCGGCATGAATGACCAGCTCCAGATCGGGCAGATCGATGCCGCGCGCCGCGACATCAGTGGCCACGCAGACCCGCGCGCGCCCGTCGCGCAGGGCCTGCAGCGCATTGCTGCGCTCGGATTGTGTCAGCTCGCCTGAGAGCGCCACGACAGAAAAGCCACGGTTGCTCAGACGCGCGGTCAGACGCGCGACCGCCGCACGGGTGTTGCAGAAAACGATCGCATTGCGCGCCTCGTAATAGCGCAGCACGTTGATGATCGCGTTTTCGGCGTCGCGCGGATGCACGGTCAGACCGCGATAGGTGATATCGGCGTGCTGGCGCGCCTCGCCCTGGGTGGTGATCCGCTGCGCGTCTTTCTGATAGCTTTTGGCGAGTTTCGCGATGGCCGCCGGCACAGTCGCGGAAAAGAGCAGGGTGCGGCGGGTATCGGGCGCCTCGGAGAGGATAAATTCCAGCTCCTCGCGAAAGCCCAGATCTAGCATTTCGTCAGCCTCATCCAGCACCACGGCGCGGATTTCCGACAGGTCAATGTTGCCGCGTTTGATGTGATCACAGAGCCGCCCGGGCGTGGCCACAACCACATGCGCGCCACGATCGAGCGCACGCCGTTCGCTGCGCTGGTCCATGCCGCCGACGCAGGAGGTCACCTCGGCACCGGCATCCGCGTAAAGCCAGGTCAGCTCGCGGCGGACCTGCATGGCAAGCTCGCGCGTGGGTGCGATGACCAGCGCCAGGGGCGCGCCCGCGGGGCCGAAATGTGTTTTGTCGCCCAGCAGCGTGGGCGCGATGGCGAGCCCGAAGCCCACGGTTTTGCCTGAGCCTGTCTGGGCAGAAACCAGCAGATCGGCATCGGTCAGCGCGGGGTCGGTGACAGCCTCCTGAACGGGCGTCAGCGTATCATAACCCTGTCGGGTCAGGGCCTGGGAGAGTGTTTCTATCACGAGATTGTCCTGTCATCTGCCGGCCTGCGGGGCCGTCTGCGGGCGGTGTCGCGCCGCTGTTGCGGGCTCGTTACGCCTTTGCGCGCCGGGAGTCGATGGGGCATCTGCAGGTGTCTGCGCGACGTTGCAGCGCGGGCCTGCGCGGGGCAGAGTGGAGGCAACACCCCGCACGAGGAGCACAGGATGACACTGAGACCGCTGGATCTGGCCCCGGGGCACTGCCTGATCGGGGGCCGCTGGGGGCCGCCTGAGGCCGGCGAAACGCTGGATCTGATCAACCCCTCCGATGGCAGCACGCTATGTGCCGTGGCGGCCGGGACAGCGGCGGATATCGACCGGGCCGTGGCCGCAGCGGAGGCTGCCCTTGAGGGCCCATGGGGGCGTGCGACGGCGGCAGAGCGCGGCCGGGTTCTGGCGCGGTGCGGCGCCCTGGTGCTGGAGCATGCGGATCATCTCGCGGAGCTCGAAGCACTCGATGTGGGCAAACCGCTGACCCAGGCGCGCGCGGATGTGACGGCGCTGGCGCGCTATATGGAGTTTTACGCGGGCGCCGCAGACAAGGTGCATGGCGCCACGATCCCCTATCTTGACGGCTACACGGTTTATACCCTGCGCGAACGCCAGGGCGTGACCGGCCATATCGTACCCTGGAATTATCCGATGCAGATCATCGGACGCTCGGTCGGTGCGGCGCTGGCGATGGGCAACGCCTGCGTGCTGAAACCGGCGGAAGAGGCCTGTCTCACGGCGCTGGCCTTTGCTGAGCTGATGCGCTCTGCGGGATTGCCGGACGGCGCGCTGAACGTGGTGCCGGGCAGGGGAGCCGACGCAGGTGCAGCACTCAGCGGGCACGGGCGCGTGCAGCATATCTCATTTACCGGATCGGTCGCGACAGGGCGGCTGGTGCAGCAGGCCGCGGCACAGAATGTGGTGCCGGTGACGCTGGAGCTGGGCGGCAAATCCCCGCAGCTTGTTTTTGACGATGCCGATATCGACGCCGCGCTGCCGTTTCTGGTGAACGCGGGGATCCAGAACGCGGGCCAGACCTGCTCTGCGGCCTCGCGCATCCTCGTGCAGCGCGGCGTGTATGACCGGGTCGTGAGCGCGATGGCGGCGCGCTATGCCGCACTCACCGTCGGACCGGCACTCAGCGACCCGAACGTGGGTCCGCTGATCTCGCAGCGGCAGAGAGGGATCGTGGAGGGCTATCTTGAAAAGGGTGCTGATCTTGAGGTGGCCGCACGCGCAGAGATGCCCGGCGATCTGCCGGAGAACGGCGCCTGGGTCGCGCCCACGCTTTTTGCCGGGGTGCCGGCGGGGCACGTGCTGGCGCAGGAGGAAATCTTTGGCCCGGTGCAGGTCATCATCCCCTTTGACGATGAGGCGGAGGCACTGAGCATTGCGAACGATACCGGCTACGGGCTGGTGGCGTCGGTCTGGACGCGGGACGGAGCGCGCCAGATGCGGCTGGCGCGCGCGTTGCGGGCGGGTCAGGTCTTTCTCAACAACTATGGCGCCGGGGGCGGGGTGGAACTGCCCTTTGGCGGCACCGGCCTTTCCGGGCACGGACGTGAAAAAGGGTTCGAGGCACTTTTTGGCTTCTCTTCTCTGAAAACCGTCGCGGCGCTGCACGGGTAGGCCGGCCTGCGCACTCTTAACAAATCAACGGTGCGCGGTATTCTGAGACACGAATCCACGACGGTGAGGGAAAAGACATGCGCATAGCGATGATGGCGACGGGGGGCATCGGCGGGTATCTCGCCGTCAGGCTGGGGCTGGACGGACATGAGGTCGCGACCATCGCGCGCGGGGATCACCTCGCGGCGATCCGCGAGAACGGCCTCGTGCTGGAAACGTCCCAAGGCTCCGAAACCCTGACCCCCTGGAAAGCCACCGACACCCCCGACGAGGTGGGCCCCGTAGATGCGATCATCTTTGGCGTCAAAGGCGATGCGCTGGAAACAGCGGCAGAGGCCTGCAGGCCGATGCTGGGCCCCGACACGGTTGTGGTGCCATTTCTCAACGGGGTGGAAGCGGCAGAGCGCCTGGCGGCGATCCTGCCTGCGCAGAACGTGGCAAATGGCATGGCCGCCGTATCAACGACGATTGCAGCGCCCGGCGTGATCCGGCAAACCGGTGCGTTCAACCGGTTCACATTTGCGGAATGCGACAGCACGCCGTCCGCACGGATTGATGCACTGCGCGAAGCGATCAGTGCCGCAGGTGCAGAAGCACCCGTAACAGATGATATTGAGCGGGAGGTCTGGACCAAGTTCGTTCTGTTCTCGGCCATGTCAGGGGTCACTGCCGCTGCCCGCTGCACTGTCGCAGACATCGCCGGCATACCTGAGCTTGGCCGGCTCTACCGCGATATCATGGCGGAGACGGCGGCAGTCGCACGCGCGCGCGGTGTCGCGCTGCCCGATGACATCGTCGAGCAGCTCTGGGAAAGGGTGGCGGGCATGCCGCAGCAGATGCGGGCGTCAACAGCGATTGACCTGGAACACGGGCGCCCGCTGGAGATTAACTGGGTGTCAGGGGCGGCGGCCCGTCTTGCGAAGAAGGCAGGTATTCCCGCGCCGAACAACGCCGCACTTTATGCGCTGCTGCTGCCTTATAAAGACGGTCGCTGACGGGTTCTGCGGATGTTCCGGAGGGGATTTTGGTGGAGCCTAGCGGGATCGAACCGCTGACCTCCTGCATGCCATGCAGGCGCTCTCCCAGCTGAGCTAAGGCCCCTATAGGGTCGGATCGCAAAATCCGGTGCGCCGGGTATTAGGCGCAACGCGGGGCGGGATCAAGCGTAAAAGTGCCCCCGCCACACGTCTTTTCAACAGATCAGCTGTCGTCGTCGTCAGCTGCGACGTCCGCAATCTCCTCGAGCGGCACGTTATCGTCATCATCCTCGTCGTCGTCGAGCAGATCGTCATCCAGCTCCACATCCACGTCATCATCATCGTCGAGAACGACTTCTTCTTCTTCCTCTTTTTTCGCTTTTGCCTTTGCCGATGCGGCGTCTTCGGCATCTGCGGCGATCATCCGTGATTTGGACATATCCACCTCGACCACCTCGCCCGTATAGGGGCTGACGATCGGGTTGGCGTTCAGATCATAGAAACGTTTGCCGGTTGTGGGGCAGAGGCGCTTCGTTCCCCATTCTTCTTTGGGCATGAAAAACCCCCTTTGCATTTGCGGTTCAGGTGTAGATGATTCCGGCCAAGTGCCATATGAGGCGGTGGCTGTAAAGACCCGCCGCACCTGTGCCGCAGCCTGAGAGACGCTATGTCGGATGTGATTTTAGAGGGCGACCCGCCCATTTCCCTTATCCTGCGCCGTTCTGCGCGGGCAAAGCGGATTTCGCTGCGCATTTCGCAGCTTGACGGCCGGGTAACGCTGACCCTGCCGAAACGGGTGCCCGAGACCGAGGCGATCAGCTTTGCCCGGGAAAAAGAAACGTGGATTCGCGGCCACCTTGACGCGCGCGGCAGCGATGTGGCGGTGGCCCCGGGAGCCGAACTGCCCATCGGCGGGCAGATGCACAGGGTTGTTGCGGGCGCCGGACGGCGGGTCAGTTTTTCGCCTGGCGAAGTGTGCGTGCCGGGGGCTCCCGCACGCACCGGACGGAGGCTTGAGGGCCACCTGAAACAGATCGCCCGGGCGCGCCTTGCAGAAGCCTCTGATCACTACGCTGAGAGGCTCGGGCGGTCCTATGACCGGATCACCCTGCGTGACACCCGTTCGCGCTGGGGTTCGTGCAGCAGTGACGGGCGGCTGATGTATTCCTGGCGGCTTATCCTGGCACCGCCTGAGGTCCTGGATTATGTCGCGGCCCATGAGGTCGCCCATCTGGCGGAGATGAACCACTCGGCTGCGTTCTGGGACGGTGTGCGTCGGATTTACGGCGACTATGCCGCGCCGCGCCGCTGGCTGCGGCAGCACGGGGCCGACCTGCACCGGTATCGTTTCAGCCTCTGATCCCGTCTCCGGCCGGACAGGTGGCGTGGCTGTGATCACAAATCCGGCTTGACGTGCAGGATTCTTGTGATCACAAAAGGGATATGAACCTGAACCCGCGCCCGGCCGATGCTGCCCCTGCCGCCCATGACCGGATTTACCGGACCCTGCGCACACGGATCATGCAGGGCGATCTGTCGCCGGGGCAGCCGATGACGCTGCGCGGAATCGGCCGGGACTATGGTGTCTCGATGACGCCGGCGCGCGAGGCCGTCCGGCGGCTCGTGGCCGAAGGGGCGCTGACGCTGTCATCCTCGGGCCGGATTTCGACCCCGGAGCTCAGCAATGAGCGGATCGAAGAACTCGCCGCCCTGCGCGCGCTTATCGAAGTGGAACTGGCCAGCCGGGCGCTGCCACGGGCACATATGGCGCTGATCGAGCGGTTGCAGACCATCAACACGGCCGTCGCCGAAGCTGTCGCGCACCGCGATGCCGTTACCTATATCCGGACCAATCTGGAGTTTCACCGAACACTCTACCTGCGGGCTCAGGCGCCGGCGATGCTGGCCATGGCGGAGACCGTCTGGCTGCAGCTGGGGCCCACCATGCGCGCGCTTTACGGCAAGCTGCGCAAGACCGAGCCGCCGCAGTTTCACCGCCTGATCATCGCGGCACTGCGCGCGGGCGACGAGCCGGGGCTGCGGCTCGCGGTCCGTTCCGATGTCACGCAGGGGTTGAGGATGCTCGCCAGCTGAACGGTCAGGCGGCGAGACCCTTGCTGCCCAGATCGAGGAATTTGCGCCGCCGGTCGCTGACCAGGGCGTCACGCTTTTTACCCGACAGTTCATCGAGCATTGCTTCGACAGCTTTGCCGACCGATGCGATGGATGATCCCGGATCGCGGTGCGCGCCGCCCATAGGCTCTGCAATGATCCGGTCGATGACGCCGAGATTTTTAAGATCCTGTGCGGTCAGGCGCAGCGCCTCGGCCGCTTCGCGCATTTTCTCAGCGTCTTTCCACAGGATCGAGGCGCAGCCTTCGGGGCTGATCACCGAATAAACCGAATGCTCCAGCATCGCGACGCGGTTGGCCGTCGCAAAGGCCACAGCTCCGCCCGAGCCGCCCTCGCCGATGATCACCGACACCAGCGGCACACCGACCTGCAGGCATTTTTCGGTGGCCCGCGCGATGGCCTCTGACTGTCCGCGTTCTTCGGCGCCCTTGCCGGGGTAGGCGCCGGGCGTGTCCACCAGTGTCACAACAGGCAGCTCGAAGCGGTCCGCCAGATCCATCAGCCGGATCGCCTTGCGGTAGCCTTCGGGCCGGGCCATGCCGAAATTTCGCTCGATGCGGGATTTGGTGTCATTGCCCTTTTCGTGCCCGATCACCATCACCGGTCTGTCACTGATGCGGGCCAGACCACCCATCACCGCGTGGTCATCGGCAAAGTTACGGTCGCCGGCGAGCGGCGTGTAATCTGTAAAAAGCGCGTTGATGTAATCAATGCAGTGCGGGCGTTCGGGGTGCCGGGCCACCTGGCATTTGCGCCAGGGCGAGAGGGATTTATATAGATCCTGCAGCATGGCGCGCGCTTTGGTATCAAGCGCCGCCGCCTCCTCGGTCACATCCATCTCGTCATTGGACCGCGCGAGCGCGCGCAGTTCTTCGGCCTTCCCCTCAATCTCGGCGAGGGGTTTCTCGAAGTCCATATACTGGGTCATCAGGCGCGCTCCGTTTCTGGTCTGCGATGTATGCCGCTGATTTCAGGGCAATGCAACGGCCAGAGACGGGCATCAGGACGATGTCAGGGGGGCGTTATCCCTGCATCAGCACCGGCCAGAGCGAGGCCATCAGCAGCGCGGCCATCGTCAGGTTGAAGGCCCTGAGGCGCGCCGGGCTGGTCAGAATGCGCGTCATCTGCTGGCCCAGAACGGTCCACATCGTAATCGCCGGCAGATTGACGATGCCGAAAACCAGCGCAACGATCCCGAATGCCACCAGCGTCGCATCCGCCGCATAAACGGAGAGAGCCGTGAGTGCCATGGCCCAGGCTTTGGGGTTGACCCACTGAAATGCCGCCGCCTGCAGGAACGTCATCGGACGGCCCTCTGCATCCGCCGCGCGGGCCGGAGCCGCGCGCGCGATCTTCAGGGCAAGCCAGGTCATATAGACAACCGAAAGCACCCTGAGGATCTGATAGCTGAGCGGCCAGGCATCAAAGATCTGCACGAGGCCGGCCCCCACGGCCATGATCATCACCGAAAAACCAATGGAGATGCCGAGCATATGCGGCACGGACCGGGCAAACCCGTAATTGGCGCCCGAGGCCATCAGCATCAGGTTGTTGGGCCCCGGTGTCGCGGAACTGACAAAAGCAAAGGTGGCGAGGGCGAGAAGAAGGTCAGCTGTCATACCTGCAACGATTACCTGTTTGCAGCGCCGCAGGATTGCAAAGATGGATTGTTTGCGGCTATTTTCGCAATCTATGACGGGCCCGGATCAGAAAAAAGAGCAGATATTGCGTGAGCTGACTGCGAACGGGCGCATCAGCAATATTGAGCTGGCAGGTCGGGTGGGATTATCCCCGTCCGCCTGTCTGCGGCGGGTGCAGGAAATGGAGCGCAGCGGCCTGATTAAGGGATACCGCGCTGTGCTGGACCGGGCGGCGATGGGTGCGGGATTTGTGGCCTATGTGGGCGTCGGGCTGAGCGATCACTCTAAAAAGAGCCAGGAGGCCTTTGAGCGCGCCATCGCGCGTGCGCCTGAGGTGCGCGAGTGCCACAACATCACCGGCACCATCGAATATCTGCTGCGGGTGGAGTGCGCTGATCTGCCCTCCTACAAACACTTTCACACCGATGTTCTGGGCGCGCTGCCGCAGGTGCGCTCGATGACCTCATATGTCGTTATGGGCTCGCCCAAGGACGAGCGCGCGTGATCGCCGGCGCCTACTTCGTGGCGTCAGCAGCGATCATTTCAAAGCGGGCGTCAAGATCGCGCGCCAGTGCCTGGAGGGCCGCACCCCCTTCATCCGCGTAGGGTGCAAAAACGAATGATGGTTTTTTGTAAGAGAGTGTCGCGTTGCCGTTTTCCTCTTCGGTCACATAAAACCGTACGGGCGCTTCGATCATCGCCGCCGTTGAGAGGTCCAGAATTTTCACGGCGAAATCATTGTTAAAGACCCCGATCACGCGGTTTTCGGGGATCGTGATGCCGCGACCGCGCGCAGTGGCTGTGGGACCCGCCTGGGTTACAACACCCATCTTATTTTTGCTGACGGCCTTTTTCAGATCGGCCAGCAGGGTCGCGTGATCGCGGGTCGTTTCCATCACGACCCAGCCGTCACGCGGCGCGATATCACCTGCGAACAAAACAGTCGGGAACACGAAAGCCGCTACGATTACTGATATGACGCGCATGATCTGTCCCCTCACTGCCCCGAGCAGAAAGACATGCCGGGACGTCTGGCGCAAATCAATCCTGCGTCATCCGGCGATCATTTCAGACTGGCGCACGATCACTTCGGCCTGTTTGATCGAAGCGATATCGACGAGGCGACCCTTGTAAACGGTGGCACCTTCGCCGCGGGCCTTGGCCTCTTCCATCGCGGCGAGGATTTCGCGGGCCTCGGCCACGGCGTCCTCAGAGGGGGTGAAAACCTCATTGGCAAGGGCGATCTGTCTGGGGTGGATGGCCCATTTGCCGACCATGCCCAGTGTGGCGGAGCGCAGGGCCTGGGCGCGGAAGCCCTCGTCGTCGGAGAAATCACCAAAGGGGCCATCGACGGGCAGGACGCCATGGGTCCGGCAGGCGGCGACGATTGCGGCCTGGGCCCAGTGCCAGGGATCAGACCAGTGTTTGTCGCCTTCGCGCACCATGTAGTAGTTTTCCTGAGTGCCGCCGATGCCGGTGGTCTGCATACCCATGGACGCCGCGAAATCCGCAGCCCCGAGGCTCATCGCCTGCAGGCGCGGGGAGCTTGCGGCGATCTCCTCCACATGGGCGATGCCGGCGGCGGATTCGATGATGACCTCAAAACTGATCTTTTTGCTGCGGCCTTTGGCCGTCTCGATCGCAGTCACCAACGCATCGACCGCATAGACGTCTGCCGCACAGCCCACCTTGGGGATCATGATCTGGTCGAGGCGCTCGCCGGCCTGTTCCAGCAGATCGACAACGTCCCGGTACCACCAGGGTGTATCGAGCCCGTTGATCCGTACGCTGAGATATTTGCTGCCCCAGTTCACCTCTGAGATCGCAGCAATGATATTGGCGCGTGCGGCATCTTTATCGGTGGGCGCCACGCTGTCTTCCAGATCGAGATTTATGACATCCGCTGCAGATGCCGCCATTTTCTCGAAAAGCGCCGGTCGTGATCCTGGCCCGAAGAGCTGGCAGCGGTTGGGGCGGGCCGGGGCGGCGGGCTGAAGACGAAAGCTCATAACGGATCCTCGGGTAATAAAATTGCGGTTGCGCTCCTGTGGCTGATATTAAATTACGCCCCATGCTGCAAGTGCATTTCGCGCCTGCAGCATGAGGGCTTTGCCGTGCGCCGGCCCGCTGACGCAGAAAATTTGAGCAGGGGGCGCGAATTGCAGAATTATTTTGCACAGAAGGCCCGGGCTGCGCGTAAAAAGCGATGTCATTGCGCGCAATCCGCGCCAGGGTGCAGCAGAAATGACGGAGATGAGCCCATGATCGAAACACCCTATCTGCTGTTCCTCGGGGACGCACCGGACCAGCTCTCGGCCAAGGTGGCTCAGGGGATCAGGGACTGGCGCCCGGAAAATGCCGTTGGTCAGTTCCGCATGGACGGGTGCAATGCGACCGTGGGCCTGCAGGACATGACGCTGGAAGAGGCACAGGCGGCGGGGGCAAAGACCCTGGTGATCGGTGTGGCCAATCGCGGCGGAACGATCAGTGCCTCCTGGCGCAACGTGCTGATCCGCGCGCTGGAGATGGGGTATGACGTGGCCTCGGGCCTGCACAACCTGCTGCGCGACGCGCCCGATCTGGTTCAGGCCGCGCATACCGCCGGCCGCAGCCTTCACGATGTGCGTATTCCTTCCGAGCCCTATCCGATTGCCAGCGGCGTAAAGCGCACCGGCAAACGCGTGCTGGCTGTGGGCACCGACTGTTCGGCGGGCAAGATGTACACGGCCCTGGCTCTGGATGCCGCCATGCGCGAACGCGGCATGAAGTGTACCTTTCGCGCGACCGGGCAGACGGGCATTCTCATCACCGGCTCAGGCGTGCCGCTCGATGCGGTGATTGCCGATTTCATGGCCGGCTCCATCGAGCATCTGACGCCGGATAACGACCCAGATCACTGGGACATCATCGAAGGGCAGGGCAGCCTTTTTCACGTGTCTTATTCCGGTGTGTCGCTGGCGCTGATCCACGGCGGCCAGCCCGATGCGCTGATCATCTGCCACGAGCCCACGCGACGACACATGCGCGGGCTGCCGGGGTATACGCTGCCCTCGATGGAGCTGGTGCGCGATACGGCGCTGCAGATGGCGCATGTGGCCAATCCGGACTGCAAAGTGGTGGGCGTCTCAATCAACACCCAGCATCTGAGCGAGGCGGAGGCGAAGGTTTATTGTGCGGAAACCGAAGCGCGTCTCGGGCTGCCCACGGTGGATCCGTTTCGCCATGGTGCGGATCGTCTGGCGGAGGCGCTGGCGGCGCTGTGACCTTTGAGGGGTTGCGCCGGCCGCACCTGCGGGATTGGATATTTTTCAGCCAGAGAAAGGTAAGGGGTGATGCGCATTGAGGTAACCCGGGACGTTTTCCGTCTCGCTCGGGTGTTCACGATCAGCCGCGGATCGCGGTCAGAGGCACAGGTGCTGACCGTTCGGGTGCACGAGGACGGTGTCACCGGGGCGGGCGAATGCGTGCCCTATGCCCGCTATGACGAGACGCTGCAGAGCGTCACTGACCAGATCGCGGGACTGCCGGAGCAGGTGACGCGCAGGGCGCTGCAGGACCTGCTGCCGCCAGGGGCTGCGCGCAATGCAGTGGATTGTGCGCTGTGGGATATGGAGGCAAAACACAGCGGTCGCCGGGTGTGGGAGCTTGCCGGTCTGCCGGCGCCGGGGCCTGAGATCACCGCCTATACGCTGTCACTGGATACACCGGATGAGATGCGCCTGCAGGCGGCGGAGAATGCTTTTCGTCCGCTTCTGAAGATCAAGCTTGGCACACCGGATGACATGCCGCGGCTGGAAGCGGTCCGCGCCGGAGCGCCGGATGCGCGGATCATCATCGACGCCAATGAGGGCTGGAGTGCTGCGGTTTACGCGGATCTGGCACCGCACCTGCTGCGGCTTGGGGTGAGTCTCGTTGAGCAGCCCCTGCCGGCAGGCGATGATGAGGCACTGCGCGGGATCGCGCGCCCTGTGCCGGTCTGTGCCGATGAAAGCTGTCACGACCGTGCGAGCCTGCCGGATCTGGCGGGCAAATACGATGTGGTGAACATCAAACTCGACAAAACCGGCGGTCTTACCGAAGCGCTGGCGCTGCGCGACGCAGCACGGCGCCTGGGATATGACGTGATGGTCGGCTGCATGGTTGGCTCCAGCCTTGCCATGGCCCCGGCGACACTGGTAGCACAGGGCGCGCTTGTCACCGATCTGGATGGCCCTCTTTTGCTGGCCGAAGACCGCGACAGACCGCTGAAATTTGATGAAAAGGGCGTCCATCCGCCCGAACCGGAACTCTGGGGGTAAGCTGATGCGCACCGTATATCTGAATGGTGAATATATGCCGGAAACCGAGGCGCGTGTCTCTGTTTTCGACCGCGGATTTCTGATGGCGGACGGCGTCTATGAAGTGACCTCGGTGCTGGGCGGGCGGCTGATCGATTTCGACGGACACACGGTTCGGTTGCAGCGTTCGCTCGACGAACTGGAGATGCGCAGCCCGATCAGCAGGGAAGACCTGCTGGAGGTGCACCGCGAACTGGTGCGCGTGAATGAGATCGACGAAGGGATGATCTATCTGCAGATCACCCGCGGCGCGCCGGGTGACCGGGATTTTGTTTTTCCCGACCCTGAGACCACCGCGCCCACAATTGTGCTCTTTACCCAGAACAAACCGGGGCTGGCAGACAGCCCGGCGGCGAAAAAGGGCATCAAAGTCATCAGCATCGACGATATCCGCTGGGGACGGCGCGACATCAAGACGGTGCAGCTGCTCTATCCGTCGATGGGCAAGATGATGGCGAAAAAGGCAGGTGCCGATGATGCCTGGATGATCGAGGACGGGTTTGTCACCGAAGGCACCTCCAACAACGCCTATATCGTGAAGGGCAACAAAATTATCACCCGCGCGCTGAGCAACGATATTCTGCACGGGATCACGCGGGCAGCGGTGCTGCGTTTTGCGCGCGAGGCGCAGATGGAAGTTGAGGAACGCAGCTTCACGCTGGAAGAGGCGCGCACGGCGGATGAGGCCTTTGTCACCTCGGCCTCGACCTTCGTGATGCCGGTGGTGCAGATCGACGATGCGGTGCTGGGAGACGGCACGCCCGGGCGGGTCGCACCGCGCTTGCGCGAGATCTATCTCGAAGAAAGCGTGCGGGCGGCGGTCTGAAGCCGGTGCTGCCGATGCGGGCGGCGGGTTGCGCGGGGCATGCCGGCAGGAGCCACCGGCCCGTTTGGCGTTTCAAATGACGGCGGGGGCGCTGTCGCGTGAGACGCTCGCTGGTCTTGAGGGCCAGGAGATTGGTCTCTCAGACTGGATGCAGTTGACGCCGGGGCGGGTTGCGGCTTTTGCGCAGGCCACCGAAGATCACCAGGCCATTCACCTCGATCCGGATGCCGGGCGGGCTGCGGGGTTTGCCGGCGCGGTCGTGCACGGGTTTCTGACGCTCTCGATGCTCTCGGCCATGTCGTACGTCGCCCTGCCGTCGGTGGAAGGGCAGAGCGCATCGGTCAATTATGGCTTTGACCGGGTGCGTTTTGTGGCGCCTGTGCCGGTCGGGGCGGAGATCAGAGGGCGGTTTGTGCTGAGCACCGCAGAACTGCGCTCCGACGGCGGCCTGATGTTGTGCCTCGCGGTCACCGCTGAGATCCGCGGCGAAGAGCGTCCGGCGCTGAGCGCGGACTGGCGGGTGCTGCTGCTTTTCTGAAACCATCGGGGGCAGATGCGGGACCCGCCCTCTCAGAGATCAGGTGCAGGTGTTCGAGGGGCCCCCGGCCTTTATCTGCAGCCAGTCCGGCCCGAGCATCTGGCGCGCGGAGAGCGCGTCGTTGTATCGCGGATCGCCCTGCTGGACGAGTTGCACGACCAGACCCTGCTGGAAGCTTGTGTAGCTGCCAAAGATTCCGATGCAACAGACCTCGACGGAAGTGGCCGAACACCGGTCGTGGCACAGTCTTGAATAAGAGCGCGGAGCGCAGCGACGGCTCCGTGTTTCATGCGGTATAATTCTCTAAAAATTGCGATGAGATAATTTTTTACACAGGCGGAAGAGTGGCCCTGTTGCGGCGCGCGTATGTTATTCCGCGACGGGCCGGCGGCTGATGGTATCAGACAGGCGGCCCGGTTAAAACTTGGGGCCGGCCTTTGCGTGGCGCTGAAGAGCGCTACCTCATTTTGACACTTTCCGGAGGCTTACCCATGACCCGACTGATCTCTGCCGCCTTTATGATTCTGGCTGCACAGCCCGGCCTTGCCGATATTGCCGTTCGGTTTACCGAAAGCGCGCCCAAAGACCGGTTCGTGATTGAAAACACCGGAAACTGCGCTCTGAGCGGGCAGGTGACGCTGGATCTGAATGGCTCAGCGGGCGGATTAATCTTCGACGTCACCGGCAATGGTGCAGGCGTGCAGGTCTATCAGCCGTTTGAACTGGTGGTTGGCGGGGATGCTCTGACGGGGCTGCCGGAAGTGCGCGACGGGGACCAGGCGCTGGTGCTGGAGGTGCGCGGTCTTGCGCCAGGCGAAACCATCGCCTTCACCATTGACGTGGACGATACCGCCAGCGCGCGCGGCACAATGGTATCGGGCTCAGAGATCACCGGCGCTGCTGTCGCTGTGGCGCAACCGGAGATGATCAGCAGGGGCAGCTTTAGCGGGGATGCAACGGCAAAGGTCAGCACCGCGGCCTGTCCGACCGCCTGAGGACGGTCAGGGAAGCCGTTGCGTTATGCAGTGGTGCCGGACGGTCCTGTGCAGACGTTCAACATCCTTCTTAGGCAGCCTGAAAATAAGTAAAGGCCGCGCAGGGCGGCCTTTGTGTCCTAATTAGTGTCTGCCGGTATTTCCGACGCGTCGTCAGTGCCGTTTACGCCGGCGCGACAGCAGTCCCGCACCACCCAGTGCCACCAGCAGAAGCGGTAGCGTGGCAGGCAGCGGGACAACGTCCGGGTCAGGGCCGACGTCGGGATCGCCGAACGTCAGGTCGTCCAGAACGCCGTTGGGCCGGTCAGCCAGGATCGTCACCCTGTCAAAAGAGCCGGTGAGGCTGAACGGAGTGTACTCATTCGATGCATTGGTGACGCCGGTGCTGCCGGCCGCGACGTCTCCGAGGAAAGCTTCGATCGTCCAGCTGATGACATCGCGCGACCCGAGTTGTCCGCCGACGGATGAGACCGGCGCGTCGAACATCACGGTCAGCTCGTTCGTGACGCCCGCAACAAGCGTGTTGAAGGCCAGAAAGTTCCGACCGCTCAGCGCATCGAGGCCGAAATTGCCGTCCTGGTCGAGTATCTCCCAGCCGCCTGAAAAGGTGATGCCCTCGGATGCATAGGCATCTGTCAGGGGCTCGGCATTGCCGAAAAGAGACGGTGCGGCACCTGCCTCGTCAAAAGTTATTGTCGTGGCGGTCGCTGGCATGGCGCTTGCGACAAAGCCTGCGGCCAGCACGGCGGCAACACTTAATTTGGGGGAAAGAACGGACGGTAATAACAAAGGTTGTACTCCTCACCTACAGATTGATTCGTTAATCACTTCTGCAGGTTAACAAGCACCTGAGAACCTACAATGACCCTCGCGGCACTCCAGGCGATATCACGCCGTAACCGCGCCAACCGGTGGCGAACTGCTGCTTTTTGCAGCGGCGCAGGACGATCCGGCAGTGTTTTGCGGCATATCCGGACCCGGATTGGTGCCCGCGCCCTTATGAGACGAAGTGCCACCCGCTGAGTGCGCGGGGGCTCCGGCGGGCGCCGGGGTGCCCGTTCAAAACAGTGATCAGTGCCTTCAGTGGCGCAATTTTAAACAGGCAAAGGAACTGCTGCGCGACGAGGGCCCGTTACCGGGCAATGTGCCTGACATCAGACAGGGGCTCGACCGGCCGGTTTTTGCGTGCTGGAAAAACGGGCCTGTTCCCTGGTGACGCCTGGAACACCGGGAGCCGGGCGGTATCCGCAGGCCTCCAGCATTTTCTCATAGGCGGCCGTAAAACCGTTCAGAGACGCGGTAAAGAGGTGTTCCCGCCGCACTGCACCGCCTGCGGACCGGTAGACCCGAAGTGTGTCCCCCGCGCGCATGGAACCGAGCATCCAGGGGACATCGAATGCCTCGGGCCTCGCTTCGGCAAAGGGTCCCGCTCCGCGCTGCTCTCCGGTTTTCAGCCGGACCCGGGCCTCGCCGTCGCGACCGAAGTCGAAAACCACGCGGTCACCGGCGCGGATCCGCAACGCCCCGCCCGAGCCTGCGTATTCACCGAAGACCGGCACAGGATACCGCCAGGGCGGACCGGTATCACCGGAGCGGGTGCGCAGAAACATCCAGGAGGCACCGCCGCCGCCTGTCGAGGCAGTGCAGATGTGGTCGCCGGATGCGTCACGCACATGCACCCTCCAGTCGCCGAAGACCCAGTGCTCTTCCGAAGCCGCCCATCCGGGCAGACATATGCATAGAATGAGTATGAAAAGCCGCATCTGACACGCTCCCGCAAACAGGATCGTATCAGGTCAACATATCCGGCTTAAAGTCCCGTAAATGAGCTCATTCTTTACCGACGTTTTCGGCGAAAGATTTCGTGAAGTTTTCCTGTTGCCCGGGCGTGGCGCCGGTCTGATATTTTTCTTTCCATTCCTCCATGGTCATCCCGTAAAAGAGCTCGCGCGCTTCTGTTTTATCCATCTCAATGCCCTTTTCCGCGGCAGCTTCCTGATACCAGCGTGACAGGCAGTTCCGGCAGAACCCGGCAAGGTTCATCAGGTCGATGTTCTGCACGTCGGTGCGGTCTTCCATCAGGTGCTTTTGCAGGCGGCGAAAGGCCGCTGCCTGAAGTTCGGTCTCTGTCTGTGTCGGCATGGTGCGGGCTCCTTATTATTTGTAAATCCAACGTGGGGACGGCCCGGTCAATGTCAACATCTGCAGGTTGGACATCGCCCGGGTCATATGTCATCACATCGTCATTGATCCCGGGCACTGGTCTGACGAGGTTGCGCCCTGTGCCGCGATGCGGCATAAGACAGGCGGGCCGTTAGCGATAACAGCCGACGCTGTCCGCCCGCAGAGGCAGACGCTGAGCACGACAGACGCCCGCCGGCGACAGAGAGGAACTGAGCAGATGAAACGCACCCGCAACGTCAAGATTGTGGCCACTCTTGGCCCTGCCTCCAGCAGCTATGAAATGATCCGTAATCTGCACGAAGCCGGGGCAGACGTCTTTCGCCTTAATATGAGTCACGGCAGCCACGACGAAATCCGCGAGCGCCACGCGATTATCCGGCAGATCGAAGAAGACACCGGCGGCAGCATCTGTATTCTTGCTGACCTGCAGGGGCCGAAGCTGCGCGTGGGCGTCTTTGCCGGTGACAGCGAAATGCTGGAAGACGGCGCGAAATTCCGGATGGATCTTGATAAAGCACCAGGTGACAGCAGCCGTGTGAACCTGCCCCACCCCGAGATTTTCGCAGCCCTCGAGCCCGGATCGACGCTCTTGGTGAACGACGGCAAGATCCGGATGACCGTGGATGACTGCGGCCCTGATTTTGCGGACTGCACGGTGACGGCGGGCGGCCAGATATCGAACCGAAAGGGCGTGAACGTGCCGGATGTGGTGCTGCCCCTTGCCGCGCTGTCGGATAAAGACCGCAAAGACCTGGAGTTTGTCTGCGAGCTTGGCGTGGACTGGCTGGCGCTGAGCTTTGTGCAGCGGGCCGATGACGTGCTGGAAGCCGCGGATCTGGCGAACGGCCGTGCCGCGATCCTCAGCAAGATCGAGAAACCCGCAGCGGTGAAAAACTTCGACGAGATCCTCGCGGTCAGTGACGGCATTATGGTGGCGCGCGGCGATCTGGGCGTGGAACTGCCCGTCCAGAATGTGCCGCCCATTCAGAAACGCCTTGTGCGCAAATGCCGCTCGGCGGCCAAACCGGTAATTGTTGCAACACAGATGCTCGAAAGCATGATCGAAAGCCCGATGCCCACCCGGGCTGAGGTGTCTGACGTGGCCACAGCCATCTATGAAGGGGCGGATGCGGTGATGCTTTCGGCTGAATCCGCCGCAGGTGACTATCCGATCGAGGCTGTCACCACGATGGACAACGTCGCCACCGAGGTTGAGCAGGACCCGACCTATGCGCAGATCATGACGGCCTCACGCGACGCGCCGGGAACAACGATCGCGGACGCCATTGTCTCGGCGGCCCGGGAGATCGCGGAGAAGACCGACATCAAGGCAATCTGCTGTTTCAGCCAGAGTGGCACCACCGCTCTGCTGGTTGCGCGCGAACGTCCCATGGTGCCGATCCTCGCGATGACACCGCTGAAGTCCACCGCACGCCGGCTGACCCTGACATGGGGCACCAACTGCGTCATCACCGAGATGATGGACCGCTTTAAATCGGCGGTTGTGGCTTCTGCGCGCGCCGCGCGAGCGCAGGAATATGCGGGCCCGACGGATCAGATCGTTGTTACCGCGGGTGTGCCGTTCAACGTACCGGGCAGCACGAATATTCTGCGTGTCGCGCCCTGCGACGAGCGCCTTATCTACAGCACGGACCCTGAGTAACGCTGACGGAATATTGTGCGCAGGCAACAGTCCGGCGCCTTGCGGCTCAACTGTTTCTGCGCTGCGGCGCTTTGCGGGTGTTTTATCGCCATTTGCACGGAAAAGATGTTCCCGGACCCCCGAATAGTATAAGTTAACGCTGCGTTAAGGAAACGTGGTTTTTTTGTAAACAGGGAGTCAGTGGGTATGGAACCTGATCTGGCATTGGTACTTGGACTTTTCTTTGTCGGCCTGTCAATTTTGCTGACCATTTCGGCGATGACGGCCGGTCGTTCCGCAGGTGCGGGTATTTTCGCATTCATCACCGGCACGTTGCTGGTTGGTTTTGCCTTCGTGAACGTTCACGGCAGTTACACAATTGCGGAGATTCCGCAGATCCTGATGTCGGTTGTCAGCCGCTATCTGATGTAGCACAGCAGTCGTCGCGGAAATGCACACAGGGTCCGGGCAATCGGGCCTTGCCATGCGGTCGTGTCCCCCCTATAGAGCAGCCTTCCATCGCGGGACCGGCTTATGTGGCATGCCGAGTCGCGCGCAGACCGATCTGAACTATGAGGAGACGGAAATGCCCAAGATGAAGACCAAATCGAGCGCCAAAAAGCGCTTCAAGGTGACAGCCACCGGCAAAGTGCTGGCGGGCCAGGCAGGCAAACGCCACGGCATGATCAAGCGTACGCGCAAGTTCATCCGTGACGCACGCGGAACCACAACTCTGTCCGCACCGGACGCCAAAATCGTCAAGGGCTTTATGCCCTACGACCGCTGAGCCTGAAGGAGATCACATATGTCCCGAGTTAAAGGCGGAACAGTCACCCACGCACGTCACAAGAAGGTCATCAAGGCCGCCAAAGGATACTATGGCCGCCGCAAGAGCACCTTCAAAGTCGCCCGCCAGGCGGTCGATAAAGCCAACCAGTACGCGACCCGCGACCGCAAGAACCGCAAGCGCAATTTCCGCGCTCTGTGGATCCAGCGGATCAACGCCGCTGTGCGCAGCCATGACGAGGCGCTGACATACAGCCGTTTCATCAATGGTCTGTCGCTGGCTGGTATTGAGGTGGACCGCAAAGTGCTGGCCGATCTGGCCGTTCACGAGCCAGATGCTTTCGGCGCGATCGTAAAACAGGCGCAGGACGCTCTGGCCGCCTGATCGCAGCCCGCACACTGAAATCTGTAAAAGCCGCTCCGGACGGGGCGGCTTTTGCCGTTTCACCGGGGTACGCGCGGCGTCTGATGCGAGACAGCCCACAAGGCCCGCGCACCCCTGTGCTGCCTCTTGAGCGCACCTCCACAGATGATACAACCGATGCAACTCTGAGGATCACAGCACCCGATGGCGGCCAGCACACCCGGAAAATCACCCGCAAAACAGGAGGAGCCCGCGGCACTGTCGCTGCGCGACCGGTTGATCAGCGGGCTGCTGATCGGCCTGATCCGCCTACTTGGCGTGCTGCCCTACCGGATTCGTGTGCCGATGATGGGCCGGATCGTCTCTCATATCGTGGGTCCGGTGATCGGCTACCGCCGCCGCGTGCGCGAAAATCTGACGATGATATTTCCTGAGATGCCTGCGGCCGAAAAGAACCGGCTGGCCCGTGCAGTGCCTGACCAGATCGGGCGCACGCTGGCGGAGCTCTTTTCCCCGGAAGATCTCAAGGCGACCGCCGCAGCCACACCGGTGACCGGCGCGGGTGTCGCAGCGCTGGATGCCGCGCGCGAGGCCGGACGCCCGGTTATCATCGTCTCGGGCCACATCGGCAATTACGACATCGCCCGCTCGATCCTGATCCGGCGTGGCCATAAGGTCGGCGGGCTGTATCGCAGCATGAACTACAAAGGCTTCAACGATTTCTACGTCTCGCGCATCAGCCAGGTGGGCACGCCACTCTTTCTGCGCGGGCGCCGGGGCATGGGCGAGATGGTGAAATTCCTCAAAGAGGGCAACGCGATTGCCCTGCTGATAGACCAGCACATGGGCGCGGGCGCACCGCTGAAGTTCTTCGGGCACACCGCATATACCGCCCTGTCGGCAGCAGAGCTGGCACTGCGCTATGACGCGCTGGTCGTGCCCTGCTATGGTATCCGCCAGCCCGACGGGATGAGCTTTGAGATGGTTATCGAAGAGCCGGTGCCGCACGGCACACCCGAAGAAATGACCCAGGCGCTGAACGACAGCCTTGAGGCACAGGTGCGTGCGCATATGGAGCAGTGGCTCTGGGTGCACCGCCGCTGGAAAGAACAGGAGGTAGACGCCCCATGAGCCTGAAGACATCATCTGCTGATATGGTCAGGGACGCCCGTGCCCGCATCAAAGAGGTGGAGACTGCCGATGCCATCGACATGCTGGGCCGCGAGGATGTGCAGTTCGTCGATCTGCGCGATGTGCGTGAGCGCGAGCGCTCAGGTTTTATCCCGGGCAGCTTTCATGCGCCGCGCGGCATGATCGAATTCTGGGTCGATCCTGACAGCCTTTATTTCAAGGATGTCTTTGCGCAGGATAAGAAGTTTGTTTTTCACTGTGCCTCGGGCTGGCGCTCGGCGCTGACAGTGGCCACGCTGCAGGACATGGGTTTTGAGGCGTCACACCTGAAAGAAGGTTTCTCCACCTGGGAGGCACAGGGCGGCCCGGTCGAAAAACCGGCACCACGCCGCTGAGATAATATGTGCACAGGCAGGCAGGCGGGCGCGGGCCGCGCCCGGGGCTTGCGCGCCGCCCGCGCCGGGGCGATAGTCTGCGCAAAACTGGAAACCGGGGAGATATAACATGTGGAAACTGATGTGCACCGCAGGTGTGATGACGGCACTGTTGACGGGCGGGGCGCTCGCGCAGTCCTGCAGCGACGGCAAAACAATCACTGACGGAAAGCTCACAATCGCCACCGGTAATCCGGCCTATTATCCCTGGGTCATGGATGACGCTCCGGAAAGCGGCAAAGGGTTCGAGGCCGCCGTTGCCTATGCGCTGGCGGGCGGGATGGGATTTGCCGCGGAGGATGTCGTCTGGACGCGGACGTCATTTGATCAGGCGATCCAGCCCGGTGACAAGGATTTCGACATCAACATGCAGCAGTTCTCGATCACTGAAGCGCGCGACAGGGTCGTTGATTTCTCCGAGCCCTATTACACAGCGCCCATGGCGGTTCTGGTGCGGGGCGGAGACGACCTGTCGCCGGCACTGGATCAGCTCAAGGCTCTCAAATGGGGTGTTGTGGCCTCAACCACGGCCCTGCCGGTCGTGACCGAAACGATCGCACCTGACAGCAGCCCGCTGATCTATGACGACAACGCTAATGTGGTCGAGGCGATGAAGGCCAACCAGATCGATGCGGCCCTCTTTGATCTGCCCACGGCGCTCTATCTCTCGGCTGTGGTGCTTGATGGTGGCCAGGTGCTGGGCCAGTTTGCCCCCGATGCGACCTCTGACCCGGATCATTTCGGCGCTCTGATGGTCGAGGGCAGCGCGCTGAAGGAATGCGTCGATGCCGCCCTGGGCGCTCTGAAATCCAGCGGTGCACTGGCGCAGATCGAGGCCGAGTGGCTGCAGGAAGCCACGGGCGTGCCGCTCATCCGCTGATCCGGCTTGAACCGCAGGCAGGCATATGAAGCAGCGGAGCGCCGCCGCGCGCTGAGCATTGCGGCTGTCAGCACGCTTGCCGTGCTCGCGGCCATTGTGCTGCTGGTGCCTCTCGCGCCCGGCTGGCCGGCAGTGCGCGCGAGCTTTTTCGACCCTGCGGTTTTCGCACAGACCTTCCCCACGCTGCTTCAGGCATTTCTCATCGATGTGATGATCTTTGCCTGGTCCGTGCCGCTCATCCTTGTGCTGGGGCTGGCGATTGCGCTGGCGCGCGGGGCGCGTCGTCCTGCATTCTTTCCGCTCCGGATTTTCGGCGCAGTCTATGTGGATGTCTTTCGCGGTGTGCCGGTGGTTCTGACCATCTATCTTATCGGTTTCGGTGTGCCGGGGCTCGGCCTGCCGCGGCCCTGGAATTCACCCTACATCTGGGGCACCGTGGCGCTGGTGCTGACCTACTCGGCCTATGTGGCCGAGGTGCTGCGCTCGGGCATCGAAAGCGTGCATGCAAGCCAGCGCAATGCCGCCATCTGTCTGGGTCTGAGCGAGCGGGATACCATGCGCTATGTGATCCTGCCCCAGGCGATCCGGCGCGTCGTGCCGGCGAATATGAACATGCTCGTGGCCCTGCAGAAGGACGTGGCGCTTTTGTCGTTTATCGGGCCGGTCGAGATCCTGCGTCAGGCCGGGATCTACAAGAGCTTGCTGGCCAATTTCACGCCCTATGTTGCAGCGGCGGTGATTTTCCTTATCGTGACGGTGCCTGCCACGCGCTATGCCGATTATCTGCTGAACCGGGACCGCGATGCCAGAAGCTAAGCTCTCCCTGCGCGGTGTCGAAAAGTCGTTCGGAGCCAATCAGGTGCTGCGCGGCATCGATATGGAGGTGACCGAGGGTGAGATGATCTGCCTCATCGGCGCTTCGGGGTCCGGCAAATCCACGCTGCTGCGCTGTATCAATCAGCTTGAACCCATCGACGAGGGCCGCGTGCTGCTTGACGGCCAGGACATCTCTGAGCCGGGGCTTGATCTCGGGCCCGTGCGGCGGCGGATCGGAATTGTCTTTCAGTCGTATAACCTCTTTCCGCATATGTCGGCGCTGGAGAACGTGACGCTGGCGCCGCGCCGGGTGTTACACGAAGAAGCCACAGCCCTGCAGGCGCGCGCCGCGACGCTGTTCGCGCGCTTTGGCCTCGCGGAGCATATGCTCAAATACCCTGATCAGCTCTCAGGCGGGCAACAGCAGCGCGTGGCGGTGATCCGGGCGCTGGCCATGCGGCCGGAGATTATGCTTTTTGATGAGATCACCGCCGCCCTTGATCCGGAACTCGTGGGCGAGGTGCTGGCGGTTCTGCGCCAGCTGCGCGAGGAGGGAATGACCATGCTGCTGGCCACCCACGAGATGGGCTTTGCGCGCGATCTGGCCGACCGGGTGTGTTTCATGGACGGCGGCGTGATCGTTGAAGAGGGTCCGCCTGAGCAGATTTTCTCGGCCCCGCAGGTGGCACGGACGCAGGCATTTCTTGCCTCGGTTCTGCGGCAATAAAGAGCAACCGCAGCCACCCCAAGGGCCGGAAGTAAGACGAAACCGTCGCGATACTTGACATATAATCTTTTCGGCGGGATTGTTTAATCTTACGCGCGACAAGTTTTAAGCGCCCTTTTGTAAATTCTCTTCGTGGTGATGCGCGCAGAGCTCCGAGGAAGGACAGACCCGGCCATGTCGAACCACAGGGTACGCAACATGGAGGAATTTGCCGCCATGAGCGGGCTGTCGCGGCCGACGGTCTCCAAATATTTCCACAATCCCGAAAGCGTACGCCCCACAACGCGCAAGCGGATTGAGGAAGCGCTGGCGAAATACGATTACCGTCCGAACGTCTTTGCGATGAACCAGAACCGCAAGCTGACACGCAATGTCGGCATTGTGGTGCCTTACCTCGCGGACCCGGTCTTTGGCGAATTTGCCCGCACGATTGAGCTGCGCTGCGTGGCGGCGGGCTACAGCCCCACAGTGTTCTCCGCGCATGGCGATGCGGATCACGAGGTGGCAGTGCTGGAATCGCTGCGCGCGCTGAAACCGGCGGGCGTGCTGATGGCGCCGCTGGGACGCGGATCGGATCACCGCGCGGTCGAGAAATTCTGTGCAGACGTGCCCACCGTGCTCTTTGACAGCGAACTGCGCGATCTGGGCGCGGCTTTTGTCGGCGCGGATAACCCGCAGTTCACAAGGCTGATGGTTGATTATCTGTGCCGCACCGGGGCTCCGCCGTGCTTTTTCGAGATGAAAACGCCGGCAAACCCTAACGCTGGAAAGCGCAGCAAAAGCTATGTGCAGACGATGGAAAAGCTTGGCCACACGCCCGAGATCATTCAGGCGACGGGCACCGGCTGGGGATTTGAAGAGATCGGCTATACCGAAGGGCTGCGTGCCTTTGAGGCCGGCGCCTTCACCTCCGACACAATTCTGTGCAGCAATGACAGGCTCGCCATCGGGCTGCTGACGGCCGCCTATGAGAAGGGCCTGCGGGTCGGACGGGGCGATGACTGTGCGATTCGCATCGCAGGCCAGGACGATCATCCCTTCTCGCGCTTTACCTGTCCGCCGCTGACGACGATTGCCCAGGACTTTGAGACAATCTCCCAACAGGCCTGCGAGCTTCTGGTGGCCGTGATAGAAGGCGCTGAAATACCACATGAAAAGCGCTTTATCGAAGGCAGGCTGGTGATGCGGGACTCCGCCTGAGTGCATGACAAAAATTTACGAGCGTAAAATTTTATGTTGACGCAACGTACAAAGTTTCACTAATCTGATCTCAGCATCCAACTTAGGGAGGACCAGGATGACTTTGAGAAACGCACTTTGTGCGGCTACTGCGCTCGGGCTTTTTGCCGGCGGCGCGATTGCCGAAACACTCACCATCGCAACAGTGAACAACGGCGACATGATCCGCATGCAGGGTCTGACCGACGATTTTACCGAAAAGACAGGCCACACCGTTGAGTGGGTCACACTTGAGGAAAACGTCCTGCGCCAGCGTGTCACAACAGACATCTCCACCAATGGCGGTGCCTTCGACATCATGACAATCGGCATGTATGAGACACCGATCTGGGCAGCCAACGACTGGCTCATTTCGCTGGATGATCTCTCCGACGAATACAACGCCGACGACATCCTGCCCGCCATGCGCGGTGGTCTGTCGCTGGACGGCACGCTTTATGCGGCACCGTTCTATGGCGAAAGCTCCATGGTGATGTACCGCACCGACCTGATGGAAGCCGCCGGCATGGAAATGCCCAAGGCCCCCACATGGGAATTCATCGGTGAGGCCGCACGTGCCATGACCGACAAAGAAAACGAAATCTACGGTATCTGCCTGCGCGGCAAAGCCGGCTGGGGTGAAAACGCCGCCTTCCTGACGGCGATGTCCAACTCCTTCGGTGCGCGCATCGTGGACGAGAACTGGGTTCCCCAGTACGACAGTGAAGCATGGTCGAACACGCTGAACTTCTACATCGACCTGATGAACGACGCGGGCCCTCCGGGCGCATCGACCAACGGTTTCAACGAAAACCTGTCGCTGTTCCAGCAGGGTAAATGCGGCATGTGGATCGACGCGACTGTTGCGGCGTCCTTCGTGACCAACCCCAACGACTCTACTGTGGCTGACAAGGTCGGCTTTGCACTGGCGCCTGACAATGGTCTGGGCAAACGCGCAAACTGGCTCTGGGCCTGGGCGCTGGCAATCCCTGCCGGCACACAGAAAGAGGCAGCTGCCAAAGAGTTCATCGAATGGGCAACAGGCACCGGCTACATCGAGCTGGTTGCTGAGAACGAAGGCTGGGCAAACGTACCTCCCGGCGCACGGACGTCTCTCTATGAGAACCCCAACTACAAAGAGGTTCCCTTCGCACAGATGACGCTCGACAGCATCCTGTCCGCTGATCCGAACAACCCGACAGTGGATCCGGTGCCTTACATCGGCGTTCAGTTCGCAGCCATCCCTGAGTGGGCCGGCATGGGTTCGGAAATCGGCCAGGAGTTCTCTGCAGCTCTCGCCGGTCAGCAGACAGCTGACGAAGCGCTCGCCAAAGCTCAGGCGATTGCCACCGACGTGATGGAATCCGCAGGCTACTAAGCGGACCTCCCGGACGGGGGGCTGGTCAAAGCCCGGCCCCCCGCACTACACTTTGATCTCCACAATACATCCGCAACAAAACGGCTTGTCCGTTAACGGGAGAGGTATATCCGATGGCCACGCAGCAATCCCGATCAGCGGCCAGATTTATGATGGCCCCCGCAGTGATCCTGCTTCTGGGCTGGATGCTGGTGCCCCTGATCATGACGCTGATCTTCTCGTTTAAAAAGTACCTGCCGATGCGCGGCGGCGACCTGGGCTGGGTTGGTTTCGATAACTATGTCCGGTTCGTGAGCTCCAGCGCTTTCTGGCCCTCCGTCATCACGACGCTTGTCATCGTGGGCGGTGTTCTCATCATCACAATTTTCTTCGGTGTCATTCTGGCACTGCTTCTTGACCAGCCGATGTGGGGGCAGGGCGTTGTCCGGATCCTCGTAATCGCGCCCTTCTTTGTGATGCCGACGGTTTCGGCACTGGTCTGGAAAAACATGTTCATGGACCCGGTGAACGGCCTCTTTGCGCATCTGTGGAAGTTTTTCGGTGCAGAGCCCGTGCAATGGCTCAGCCAGGCCTCGATGGAATCGATCGTGCTGATCGTGAGCTGGCAGTGGCTGCCTTTTGCAACGCTCATCCTGCTCACCGCCGTCCAGTCGCTCGACAGCGAGCAGCTTGAAGCGGCCGAGATGGACGGCGCACCGTTTCTAAAACGTTTCTGGTTTATCATCCTGCCGCATCTTGCACGCGCAATTACCATCGTGGTGCTCATCCAGACGATCTTCCTGCTGTCGATCTTTGCAGAGATATTCGTGACCACCGGTGGCGCATTCGGTACCAGAACACTGTCTTATCTGATCTTCCAGCGGGTGCTGGAAAGCCAGAACGTCGGGCTTGGCTCCGCGGGCGGTGTCTATGCAATCATTCTTGCCAATATCGTTGCCATCTTCCTGATGCGCATCGTCGGCAAAAACCTCGATAACTAGGGAGGAGCGGAAATGGCACGTGCTGTTACAAACAATCGCAAGGCGCTGAATACCGCCATCGCCTGGACGATCGGACTGCTGATCTTTTTCCCGATCCTCTGGACCATCCTGACCAGCTTCAAGACCGAAGCTCAGGCCATCAGCGACCCGCCGGTGTTTCTGTTCTTTGACTGGACGCTGGAAAACTACACGGTCGTGCAGGAGCGCTCTAACTACATGCGCTTTCTGTGGAACTCGGTCATAATCGCTGGCGGCTCCACGCTGCTGGGTGTGTTGATCGCGGTGCCGGCGGCCTGGTCGATGGCCTTTGTGCCCAGCAAGCGGACCAAAGACATCCTGCTCTGGATGCTCTCGACCAAAATGCTGCCGGCCGTCGGGGTGCTCTATCCGATCTACCTGATCTGTATTGAACTCGGCGTACTCGACTCGCGGCTTGCCCTGGTGGTCATCCTGATGCTCATCAACCTGCCGATCATCGTCTGGATGCTCTACACCTACTTCAAAGAGATCCCCGGCGAGATCCTGGAAGCCGCACGGATGGACGGTGCATCGCTCAAAGAGGAGATCCTCTATGTGCTGACACCGATGGCGGTTCCGGGCATTGCCTCGACGCTGCTGCTTAACTTCATCCTCGCCTGGAACGAAGCCTTCTGGACGCTGAACCTGACCGCGGCAAAAGCTGCCCCGCTCACGGCCTTCATCGCCAGCTACTCCAGCCCCGAAGGCCTGTTCTACGCCAAACTGTCGGCCGCCTCTACGATGGCAATCGCGCCGATCCTCATCCTTGGCTGGTTCAGCCAGAAACAACTTGTCCGCGGCCTGACGTTCGGCGCGGTGAAATAAGGACCAGGAACATGGGAAGCATTAAACTCGAAAAAGTGACCAAGAGCTTCGGCGACGTAGAGGTCATTCCACCGCTCGATCTGACAATCCATGACGGCGAATTCACCGTCTTTGTCGGCCCCTCGGGCTGCGGTAAATCCACTCTCCTGCGTCTGATTGCAGGGCTTGAGGACATCACCTCCGGTCAGATCAGCATCGACGGTAATGACGCGACCAACGTACCACCGGCCAAACGCGGCCTTGCGATGGTGTTTCAGTCCTATGCGCTTTATCCGCATATGTCTGTGCGCAAAAACATCGCCTTCCCGCTGCGGATGGCCAAAATGGATCAGGCCGAGATCGACCGTCGCGTTGACGGGGCCGCCAGCGTGCTGAACCTTGCCGACTATATCGACCGGCGTCCGGGCCAGCTCTCGGGTGGTCAGCGTCAGCGGGTTGCCATCGGCCGCGCCATTGTACGCGAGCCTTCGGCTTTCCTCTTTGACGAGCCGCTCTCCAACCTCGACGCGGCCCTCCGGGTCGGCATGCGCCTCGAAATCTCCGAGCTGCACAAACGGCTTGAGACCACGATGATCTATGTGACCCACGACCAGGTCGAAGCCATGACCATGGCCGACAAGATCGTGGTGCTGCGCGCAGGCCATATCGAACAGGTAGGCAGCCCGCTGGAACTCTATCACACCCCGCGCAACGCCTTTGTTGCCGGCTTCATCGGGTCTCCGAAAATGAACCTGATCGAAGGGGCAGAGGCCAGAAAACACGACGCGCATATGATCGGCGTGCGGCCCGAGCACATCAATGTCACCGACACCGGCGGCATGTGGGAAGGCACCGTTGGCGTGGCCGAGCATCTGGGCTCTGACACTTTCTTCCATATCCATGAGACGGGACTTGGCGAGACGATCACGGTGCGCGCACCGGGAGAGGTCAGTTACCGGCACGGCGACAAGATTCAGCTGACGCCGCGTGCGGATGTTATCCACCGTTTTGATGCGCAGGGTCTGCGGATCGCATGAAACGGCTGAGCGGCAAATCGGCACTGATCACAGGGGCGGCCCGGGGCATCGGGCTCGCCTTTGCGAAATCCTATGTCGCGGAAGGGGCCCGGGTGGCCATTGCCGACATCAACATAGACCGCGCGCGCGAGGCGGCAGCAGAGACCGGTGAGGCCGCGATCGCTGTTGAGATGGATGTGACAAGTCAGGTCAGTATCGACCGGGCCGTGTCTGAAACCGTTGAAGCCTTCGGACAGATCGACATCCTGATCAACAACGCGGCCCTTTTCACCGCAGCCCCGCTGTCAGAGATCGACCGGGCCGACTATGCCCGGGTGTTCGACATCAATGTGGGGGGCACGCTCTTTACCATGCAGGCGGTCGCACGGCACATGATTGATGCGGGCGTTAAGGGCCGCATCATCAACATGGCCAGCCAGGCCGGGCGCCGGGGCGAGCCGCTGGTGGCAGTCTATTGCGCCACCAAAGCCGCGGTCATCAGCCTGACACAGTCGGCGGGTCTTAATCTGATCGAACACGGGATCAATGTGAATGCCATTTCGCCCGGCGTGGTGGACGGCGAGCACTGGGACGGTGTGGATGCCTTCTTCGCGAAACACGAGGGCAAGGCGCCGGGGCAAAAGAAGAAAGAAGTGGCCGCATCGGTGCCGCACGGACGCATGGGCCGCGCGGAGGATCTGACCGGAATGGCGGTTTTTCTGGCAAGCGACGAGGCGGAGTACATCGTCGCGCAATGCTACAATGTGGACGGCGGACAGTGGATGAGCTGATGGCAGATGCTATGAACAAAACCGAACTCGTAAAGCTCAGCAATGCGCGCCTCGCAGAGGTGCCGGCAGCGGTTGGCCGCCCGGCCTATGACCGCAGCGCACTGACGCCTGGTATTGTGCACATCGGGCTTGGCAATTTTCACCGCGCGCATCAGGCATGGTATCTGCACCGGCTGATGCAGCAGGGCGACGCTCATGACTGGGCGATCATCGGTGCGGGCGTCCGTGCCCCCGATGCCGCACAGCGCGACCGGCTGCTGGCGCAGGATTGTCTCTGCACGCTGATCGAGCTTGACCCGACAGGCAAATCTGCCGAAATCACCGGTTCAATGATCGGATTCGTCCCGGTCCGGGAGGGCAATGGCCCGCTGATCGCGCAGATGAGTGACCCGGCCATCCGGATCGTGTCACTGACCGTGACCGAGGGCGGGTACTATGTGGATCCCGCCACCGGCGGCTTTGATGCAGCTCACCCCGATATCCTGCACGACGCGGCCAGCCCCGACACCCCGCGCACCGCCTTTGGCGCGATGATCGCGGCCCTGCGGGCGCGGCGCGATGCCGGCACCGGCCCCTTCACCGGGCAGAGCTGTGACAACCTGCAGAATAACGGCGCGATCCTGCGCCAGACGGTGGTATCACTGGCGCGGATGTCCGACCCGGATCTGGCGGTCTGGATTGACGATAACTGTACCTTCCCGAACTCTATGGTTGACTGCATCGTGCCTGCGACCGGCCCGTCCGAGATTGCGCTGGCTCATCAGTTCGGCATCGATGACGCGGCCCCGGTAACGCATGAAAACTACCGCCAGTGGGTGATTGAGGATGCTTTCTGCGCCGGGCGGCCGGCCTGGGAAAACGCCGGTGCAACGATCTCCGGCAATGTGCACGACTATGAGGTGATGAAGATTCGGATCCTCAACGGCGGCCATCAGGTCATCGCGGATCCCGCCGAAATCATTGGTGTCGAGACGATTGCAGGCGCCATGGCCCATCCGGTCATCCGTGCTTTTCTGCGACGCGTCGTGACCGATGAGATAGCACCACATGTAAAACCGGTGCCCGGGATCGACCCGCTGGCCTATCTCGATCTGATCGACGGGAGGTTTTCAAATCCTGAAATCCGGGACACCACCCGCCGCGTCGCCTTTGACGGCTCGAGCCGGCATCCCGGCTTCATCATGCCCTCAATCCGCGACGGGCTTGCGTCGGGCAGACCGGTCCCCGGCCTGGCGCTGGTGTCGGCGCTCTGGGCGCGCTACTGCACCGGGGTGCGCGAGGACGGCAGCCTGGTGGCACCAAACGATCCGAACTGGGAACTGCTGCAGCCCACGGCAGTCAAAGCGATGGAAAATCCGGCGCTCTGGCTCGGCATGCGCCAGTTTTACGGCGACCTGGGTGATAACGCCGGTTTTGCCAAAGAGTTCTCAGGCTGGCTCACGGCGCTGCACGCCGATGGCGTCGAGGCGACGCTGCGCTTTTATCTCGACAGCTGATGCTCCGCGTCGGCTGTTATGACAGAAAGCTGTCCACGGCGGCGGCAAGCACGTCCCAGTCGGTGAATTCGTAGTCCGCGACGCCCGCGTCATAGGGCCGGTCGCGCAGCACCACATGGCGGATCACCTGCATTGCGAAATAGTCGTAATGATTGTTGCGCACGGCACCCGGCACGAGCAGTTCCCGGTCGGGTTCAAACCCGGTGCGCATTTTCATTTCGGTGACATATTCGCCGGCCTCTTCGAGGCCTTCGGGAAATGCCGCACTCAGGCTGACGGAAATCAGCATCGTATCGAGACCGGCCAGTTCCTTACCGGCGGCACTCAGAAACGCCTCGAACGTGCGCGGGTGCCGCCTTTGATGCACGCTGGCCGCCAGGATCGCCGCATCCACCCCGTCAAAGGCAATGGTATCGGCTTCATCCGCATCAAAAAGGGCGATTTCGTCACCGCGCGCCCGTACCCGGTCCGCAATGAAGTTGACGATTTTTCCGGTCTGCCCTTCGACCGTCGCATAGATACAGTGAACTTTCACGACACACTCCTTTCACGATAAATCGTGGCTGCTCCCTGCCTGTGAAAGGGCAGAAAGTCTGCGTCCAGAATAGCCGGCGGCCGGCACCGCGTCTTTGTTTCAGGTCAATCAACGGACCTGTCCCGCAGTCTTGCAATCAGCAGCCATTTCTGAGAACACCGGCGCAGGTTTTAAGGGCGAGGCAGAGATGGACGATCTCAAGCAGAAATACCTGGGTCAGATCGCGGATGCGGCTGATGAGAACGCGCTGGAAGCGATCCGTCTGGGCGCTGTCGGCAAGAAGGGCGAGGTATCTCTGAAAATGCGCGAACTGGGGCGCATGACACCCGAAGAACGCCAGGTTGCAGGACCCGCTCTTAATGCGCTGAAAAACGAGATCAACTCTGCGCTGGCCGCGCGCAAAGCCGCGCTTTCGGATGCTGCCCTTGATGAGCGCCTGCGCACGGAGTGGCTCGATGTCACCCTGCCTGCGCGCCCGGGCCGGCAGGGCACGATCCACCCGGTGAGCCAGGTCACCGAAGAAGTGACCGCAATCTTTGGTGAGATGGGGTTTACTGTGGCCGAGGGTCCGCGTATCGACACCGACTGGTATAACTTCGATGCGCTGAACATTCCCGGACACCACCCGGCGCGTGCCGAGATGGACACCTTTTATATGGCCCGCGCGGACGGCGACGAACGGCCGCCGCATGTGCTGCGCACCCACACTTCTCCGGTGCAGATCCGCACCATGGAGGCGCAGGGCGCGCCGTTGCGTATCATCTGTCCGGGCGGCGTTTACCGCGCCGATTACGACCAGACGCATACCCCGATGTTCCACCAGATCGAGGGGCTCGCGATCGACAAAGACATCTCGATGGCCAATCTCAAATGGGTGCTGGAAGAGTTTTTCTCAGCCTTTTTCGGCATTGAAGGGATCAGGACGCGCTTTCGCGCCTCGCATTTTCCGTTCACCGAGCCGTCGGCAGAGGTGGATATCCAGTGTTCCTGGATCGACGGACAGCTGCGCATCGGTGAGGGCGACGACTGGCTTGAAGTGCTGGGTTCCGGCATGGTGCACCCCAATGTGCTCAAAGCCGGCGGTGTCGATCCGGATGTCTGGCAGGGCTTTGCCTTTGGCATGGGCATCGACCGGATCGCGATGCTGAAATACGGCATCCCCGATCTGCGCGCGTTTTTCGATTCCGATCTGCGCTGGCTGCGGCATTACGGATTTGCGAGCCTCGATCAGCCGACGCTGCACGGCGGTCTTCACCGCTGATACTGTCCCTCTTTGCGCGGCTTTTGTCGGTTTCTGACCCGCAGGCGCGGTCAGAGTGCGCGACGCTGATGTTATATCTTTAAGCGGGGTGCCTGAGATGACAAAACGTATCCTGATCGTCGACAACGACCCTGCGGTGATCAATGACCGCAAACGCCGGCTTTTCGGCGAGAGCACGGGTGAAGGATATGCCGCAGCGCTGCGCCGGATTGACCCTGGCTGTGCGATCGCCATCACGGCGCCCTATGACGGCGAAGACCTGCCTGATCTCACAGTCTTTGACGGCGCGGTTTTCACAGGTTCTGCCGTGGACTGGAGCACGGACGATGCGCGCGCGGAACCGCTGGCGGGTGCCATGCGCGCGGTCTTTGCCGCCGGGTTGCCGGCGCTGGGGTCGTGTAACGGAATGCAGCTGGCAGCCTCGGTACTGGGCGGCAGATCGCAGGCCTCGCCCAACGGGCGCGAGGACGGGCTCGCGGTGGATATCCGTCTGACCGAAGCCGGGCGACGGCACCCGATGATGGCGGGCCGCGAGGACGGTTTCGCCGTGCCCTGTGTGCACCGCGACGAGGTCGCCCTGCTGCCTGACGGCGCCGTTCTGCTTGCCGGTAACCGCCATTCGCCGGTGCAGGCCATGGCTTTTGAACGCGACGGTATCCGTTTCTGGGGTGTTCAGTATCATCCGGAATATACCCTTCCCTTCATCGGAAAACGGGTGCTCGACTGGGAACGCCTGCCTGTGGAGACCGCCGCCGACCTGCAGATCGCGCATGAAGACCCGGCTGCCGCACAACGCCTTGGCGTGCGGTATTCAGACATGCAGGATACCGCGCGCCTAACGGAATTACGCAACTGGATGGCGCAGCTCTGAACTCTCATAATCTTGTGAGGTGACAACACCTTGCTGACCGCTAAGGTGCGGGACATGAAGATTTTTCTCCCCCTCATCCTCGCCACCCTTCTGACCCCGTTCTCTGCCCTTGCCATGGGTCCCTGGCAGGACGCGTGCACCGGGCAGACCCCCTGTGAGATCGGCGCACGCAGCTATCACGTGCTGCCCCCCGACGGCTGGGACGGTGAGACGCGCATGCCGGTGCTGCTGCATTTTCATGGCTGGCAACGGCAGGGCACCCTCATCGTACGCCACCAGCGGATCGCGAGCGCCACCCGGCGGCGGGGCGTGCTGCTCGTGGCGCCCAACGGGATGAACCGCAGCTGGGATTTCCGGCGCGCGGGTTCCCCGGATGTCGCTTTTGCCCGCGCGGTGCTGGAGGAGGTGCGCGAGACCTGGCCCGTGATCGACAGTCAGATTTATGTCTCGGGCTATTCCTGGGGCAGCAATATGGCCTGGCGCTTCGCCTGCGAGGACGGGGAGGATATCGCGGCCCTGCTGGCGATTTCCGGCACGCTGCCGCAGAGCGGGAACTGCACCACAGCACCAGGCGAGGTGCGCCAGGTTTACGGTCTCAACGATGAAGTGCTGGATTTCCCCTACGGTCCGGGTGGCGATACGGAATACCCGGTCGCACTCTGGCGCGCGAAAATGGGATGTGGTGCGGGAAGGGTGCAGGAGCCCTGGAACGCACGCGATTTTCTCACCTTTCAACGCACGACCTGGGCGTGTGACAGCGGCCGGGTAAGCCTCGATATACACCCCGGCGGGCACTTCATCCCGCACGGCTGGATCGCGCGGCAGCTTGACGAGATGATGGGCCTGCCGCCGTCCTACCCCTGACCCGGCCGCAATGCTCAGCAATGGCTTTTCCCCCGGCCCGCTTTGGTCTATCACGGCGCTCACATTCAAAGACCCGGCGGACCCCTCATGAAATTCACGCTTTCCTGGCTCAAAGACCATCTCGAGACAAAGGCCACGCTCGATGAGATCCTCTATGCCCTGACCGACCTTGGCCTCGAGGTCGAAGGTGTCGAGGACCGTGCCGCGCGTCTGAAAGACTTTACGCTGGGCTATGTGGCCTCGGCCGAAAAACACCCTGATGCCGACCGGCTGCGGGTCTGCCAGGTGGACACGGACGAGGGGCAGAAGCAGATCATCTGCGGCGCGCCCAACGCGCGCGAGGGCATCACCGTCGTAATCGCCAAACCCGGCGTTTACGTGCCAGGGATCGATACGACCATCGGCGTCGGCAAAATCCGTGGGATCGAGAGCTTTGGCATGATGGCCTCAGAGCGCGAGCTCGAGCTCAGCGAGGAGCATGACGGGATCATTGAACTGCCCTCGGGCGAAGTGGGGCAATCTTTCGTGGACTGGCTTGCTGAAAACGACCCCGCCAAAGTAGACCCGGTGATCGAGATTGCGATCACGCCCAACCGCCCCGATGCGCTGGGTGTGCGCGGCATTGCCCGTGACCTTGCGGCCCGTGGTCTGGGCAAGCTCAAAAAGCGTGACGTTGATGCGGTGCCCGGTGCCTTTGCCTGCCCGGTCAGTGTCACCATCGACGGAGATACACTGGACCAGTGCCCGGTCTTCTTCGGGCGGGTCATCAGAGGCGTGACAAACGGGCCGAGCCCGCAGTGGCTGCAGGATTGCCTGCGCGCCATCGGACTGCGCCCGATCAGCTTTCTCGTCGATGTGACGAATTTCTTCACCTATGACCGCAACCGCCCGCTGCACGTGTTCGATGCTGACAAAATCGCCGGCAATGCCCTGCGCGTGCATCGCGCGAAAGGGGGCGAGACGCTCACCGGGCTGGATGAAAAAGAATACATCTTTGAGGAAGGCATGACGCTGATCTCTGATGAGAATGGCGTGGAAAGCATCGGCGGCGTGATGGGCGGAATGGCGTCGGGCTGCACCGAAGAGACGGTGAATGTCTTTCTCGAAGCCGCCTATTTCGATCCGGTGCGCACCGCCTACACGGGCCGCGCGCTGAAGATAAACTCGGATGCACGTTATCGGTTTGAGCGGGGCATCGATCCCGCATGGACGCCCTACGGGATTGAGCACGCAACGCGTATGATCCTGGATCACGCGGGCGGTGAGGCGTCTGAGGTGATCGTGGCGGGCAAAATCCCCGACACCGACCGCGCCTACCGGCTGGACGCGGCGCGAGTACGTTCGCTTGTGGGCATGGACATCCCCGAAAGCGAGCAGCGCCAGACGCTGACCTCTCTGGGTTTCATCCTTGAGGGCAACATGGCGCATGTGCCGAGCTGGCGCCCGGATGTGCAGGGCGAGGCCGATCTGGTCGAAGAGGTGGCGCGCATCGCATCTCTTACCAAACTCAAAGGCAAGCCGCTCAAGCGCCTCACCGAAGGCGTGCCGAAACCGATCCTCTCACCGATGCAGCGCCGTGAGGCAATCGCCCGGCGGACCTGCGCGGCACTGGGCTACAACGAATGTGTCAGCTACAGCTTCATAGATCAGGCCTCGGCGGCACTCTTCGGCGGCGGCGATGATGCGACCCGCCTTGAGAACCCGATCAGCAGTGATCTGAGCCACATGAGGCCCGCCCTGCTGCCCGGTCTGCTGCAGGCCGCGGCGCGCAATCAGGCGCGGGGCTTTGCCGATATGGCGCTTTTCGAGGTGGGCCCGGGCTTTCACGGCGGGGAGCCGGGAGAGCAGCACCTGCTGGTTTCCGCACTGCTGGTGGGCCGGACAGGGCCAAAGGACGTGCACGGTGCCTCGCGCGCGGTCGATGTCTTCGACGTCAAGGCAGATGCCGAAGCTGTTCTGGCCGCGATGGGTGCACCTGCGAAGGTGCAGATCATGCGCACAGGCCGCGACTGGTGGCACCCGGGCCGTCACGGGGTGATCTGCCTCGGCCCGAAAAAGGTGCTGGGCGTCTTCGGTGAAGTACACCCGCGCGTGCTGGAGGCGATGGAAGTAAAGGGCCCGGCGATGGCCTTCACCCTCTGGCCTGCCGAGATCCCCCTGCCGCGCAAAGCAGGAGCCACCCGCGCAGCGCTTGCCATCAGCGATCTGCAGGCTGTCGAACGCGATTTCGCCTTTGTGGTGGAAGCGCAGACCGAGGCGCTTACATTGATCAATGCCGCCATGGGGGCGGATAAAGCGCTGATTGAGGATGTGCGGGTCTTTGACGAGTTCGTCGGAGGCAGCCTTGGCGAAAACCGGAAATCCCTGGCGATCACGGTGCGGATGCAGCCGAAAGATCAGACGCTGACCGAAAAAGACATCGAAGCCGTCAGTGCGAAGGTCATCGAGAAAGTGACCAAAGCCACGGGCGGCACATTGCGCGGCTGACGCAATCGTCGCAGCGCAGCAGAAGGAGACGATACCATGACGCTCAGAGTTTATCTGTCCGGAGAAATTCACACTGACTGGCGCGAGCAGATCACCAGCGGTGCTGCCGATCTGGATGTCAGCTTTGACAGCCCGGTGACCGATCACGACGCAAGCGACGACTGCGGCGTGGCCATTCTGGGGGCTGAGGACAACAAATACTGGCACGACCACAAAGGTGCTATGGTCAACGCAATCCGCACCCGCAAGGGAATAGAAGACGCTGATATCGTCGTGGTGCGGTTCGGCGATCAGTACAAACAGTGGAACGCGGCCTTTGACGCGGGCATGGCCTCGGCGCTCGGCAAATCGCTCATTATCCTGCACGGCCCGCAGCACGCGCATCCGCTGAAAGAGGTTGATGCCGCAGCCCTCGCTGTGGCTGAAGAACCCTCACAGGTGGTCGAAATCCTGCGCTACGTGCTGACCGGCAAGCTACCCGGCTGAACTCTGTCGATATGGGACGAAAAAAACCGGCGTGCTGTCATGGCCCGCCGGTTTATCATTTTGTCGTGCGCCTCAGGCGCGCGCCCGGAGCGGCGAATTTACGCCGGTGTGCGGGGCGGGATGTTCTTGGCTTTTTCCACGGTCGGACGGGCATAGAACCGGTCGCGATAGGCTACAACGTTTTTGAAGCTCTCGTACTCCACGGCCTCTTTCGCGCCATAGAAATCCAGCGCGTTGATCCAGGGTGCTATCGCGATATCGGCAATAGAGAAGTCACCGGCGATCCACTCTTTGTCTTCCAGCACACCATCGAGTACGCCCAGCAGGCGTTTCGCCTCACCGATGTAGCGTTGCTGCGGGCGTTTGTCCTCATACTCGGAGCCTGCGAATTTGTAAAAGAACCCAAGCTGTCCCAGCATCGGACCGAGGCCACCCATCTGAAACATAAGCCACTGAATGATATGGGCTTTCTCGGCAGGCGTGTTGCCGATGAGCTTGCCGGATTTCTCCGCGAGGTAAATCAGAATCGCGCCGCTTTCAAAAAGCTGCAACGGTGTGCCGCCCGGCCCGTCAGGGTCAATGATCGCAGGGATCTTATTGTTCGGGTTCAGCGACAGGAACTCGGGGCTTTTCACATCCGCGTCCGAGAGCGTCACCGTGTGCGCCTCATAAGGGATGCCCATCTCTTCGAGAGCGATTGAGACTTTCACGCCGTTCGGGGTCGGAAAAGAGTAAAGCTGCAGCACTGAAGGGTCTTTTGCGGGCCACTTGTCGTTGATCGGAAAGGCGGAAAGGTCGGCCATTATGGCATCTCCTGTTGAGTGGTTACGGGGTAAACCTAGGATCGTTTCCCCGTAAAAACAGGCTCGTGTCCGCGCAGCGATATGTTAACAGGCGCACAGAGCGTGCAGTGACGCGCGGATCAACAGTGTGAGGGACATCAATGCTGAATGAATTCAAAAGTTTTATCGCCAAGGGCAATGTCATGGACATGGCGGTTGGTATTATCATCGGCGCCGCTTTTACGGCCATCGTGACCTCGCTGGTCGGCGATCTGATCAACCCCGTCATCGCGCTGTTTACCGGTGGTATCGATTTTTCAGGCTGGTTTTATGTCATGGGTGATCAGACCTTTGCCTCCATTGAGGCGGCAACCGAGGCCGGCGTACCGGTCTTTGCCGTTGGCAAGTTCGTCATGGCGATCATCAACTTCCTGATCGTTGCCTTCGTGGTGTTTCTACTGGTGAAGATGGTCAACCGCATTAAGGAAGCTGCTGAACGGCCTGAAACACACGCCGATGAAGCGCCCACCGGGCCGACCGAGCTTGAAGTGCTGCTGCAGATCCGCGACGCGCTCAAAAAAGACGCCTGAGAGGCAGTCACGAAAAAGGGCCCGCAGCAGATGCCGCGGGCCCCCTTTTTATGTCATATGATCAGTTGTCGCCGAGGTTCAGCGTCGGCAGACCACCACCGGATGCGCTGAACGCTTTCACCGGTGCGGCAACACCCGAAGATATCAGCGAGGCGCGGATGATGGCATTGCGCGATTTTGTCTGCCCGGGCAGGACTGCCGGTTCTGCGCCGTTCTCCATCGCGGTAAGCGCTGTCTCATACCAGCCGGTCGATCCGCCTCGGGGCGCATCGGTACCAAAGCCCCAGCGCACGTGGTGGCCGACGAATTCGGAGTAAGGCGCGCGGCCTGCAGCCAGCATCACGGTGGCAGCCCCCAGCGCCATTTTGGCGTCGTCTTCACGGTAGCCGAGCCCGAGGCAGATCTGGCCGTAGCCTGTCGCCGTGGCCATATCACCGTTAAAGAGCGTATTTGCGGTCTGCTGGGCTGTCACAGCAACCGAAGCGGCACCCGCGCCGGAAATCTGGGCAATAGCCGGCGCCATGGCGTCAGCGATCTGCGAACACCCGGCGCGCAGCTGTGCATCCGACTGATCGACCGAGGCCCGCAGCGCGTCACTCTGACGAATCGCATCGGCGCGCGCTTCGCAGAACTGCTCACCCAGAGCCTGGTCCGGATTGGTGACGTTGCTTGCAAGGATCACGCCATTGGCCTGGGTCTGGCTGTTCACGATCTTGCAGTGGCTGACCATTGATGCGCTGGACTGCGCTCCGCTCAGGCTGAGCGGAGCGAGGGGGGCCGGCTGGGCCGCCGCAGCATAGGTTTCGTTCTGGTTAAAGGTCTGAACCTGGCCGGACGCCGTGACGCTGTTGCCGGTCTGAGCACCGCCGTATCTGTTGGCATAGTTCGGATCCGCGAAAGCCTTGAGCAGACCGCGGGTGCCTTCGCTTGCGACAACCTGCGGATAGGCATTCCCGCCGCCGGCCTGCATACGCTGATGCGAGGAGACAAGGTTCACACGCTGGTATTCCTCAAGATATCCGGTCGCCGGATAGCCCATATAGGCCTGATAGGTTGAAATCGCGCCACGCGACCGGCTGCCGAGAGAGCCGTCCACTGTTCCCGCCGGGAATCCGAAAGCATTGAGCGCGGACTGAACCTCGCGGTTCTGCTGACGCTGGTAACTGTTGTTGGAATAGGTGCGCTGTGTCGTGGTTGTACGCTTCTTTTTGTTGTTGTTGACCTGCTGGTTCACGATTGCGCCCACAGCGGCCCCGACAGCAAAGGCACCGAGGTTAGAATCGGCCATGGCGGTCGTGGTCGTCAGCATCATTGCAGCGGCAAGGGCTGCAGAAATCCGGTTACTCTGTTTCATTGAAATCCGGTTACTCTGTTTCATTGTTATATCCCGCAAAAAATGAATTTTCTGACCCGATTAAACCCGATTCGAGCCATCAAAGCACTGGTTTTCTGAGAAAAGAGCCCGGGTCGCGGGGGCTTCACGGCGCAGATCCGCCGTGCCCCGGGCTTCTGAAGTTCAGCCGGCGTGGCGGGACGCAGCAGGCATTTGCCCGCTAACGACCCGCAATCGTTACTGTTTTACAACTATGGAGGGCGAGACCACATCGATCCCCAGCGCCTTGCCGACGGCGAAATAGGTCAGCTGGCCGGCATGCACATTAAGCCCGTCCAGCAGGTGCGGATCATCGAGACAGGCCTGTTTCCAGCCCTTATCCGCCAGCGCCAGCATGAAAGGCATCGTCGCGTTGCCCAGTGCAATCGTCGAGGTGCGAGCCACAGCACCGGGCATATTCGCCACGCAATAGTGCATGATATCGTCCACATCATAGACCGGATCCTGGTGCGTGGTCGCACGCGAGGTTTCAAAACAACCACCCTGATCAATGGCCACATCGACGAGGGCCGCGCCGGGTTTCAGTTCGGAAAGCTGCGCGCGGCTGATCAGCTTGGGGGCAGCGGCCCCGGGGATCAGGACAGCGCCGACAATCATATCCGCAGCACGGGCAAGCTCGATGGTGTTGCCGGCGGAGGCATAGCTGGTTTTGAACTGCTGCCCGAAGACATCATCGAGATAGCGCAGACGCGCCAGCGAACGGTCGAGCACGGTTACATCCGCGCCCATACCGGCCGCGATCCGGGCCGCATGGGTGCCGACGACACCGCCGCCGATCACCAGCACACGCGCCGGGCCGACACCGGGCACACCGCCCATCAGAACACCGCGCCCGCCGTTGGCTTTCTGCAGGGTCCAGGCCCCGACCTGAGGGGCCAGACGCCCTGCCACTTCCGACATCGGCGCCAGCAAAGGCAGGCCGCCGCGGTCATCGGTCACAGTTTCATAGGCGATACATGTTGCCCCCGAAGCGATCAGATCGCGGGTTTGCTCAGGGTCCGGTGCCAGGTGCAGATAGGTAAAGAGCACCTGACCTTCACGCAGCATTCGGCGCTCCCCGGCCTGTGGTTCTTTCACCTTTACGATCATATCGGCGGTGCTGAATACGTCAGCTGCCGTTGCGGCGATCTCTGCGCCGGCGTCGGTATAATCGCTGTCTTCAAATCCTGCGCCTTTACCGGCACCGGTTTCGATCAGCACGCGGTGGCCATGTGCGACGGCCTCGCCCGCGGCATTGGGCGTCATGCCGACACGGAATTCCTGTGGTTTGATTTCTTTGGGGCAACCGATAATCATCGCCGTCTTCTCCCTGACCTGATTTCCTGATGCATACGCCCGTCTCTGTGCAATCGGGCATTAAAAATCCCTCGTAAAGGGGGTGCTTTTGCGAATAGTCTTCTGAGAATCCACACGCAGGCGAAAGAATTTTGCACAAATGGCTCTCGATCCAACAGACCGGCGAATCCTCGGCGCACTGCAGACGAAAGGGCGGTTGTCCAATTCAGATCTCAGCGAAGATGTGAACCTCTCGCCCTCGGCCTGTCACAGGCGGGTTCAGCGGCTCGAAAAGGAAGGTTACATCCATGGGTATGTGGCCCTGCTGGACGCAAGGAAAATGGGCGTGCCGACAACGGTCTTTGTCGAAATTACCCTGCAGGGACAGGCAGATGAGGTACTTGATGCCTTTGAAAAGGGCGTCCGGCGCATCCCGGATGTGCTGGAATGTCATCTGATGGCCGGCAGTGCGGATTATCTGCTGAAAGTGGTTGCGGAAAATACCGAAGACTTTGCCCGGATCCACCGACAGTATCTTGCGCGTCTGCCAGGGGTGGCACAGATGCAGTCGAGCTTTGCCTTACGCACGGTTTTCCGAACCACCGCCCTTCCGGTCTGATCCGGCCTGACGGGGCCCTGAAAACCCCGGCGTCGATTCCCGTGAGTCCGAAAGAACGTCGCGAAGAGACACAATCGGGCAGGCTGAACGTCACTGGCGCGCACGGCGAAACAGCAAACCGCCGGCTGAAATAACATCCGCCGGGCGTTTTCGCGGCGGGCGGAATTTTTTTCCCTGTATTTCAGTCAAATACAGCACGTTTCCGAGAAAACCTGAAAATACGGGCCGGCGGGTATCGGCGGGAACGATTGAAATCAACTGCGTTCCGGTCCATCTTTAACGCTGTAAGTACACAGTATGTTTAACAAGTTACGGAGTTTACGATGTTCAGAGGGCTACTCTCTGTCGTCGCCGCGGCCGGCCTTTGGACCGGCGCCTCGCAGGCTGCGACCTTTAACGGCGAGACCGTTACCATTTTTCAGTATTTCGAAGATAACCTTCCGCATCAGCGCGAGTGGGGAAAACGCGAGGTTGCTGCCGGTGAAGGCATCTTCCTTGAGTTCTACACGATCGACCTGCTGCACGATCTTGTCCGGCTGACACTGGATGAAAACAGGTTCTTCCTGCAGAACCGGGGCCGCAACGGTCTGGTGATCCAGGACACCTACGATCTATTGCCGGCTTTCGGCAGCCTGACGATCTTTCAGAACGGATTTGACCGTGAACCGGCTGTAACCGTGTCGGAAAATGAGCTGATCTTTGATTTCAGCGAGGCGGGCGACAATATCGCCGTATCTGCCACATGGGCGGTTCAGGCCGTTCCGCTGCCGGCCACCCTGCCGTTGATGCTTGCAGGCTTCGGCGTGGCGGGCGTGATGCTGCGCCGTCGCCGCAAAAGCTGAACCGGCACGGTCCGGCCTGTCCCGGACCCCCGCGCAAAAAAAGAAACCCCCGCATGGCGCAGGCCATACGGGGGTTTTTTTAAGTCCGGTCACATCCGGAGGTATGCTCAGAGCATTCCTTCGCGTTGTGCTTTTTTGCGTGCCAGTTTACGGGCACGGCGGATCGCTTCAGCTTTCTCGCGCGCTTTTTTCTCGGACGGCTTCTCGAAATGTTGCTTGAGCTTCATCTCGCGGAAGACACCTTCACGCTGCAGCTTTTTCTTCAGGGCACGAAGCGCCTGATCGACGTTGTTGTCGCGAACACTAACCTGCATGTGGTTTTCACCACCTTTCTAAGTTGAGTTGCAAGGATTTGCAGGAAGTGGGCATATAGCAAGGACGCACTATCTTGTCCAGTACAACGCGTATTTTACCCGGGAGCAGACCCATGACCGTTTCATATGACGAGGCCAGAACCGCGCTGCTGGACGCAGCCCTTTTGCACGTACCCTTTGACGGCTGGTCGGAGGCTACTTTTCAGGCCGCAATACGCGATGCGGAAATGGCCCCCGGCGTGGCCCGGGCAGTCTGTCCGCGCGGCGCTGTCGATCTCGCGATCGCCTTTCACAAAAACGGTGATCAGGTGATGCTCGACAGGCTTGGCGCGATCGATATGTCCGGCCTGAAGTTCAGCGAGAAAGTGACTGAGTCGGTGTGGATGCGCATCGGGGCCAGTGAAAATAAAGAGGCTGTGCGCCGGGGCACCACGCTCTTTGCGCTGCCGGTCTATGCCGGTGACGGCGCGCGGCTGATCTGGGGCACGGCAGATCACATCTGGACGGCCCTCGGCGACACTTCAGAGGATTATAACTGGTACACCAAGCGCGCGACGCTCAGCGGTGTTTATTCGTCCACAGTGCTTTACTGGCTGGGGGATGACAGCCCCGATGCGATGGCTACGCGCGCCTTTCTTGAGCGCCGGATCGGGGACGTGATGCAGATCGAAAAGCTCAAATCGCAGGTTCGTAAAAGCCCGACGCTGAGCCGCCTGATGGCCGGACCGGAATGGGTGCTGGGTCGGATCAGACCGCCGGCGCGTGCACAGCGCGACACAATGCCGGGCAGCTGGACGGCCCCGCGCGGAGAGGCAGACAGACCCTGATACGTCATGACAGGCAGCAGCGACCATCCGGGTGCCGTGGCACATCCGGTTTTCTGCGGGCGTCAGGCCTGTTAGAGACAGATAACAGAACCGAAGGACGCTGCCGATGACCGAGATGATGCGCGCCGTTGAAATTACCGGAGCAGGCGGTCCGGATGTGCTGCAGATCACCGAACGACCGGTGCCGCAGCCGGCACATGGTCAGGTGGTAATCAAAGTTGCCTTCGCCGGCGTGAACCGCCCGGACGCACTGCAGCGTGCGGGCCTTTACGACCCGCCCGCAGGTGCCAGCGACCTGCCCGGTCTGGAAGCTTCGGGAGAGGTTGTGGCTGTGGGCGCGGGAGTATCAGAAGTGGCACCCGGAGACATGGTCTGTGCTCTTTTGCCGGGTGGAGGATACGCCGAATACGTTGCAACACCTGCCGCGCACTGTCTGCCGGTGCCGGACAGGCTGTCGCTCAAAGAGGCCGCCTGTCTGCCTGAGACCTTCTTTACGGTCTGGTCAAATGTATTTGGCAGGGGCGGTTTGAAAGCAGGCGAAAAGTTTCTTGTACACGGGGGCTCGTCCGGCATCGGAACGACGGCGATCCAGCTGGCCCGCGCCTTTGGCGCGCGGGTCTTCACGACGGCCGGGTCTGCCGAAAAGTGCGAAGCCTGCCTGAGGCTTGGCGCCGAGATCGCGATCAATTACCGCGAAGAGGATTTCGTGGAGCGCATCAGGGCTGAGGGCGGCGCTGATCTGATACTTGATATGGTCGGCGGCGATTATATCCCGCGCAACCTGAAAACGCTCGCCAATGACGGGCGGCTGGTGCAGATCGCCTTTCTGGACGGGCCGAAGGTCGAAGTGAATTTTGTGCAGCTTATGACAAAGCGGCTGACGATGACCGGCAGCACCCTGCGTCCGCAAAGCGATCTGGCCAAGGCCCGGATTGCCGAAGATCTGCGGGAGGCCGTCTGGCCGCTGATCAGCGCGGGTCGTGTCGCACCGGTTATGGATCAGGAATTCGCGCTGGAGAACGCCGCGGATGCGCATACCCGCATGGAAAGCTCAGGGCATATCGGCAAGATCGTCCTGAAAGTCGGCGGTTAGCGCAGGTTTACGCACCTGTCATGGTCCGCAAAAGCAGCCCGAGTGCCGGTAGGGCAGAAAATGCCGTCAGGCTGCCCAACAAGAGTGCGGCCGCGATATTCAGCGTCTGCAGCGGCCATAGCCAGCGCCGCGCCAGCCCGGACACCTGATTGAGCGAAAAGATCAGGATCACACAGATCGCGAATGCAACGAGCTGCAATCGGGGCGCGGTCAGCTGCCGAAGGCCTGCAGACAGTGCGGCGGGCAGGGCGATGTTGACCAGGGCCACCGCAAGCACCGGCGGCAACCTCACCGGACCGGCTGAAAGAGTGCACTCGGTGACGGGCAGTCAAGTAATACATCAGGCCCGCATTTGCGCGGCTCAAGATCGCGCGACAGACAGATGCGGGCCTCCTGGATCTGGCCCTCTTTGCAGGTGATTGTAACCATGTCGGGGCTCAGTTGCGGGTTCGCCTCCAGAAAGGCCTCCTCGACGACGGAGGCCGGCAACCGCACCGGATCCGTCAGCTGTCTGAAGATCTGAGGCCGCACCACCCGCCGGTAGGCCTCGCGTGACAGCGCATAATAATCCGTGGCATCCAGACCGGAGCAGACGCCGTGTTTTTTCCACTGGTGCCAGGCCAGTCCCGGGGTGCCCATAACATCAGCCATCTCATCGGTCATGCGGCGCGAAGGCGAACGCTCGCGGGTCCGGCAGTACTGAGGGTAGCCGCGGTCATACTGTGGCCACAGCCCGTGCATGATCCAGCCGTGGCCCGTGCCGCGCTCACACTGCGGTGAATTCCGGTCGTCGCCTTCGCGCAGGCACCAGTTCGGTGACCAGCTCAGCGACAGGACATAATAGTCGAACGCACCGGCGCGGTCGTCTTCTGCCATGACGGGCAGGGCGGCCAGCAGCCAGATCACAAGCGCGCGCATTGGGTCTTTCCTTATCCCGTTTTCGCGACTATACAGCGCCCGAGTTCCCCCACAACGGAAACCCGTCCCGGACCCGGGACCGCCCTTCCAGGCGACGGGGAAGATGTGGGCCGAAAGAGATGTCGCAGGAGAAGAAAAATGGCACAACCGATCATGGCAAAAGCCACCGCCGTCTGGCTGGTCGATAACACCACTATCAGTTTCAAGCAGATCGCTGATTTTGTCGGCATGCACGAGCTGGAGGTTCAGGGTATTGCGGACGGAGACGTGGCCCAGGGCGTCAAAGGCTTTGATCCCATCGCCAACAATCAGCTGACGCAGGATGAGATTGATGCAGCACAGGAAAGCCCGACGCACAAACTGCAGCTGAAATTTAACGCCGCAGCCCAGGGCGAGGAAAAACGCCGCGGGCCGCGCTATACACCGCTCAGCAAGCGTCAGGATCGTCCGGCGTCGATCCTGTGGCTGGTGAAATTCCACCCCGAACTGAGCGACGCACAGATCAGCAAACTGGTGGGCACGACCAAACCCACCATTCAGGCAATCCGCGAGCGCACACACTGGAATATCTCAAACATCCAGCCGATCGATCCGGTTGCTCTGGGGCTTTGCAAGCAGTCAGAGCTTGATGCGGTTGTTCAGAAAGCCGCCGCCAAGAAAGCCGCCGATGCGCCGGTGATGAGCGATGACGAGCGCCGCAAGCTGGTCAGCACCGAGCAGAGCCTTGGCATGGATGCCGAGCCGAAGATCCCCACCGCCATCGAAGGCCTCGAGACATTTACCCTTTCGGGTGACACCGAGGCAGACAGCAAGGAAGAAGAAGAGGCCAGTGCCGGCGATTTCTCGGATGCGGAAAGCTTCTTTAATCTTCCCGAAGGCACGCGGGACGACGACGAAGACGAGGACGAGGAAAAGGCCGGGAAATCCGCCGGCTGATGCCTTCGACAAGCGTAAAAATGCCCGGTGCCTTTGCGCGCCGGGTTTTTTTTATGTCCGCTACCCGCTAGAACCGGCGGAGCCGACGGAGCATTTCCGACGCCGCAGATCCGGATAAGAGTATGACAGTAATTCAGGGAATGATCTGGGCGCTGGCTTTTGCGATAACGCTCGCAACGCTGCTGCCACTCACCCGGATCCCGCTGGGGGTCATCCGGGGCCTCGCATTCCCGCGCCTGCAGCTTTTTGTATTGTCTCTCGCCGGGGTTGTCGCAGCCCTTATTGCGGGTCCCGGCGCTGCACTTCAGATCGCCGCAGTGCTCTTTGCGCTGAATGCGGTTGCGCATTTAAGCTATATCGTGAAATTCACGCCGCTCTGGCCGCAGCAGTCGCGCCCGGCGACCGGATCGCTGAAAGCTGACCTCTCACGGCAGCTGTCAGTTCTGTCCTCTAATGTCAAAATGTCCAACCGGGAGTATGACCGGCTGGTAAACCTGGTGCGCGCGCGCCGGCCCGATATCGTGCTGGCCCTTGAGACAGACGAACCCTGGATTGCCGCTCTGGGTGATGCGCTTGAAGAGGATTATCCGGAGATTATCCGCCAGCCCCAGGATAACGGATACGGCCTGTGCGTTATGTCAAAACTGCCACTGAGTGACACAGCGGTTGATTTTCTGGTGGTGCAGGCGGTGCCGTCGGTGCGCACCACTGTCACGCTGCCCTGCGGAGACGAACTGCGGCTTTTCGTGTTGCACCCCGAGCCGCCGGCAATCGGTCATACAAGTCTGGGACGCGACAGCGAGATCGCTCTGGCCGGAATGCAGGCACGGGAGTCTGCCTTGCCGGCAGTGATCGCGGGCGATCTCAACGATGTTGCCTGGTCGACGACGACCCGGCGGTTTCAGCGCCTGTCCGGCCTGCTGGACCCGCGCGTCGGGCGCGGGCTCTATAATACTTTTCATGCTTTTTATCCCCTGCTGCGCTGGCCGCTGGATCATGTGTTTCACGACGCGCGGTTCCGGCTTGTGTTGCTTGAGCGGCTCGAACACATCGGGTCTGACCACTTCCCTTTGTACTTTGAACTGGCGCTGACCGAGACCAGACGCGGCGATGATCAGATTGAGCCGTCTGATGCCGCCGAAGAAAGCGAGACCCGCCGGATGATCCGCGAGGAACGCGCAAAACCACGCTCGCCCATCGGCGAGGACTGGGAAGACGGCTGACCGGGTGTTGCATTCTGAACGCACCCGGACGCGCTGTGGAAATAATTAACTGTGCCTGCAGATTGGGACTTGTACGAATCTCAAACAGGCGTAAGTGCACGGACACAGACGCCAACGCACGCGCCTCTGGCCGGTCAGCCACCCTGTTAAGGGATCCTGACTGACCCGCGTTTATGTAGCGACGGTAACGTCTCTTGAAACGACTCTTGGGGACCTCCCCCCCACCTGCTCTTTGGAGATGACCATGAACGCTACAGTCCCCGGCGCCCTGCGCGCCGCATCCCCCGTATTCGTCGATCAGGCAGCGGCCTACATCGCGGCGAACTTCTTTGACAAACCGACGCTGGTGATCTCCCGCGATCGCGTCTCCGCACAGTATGACGCGCTGCACGCCGGTCTGGGTGCCGCGCACATCCATTATGCCGTCAAAGCGAACCCCGCGCCGGAACTGATCCGCATGCTGGTCAAAAAAGGCTCCGGCTTTGATGCTGCCTCCCGCCAGGAAATCGAGCTTTGCCTCAGCCAGGGCGCGCGCCCGGAGAACATCTCTTTCGGCAACACCATCAAACGCGCCTCCGATATCGCATTCGCGGCAAGCGCCGGTGTGACCCTTTTCGCCGCAGACAGCGAAGCTGAGCTCGACAAAATCGCCCGCCACGCACCGGGCGCCCGCGTTTATATCCGCCTGATCGTCGAAAACAGCCAGGCCGACTGGCCGCTCAGCCGCAAATTCGGGTGCGGCGCGTCCATGCTGCCGTCGCTTCTCGATCATGCGGTCGCCGTGGGCCTGCAGCCCTACGGTCTGTCCTTCCACGTCGGATCGCAGACCCGCGAAGCCGCGCACTGGAACCCGGTTCTGGATCAGGTTGCACCGCTGTGGCACGCCGCACGCGCCGCTGGTCACGACCTGCAGCTTCTCAACATCGGCGGCGGCTTCCCGGCTTTTTACGGCCAGACCGTCCAGGCGCCCCGCGCCTATGCTGCGGCTGTTATGGCGTCGGTCAAAGAGCGTTTCGGTGACGTCGCAGAAGTTATGGCAGAGCCCGGACGCGGTATGGTCGCAGAAGCCGGCCACATCGTGGCCGAAGTGATGCTGGTGTCGAAAAAATCCGAAGACGACCTGCACCGCTGGGTTTATCTCGACATTGGCCGTTTCTCCGGTCTTGCTGAGACCGAAGGCGAAGCAATCCGCTACCAGTTTGTGACCCGTCACGACGGCACAGAGACCGGCCCCTGCGTTCTGGCCGGCCCGTCCTGTGACAGTGCGGATATCCTTTATGAAAAACGCCCCGTGCAGCTGCCCATGTCGCTGCGCGACGGCGACCGGATCGTGATCCGCAACTGTGGTGCCTATACCTCAAGCTACAGCTCTGTCGGGTTCAACGGATTTCCACCGCTGGATGTGATCGTTCTGTAGCAGCGAACACATCGCCCTGGAAAAAAGAGCCGTCCACCTTGGGAGGGGTGGGCGGCTTGCTGTTTCAGGGGCGCGCCGGCGCCTGCGGGGGGCGCGCCAGATGTCCCCGTTTGATCCAGACCTTTGCGCCTGTCTCCCCGGCTTCGACTGTCATCCGGGCACCGCGCGGCAGGCGCAGCCATGACTGCACGCCAAATGTCTCGCCCTCTGCGGTGAACCCGGCCTCGAGCACCAGCAGTTCCAGCCCGTCCGGTGCCTCCAGCGCCAGCGTGGTGCCCGCAGCCCATCGCTCGACACAGACGTTTTCATTGCTGTCGTTGTGCAGCGCCAGCCGCGTCACACCGGGCGTGTCTCCGACCGGCGCATAGTCACCAGCGCGGGTATCCACGCTGAACTGTGTGCGGTCGGCCATGTCAAACTGCCACAGCTTTACAAAGATCACGCAGCCGGCCTGAGATCCCGGCGTATGGCTGGTGGTCGGCGGGTTGCGCACATACGTCCCGGCGGGATAATCGCCATGCTCATCCTGGAACACACCCTCCAGCACAAAAAATTCCTCGCCGCCCGTATGAGTGTGGGCGGAAAATCGGCTGTCGGGTGCGTAGCGCACGATTGAGGTCGCCCGCGCGACCTCATCCCCGATCCTGTCAAGCATCCGCCGGTCAACCCCGGCCATAGGTGAGGGTGTCCAGTCCAGATCCGCCGCATGCACAACGGCCCGGCGGTTGAAATCTGCGTTGAGCTGCAAGGGGTCTCCTTTTCTTTGCGGATGCGCGGCGGTCGTCCGGTGCCGCCGCAGCGCTTATACCAGGTCGCGTCACAGAGCGCGATACAACTGTGTAGGATCAGGTGCTGCAGGGGCGACACTTTTCATCACAATTCCTTTGGATGGTGCCGTGTCTTTTCGGTTTTCCGGTGCTCATCTGAACTTTTCCGCCGGTCTGGTCGTTAACCCGGTGCAACCGATGGAGAATGAATTTGGAGCCGGTTAAAATACTGATGGATCAGTTACGATCCATCGCGAGATCCTCAATCGAAATTCTGCCGCAGATCGCCGTCGCCCTTCTGGTCATTCTGGTGACCTGGGGTCTGGCCGGTCTCGGACGCTATGTCCTCGGCAAGGTGATGGCGCGCACGCGCCTGCGTGAAAGCCTCAAGAGCCTGTTTTCCCTGCTCGTGTCTATCGCCATCTGGACCCTGGGGATTATGATAGCCGCGGTGATCCTCTTTCCCGGACTGACCCCGGGCAGCATTCTCGCGGGTCTCGGCATCGGCTCTGTCGCCATTGGTTTTGCCTTCAAAGATGTGTTCGAGAATTTCCTTGCGGGGATAATCATTCTGTTCCGGCGCGAGATGCGCATCGGGGATCACATCGCCTGTGAGGGCATTGAAGGCAAAGTCGCCCAGATCGCCATCCGTGAAAGCCACATACGGCAGACCGACGGACAACTGGTCATCGTGCCGAACTCGATCCTTTTCAAAAATCCTCTGATCGTCCGTACCGATCAGGATGTCCGCCGTGTCACCGTGATCTGCGGCGTCGCATATGACGTCGATGTGGACGAGGCGCGGAGTGTCATCGAAAGCGCTGTTGAGACCTGTGAAACAGTTGTGCGCGATGGCCGGCCTGTTCAGATTTTCGCTCAGGAGTTTGCGTCGTCGTCGATCAATTTCGAGGTTACCTGGTGGACCGGATCCACGCCCGTTGACGTGCGCAGATCGCGTGATGAAGTTGTGTCTGCGGTTAAACGGGCTCTCGACGATGCCGGTATTGAAATCCCGTTCCCTTACAGGACGCTGACGTTCAAGGAGCCCTTGCCGCTGCGCGGGGAGGCTGCACCGGAGACGTCAGCGGCCGGAGCATAGGGTCACAGAGTGGTTCTTGCGCGCATCGCGGCGGTGATGGTGCCGTCATCAAGGTAATCTAGTTCACCTCCCACCGGTACGCCCTGGGCCAGCGACGTCAGCCGCACCTGTCCCTCAAGCTGATCGGCAATGTAATGTGCGGTGGTCAGCCCGTCGATTGTGGCGCTGAGCGCGAGGATGACCTCGGTAATGTTCTCTGACGGAATGCGATCGAGCAGTCGCGGGATGCGCAGTTCTTCGGGCCCGATGGCATCAAGTGCTGAAAGTGTGCCGCCCAGCACATGATACCGCCCTTTGAAGACGCCCGAGCGTTCCATCGCCCAGAGATCCGCCACATCGCTGACCACGCAAAGCTCTCCGGTGGCACGCTTTTCCGAAGTGCAGATGTCGCAGATATCCGTGGTGCCGACATTCCCGCAGTTCAGACACTCGCGCGCCGTTTCTGCGACGGTGCGAAGGGTGTCGGCCAGAGGCATAAGTAACAGGCTGCGTTTACGGATCAGGTGCAGCACCGCACGCCGCGCCGAACGCGGCCCGAGGCCAGGCAGCTTGGCCATCAGCTCAATGAGAGCATCGATGTCTTGCGTGCTGCTCAAACCCTGCGCCTTTCAGAGGGGCTGGCCCGGAAGAAACCGGGACCACCCGCGGGCGACCCCAAAAGCGCCAGAACCCGTTTCAGAAGGGCAGCTTCATATCTGCCGGCAGGCCAAGGCCTTCGGTCAGTTTCGCCATCTCTTCCTGCGCGCGCTGGGACGCTTTGCCCTGCGCGTCTTTGATCGCGGCGAGGATGAGATCTTCCACAACTTCCTTGTCGTCGCTGTTAAAGATCGACGGGTCGATGTCGAGGCCTTTCAGCTCGCCTTTTGCCGTGCAGGTGGCTTTCACGAGGCCGGCGCCGGACTCGCCTTCGACCGTGATGTTCTGCATATCTTCCTGCATCTCGGCCATTTTGCCCTGCATTTCCTGGGCTTTCTTCATCATCCCGGCCATATCGCCGAGACCCCCTAAACCTTTGAACATCTGATCATCCTTTGTGAGACAGTTTGCGTTTTATATGTGAAGGCGCGCGCCGGGAACAAGAGGATCAGCTGTCCTCAAAGGGGTCCCATTCGTCCTCGACCTCAGGCAGCGCTTCCTGACGGGCTGCGGCGGCAATGTCCCCGGGCGTGCGCACGGTGCCGATCTCGGCCTTAGGAAACTGCGCCAGAACCGCCTGCATGAGCGGATGCTGCCGGATCTGCTCTTCCATGGCATAGCGCGCGGCGTTTCGGATCTCGTCGATCGTTTTCGCGCCGCCCTCGCTGACAACAGTCACCGCCCAGCGATTGCCGGTCCAGTTCTGCAGCCGCTGACCGAGGCGTTGCGCCAGATCGCGCGGTGCGCGGTCGGTGGGCTGAAATTCGATGCGCCCGGGCTGGTAGGTGACAAGGCGCAGGTCGGTTTCCACATCCACCAGAAGTTTGCCGTCTTTGTTGGCACGGATAAGTTCGACCACATGTTCAAATGTCGGGAACCGCGCGAGCGCTGCATCGGCGTCTGCTGCCAGAGCTGTTGCGGGGCCGGCTCCTGATCCGCCTGACGCGCGCGGTGCTGTACTGAAGCTACCTGCCGGGGCATCTGCGCGCACCGGCGCGGATGATGCCGCAGTGCCAGCGGATGCACCGGAGGGCCCGGGGGCCGGCGGGGTCGTGCCGCTGAGCCTGCGCAGCAGATCCTCAGGCGCGGGCAGATCCGCCACATGGGTCAGCCGGATAACTGCCATCTCGGCGGCCATCATCGCATTCGGCGCTGTTGCGACTTCGTCGAGCGCTTTGAGCAGCATCTGCCACAGACGTGTAAGCACCCGCATCGGCAGTTTTTCCGCCATAGCAAGGCCACGCGCACGCTCATCGGGAGAGACTGTCGGGTCTTCGGCGGCCTCGGGCGTGATCTTGACCACCGAGACCCAGTGCGTGATTTCCGCCAGATCGCGCAGCACCGCCATCGGGTCCGCGCCTTCGGCATACTGGCCCGAAAGCTCGCTGAGTGCTGCGGCGGCATCCCCCCTGAGCACCATGTCAAAGAGATCAAGCACCCGGCCCCGGTCGGCCAGTCCCAGCATTGCGCGCACCTGATCGGCGGTGGTCTCACCCGCGCCATGGCTGATCGCCTGATCCAGCAGTGAGGTCGCATCGCGCGCGGAACCTTCTGCGGCGCGGGTGATCAGCGCCAGAGCGTCATCAGTGATCTGCGCACCTTCCGCTTTTGCGATCCGGGACATCAGCGCGATCATCACCTCCGGCTCAATCCGGCGCAGATCAAAGCGCTGACAACGCGACAGCACCGTCACCGGCACTTTGCGGATTTCGGTCGTGGCAAAGATGAATTTCACATGGGCGGGCGGCTCTTCCAGCGTCTTGAGCAGCGCATTGAAAGCACCGGTCGAGAGCATGTGCACCTCGTCGATAATGTACACTTTGTAGCGCGCCGAAGCCGCCCGGTAATGCACGGAATCGATGATTTCACGGATATTGGCCACACCGGTGTTTGAGGCCGCGTCCATCTCGAGCACATCGACATGCCGGCCTTCCATAATGGCGGTGCAGTGCTCACAGGTGCCGCAGGGCTCGGTGGTGGGGCCACCTTCGCCGTCCGGCCCGATGCAGTTCATCCCCTTGGCAATGATCCGCGCCGTCGTGGTTTTGCCGGTTCCGCGAATACCGGTCATCACAAAGGCCTGGGCGATCCTGTCGGCCTCAAAAGCGTTTTTCAGCGTGCGCACCATCGCGTCCTGACCGACCAGATCGGCGAAAGTTTCGGGGCGGTATTTCCGCGCCAGAACCTGGTATTCAGTTTTTTCGCTGTCGGTCATGGAAGGCCCCGGGCAAGATTCGCGCGCTTGTATTCAGGGTATGTCCTCGGGGACGGGACGTAAACTAGAGCCACCACAAAATGAGGCCTGTGAGCAGCGAGGCGCAGCTAAGAAAAATGCTCAGAGCCGTGAAGTAGCTTCGGGTCTGGGCCTGAGCCTCGTGCTGGTTAAGCCGCGACTGGGTGGCGCAGGCCTGCCGCCGTGCCGCCCAGAAGATGAACACCGCGATCAGGATAAAGAAACTGGCGACAGATTTCGGTACCCACGTGGGCTCAAAAGGCCCGAAGACAGCCTTGAGACCTATGGCCAGCGCCACGCAGGCCATCCCGGTCCGCATCCACCCCGCAAAGGTCCGTTCATTCGCGAGGATTGTTCTGTCCTCCGCCCAGTCGGTCCTGTCCTCGGCCATTTCATTGCTGTTTGCCATGAACCTATTGTGTGGCTCGTGCGTTAGGATGCAAGGTGTCAGAGCCACAGGGAGCGAAGATAATGCGGTTAAGAGGCATCAGATCCAGCAAAAATGTGCGTGTCAGGAGGGGCTCCGGGCGCGGTGGACGCGCAGGCGGGCTGGGTCTTGTTGGTGTGCTGGCTGTTCTTGCAATCGGCTATTTTACCGGCATTGACGTGTCGCCCCTGCTGACCGGAACCGGTGCGCCGGTCACGCAGGAAAGCCGCACGGTGACGGTCGAGGATGATGAGATGGTGCAGTTTGTTGCCCGTGTTCTTGCCACCACTGAGGACGTCTGGACGCGCAAATTTGAGCAGCAGGTGGGCCGACCTTACCAGCCGCCACAGCTTGTTGTCTTTTCCGGCGTGACACAAAGCGCGTGTGGCGGCGCATCCGGGGCAACGGGGCCGTTTTACTGTCCGGCCGATCAGATGGCTTATCTCGACACGACGTTTTTCCGGCAGATGGAGCAACAACTGGGCGCGGGCGGTGATTTCGCTGCGGCCTACGTGATCGCGCATGAAGTTGCGCACCACATCCAGAACGAACTCGGCATTCTCGGCAAGGTCGATCAGATGCGCCGGCAGTCGTCGCAGGCCGACGCCAATGCGCTGACCGTGCGGCTGGAGCTGCAGGCCGATTGTCTCTCCGGTGTCTGGGCGCAGTCTGTGCAGGGCCTGATGGAACGTGGCGATCTGGCCGAGGCACTGAACGCAGCCCGCAAGATCGGCGACGATCATCTGCAGCGCCAGGCCGGGCGGGTGCCGCAGCCCCACACCTTTACACATGGCACATCAGAGCAGCGCGCACGCTGGTTTGAGCGCGGATTTGACAGCGGCCAGATGGCCTCATGTGACACATTCAGCGCACGACAGCTGTGAGGGAAAAGGTGAGAGGCTGGACAACGACCCAAGCGGGGCTCGTTACGGCTGCTTCCTTCCGGACCTGACCGGGTTGGCGAGGCGCTCGCCCGCGCCAACCTCTCGACCGGTCATATAGGCAAAGCGCGTCTCAGGTGCAAGAGCGCAGGCTCACAGGTGCAGCCGGATCCGGGCGAAACCGTTTTCCGACGTGCCACAGGGCTCCGGGCGCAGTCCCGCGATCTCAGACAGATGCGTTACCGCGTCGGGAGAGGTCAGCAGGATGGCCGACACATTCAGACCCGGGCGGAAACGCCAGGGCGCGGCCCCGCGAACCGCAGCGCAATCGGGCGCCTGCAGATAGCTCACCAGTCCGTCCTCAAGCGGCGCCCGCCCGCGAAAAGCAATCTCATCCTCAGAGAAGGCGCGTAACTGTCCGCCACCACCTGTGCGGTGGTCCGACGTCGCAACGAGAAACTCCTGATCCGGTTCGAGTGGCCTGCCCTGCCACGTCACGTTGCTTATCCGTCCCTCGCCCAGCCCGCCGGGCCGGCCGGCGGGGTCGTATTTCGGTGGCTGCGTCGGATCGATGACATAGTTCAGCCCGTAGATCGCATCATAGCGGAACCCGGGGATGTTTTCGTTCAGCAGAAGCTGATCAGGATCATCCCGGCGCAGTGTATTGAAAATCACCACCGACCGTTCCAGCCAGTCTGTCAGACGCGCGCCTGTCGTCCGAACGGCCCAGACCTGATTTGAATAGGGGTCAAGCCCCACAATATGGCGCCGCTTTACCGTGCCACCCGGCAAAGAGATGAAGTTATCCGGTCCGTCAAAACCACCGGTCGAGGCGGTGGAGCCCGAGGCCAGCAAGGGCAGATCTTCCAGATCGCTGCCAGCCATCGCCTGCCGGATGACATGACGTTTGGTCTCTGCGATAAGGGCAGAGACAGGGCCGGGCTGGGCGAGCGCGAAGTAACTGTTCATCGGATGTACCAGCCGCCCCACCTCGTGATTGAGATGGTCGCGCGTTGCATGATGGGCATCTGACGCCAGCGCAACAACGTCCGGGTCTTCGGGCGTGTCCGCCGCACTCTGCACCAGCCGGCTTTCTGATCGGGTGATTTTGATGCTGCCGCCATCTGCCGGCCAGGCGAGGTCGAGATCAATCATGCCGAGGTGTGAGCCGGCAAAGCCGGGCAGTACAACGGGTTTGCCGTATACCTTACCCTGACGGCTGTCGGTGTTGCGGTTGGTTTCGTGATCGGGCCCCGGAAACACCAGGTGTGTATGACCGCCGATCACTGCATCCACGCTGCTCAGCTGTGCAATTTCGACGATTTCGTTTTGTGGCTGCAGGCCTTCGTCAAACCGTGCAATCCCCATATGTGCCAGCACAACAATCAGCTCAGCGCCCTCTGCACGCGCAGCTTCGGCGGCATCTGCAGTCGCCTGCACCGGATCACACAGAGACGCGCGTCCGGACAGCTGGTGCCGGTTCCAGCTGATCGTCTGACGGGGCAGCACGGAAACCACGCCAATCCGTAACCGGCGCCGGGTGCCGTCAGAACAGAGCACATCGCGCTCAAGGATAGCACGCGACCGGATAGAGGGAATGCCCGCACCGCCGAGGTTGGAGCAGACCACCGGCATCCTGTATCGCGACAGCGTGGCATCCAGGTAATCCAGCCCGTGATCAAAATCGTGATTGCCAAGACCCACCGCGTCATATCCCAGCATCTGCAGACAGTCGGGCACCGGGTTCGGCGTCCCGCGTCCGGCGTGTGCGAGATAGGCCGCAAGCGGGGTGCCCTGCAGGATATCACCGTTGTCGAGCAGGAAGCTTTCACGTCCGGTGTCGGCAGCTTCATGTCGCGCCGATGCAATCAGAGCGGCAAGTCGTGACAGGCTCGGACCCTCACCGGCGCAGTCCCGCACATAGTCATAAGATGTGATCTGCATGTGGAGATCGCTTGTCGCGAGCAGGGTCACCCCGGCGGTCGTCTCGCGGTCCTGCGAAGAGTGGCGGTCGTTAATCGTCTTGATCTCCCGGGGTTGCTGAAATTAGCAACCATTACGTGCGATTGGTCAAAGAAGATCACGCAGGGGTTGGAAAGTCCAGTGGCGACGCCGTTCAGCTTTCATCTTGCAACACTTTGTGCGCCATGCGACGGGTTTCGCACCAAAAGGACGCGCGCAGAGGAGATCCGCAGATGAAAATTGCAGAAGCGGTGACATTCGGCGGCTCCGGACTTGATCGTGCGGGAGAAGTGCGTGCGGATGCGTCCGCTGTGGCAACCGCCCGGGCCGACAGCGCTGCGCGGGCGATCCTGTTCTGGCGGGGTAAGCCACTGATATCGAATGAAAAGCCGGCATCTCTGGTGCGGCTCCCAATGGATCATCCGGTGCTTGAGGCGGCCGCCGAAGCGCCTGTTCTGCTGGGGCGCGAAGACGGTGCTGCGCGCTTTGCATTCGATATTTCCTCCTGGTCGCCGGACGATCTCGACCCCGGCCTGCTCGGCGGCTTTCTGGACCCGACAGAACAGCAGCACCCGGCGCTTGGCGATACTGAGGTCTTTGCCGAGCTGCGCCGCGTAATGACATGGCTCAGCGCGCGCGATGCAGAGCTTGCAGCAACCGGTAAGGCCATTCTCGGCTGGCACGAAACGCACCGGTTCTGTGCCCGCTGCGGTGCGGAATCTGCGATCGAACAGGCCGGCTGGCAGCGTAAATGCATCGCCTGCGGGGGGTCGCACTTTCCGCGTACCGACCCGGTTGTGATCATGCTGATCACCCGTGGCAACAGTGTGCTGATGGGCCGTTCGCCTGGCTGGCCTGATGGGATGTTCTCACTGCTGGCGGGTTTTGTTGAGCCGGGCGAGACCCTTGAAGCTGCAGTGCGCCGCGAGGTGTTTGAGGAAGCAGGGGTGCGGGTAGGACAGGTCACCTATCTCTCCAGCCAGCCCTGGCCCTTTCCGGCCTCCCTGATGATGGGCTGTGCCGGAGAGGCGACCAGCGAGGAGATCACCATCGATCCGGTGGAAATCGAGCAGGCCATGTGGGTCAGCCGCGAGGAGATGATGCAGGCGATGTCGGGGGAACATCCCACCATACTGCCGGCGCGCAAGGGCGCGATTGCACATTTTCTCATCGAAAACTGGCTTGCGGACAGACTTGATTGACACGACAGTGGCGTTCATCTGACGCAGCAGGCCCCGGCAATGAAGTTTGAGACCCAGGAAGACATCGACGCACCCGTGGGCCATGTCTTTGAAATGCTCACCGATTTTGAAACCTTTGAGCGCGCGGCAATGCGGCGCGGCGCCGAAGTGCGTCGGACAGATGGTCATACGGCACCGGCAGTCGGAGTGTCCTGGGAAGCCCGGTTTTTCCTGCGCGGGCGCATGCGGGACGTGACGCTTGAGATCACCCGCTGCGATCCGCCCGATCATCTCGCGCTTGCGCTGGCCTCATCCGGGCTGACCGGAAGCATCGCCTTTGAGCTCATTGCGCTCTCGCCGTCGCGCACGCGCCTGCTGGTCGGGCTGGAGCTGCAACCGCACAGCCTGTCAGCGCGGTTGCTGGTGCAGTCGCTGAAGCTGAGCAAAGGCGCCATTCTGCGCAAATACGAGGACCGCATCGCCGGTTTCGTTCAGACGCTCAGCGACAGGCATGACCGCAGGACCTGACGGGGCTGTCAGTCGCGGTCAGGGCTGGCGGGGTAAACGCCAAGGATCTCGATCATATTGGTGAAGTACTCCAGCTCTTCCATCGCGCGCCGCACAGCCGGGTCCTCCGGATGGCCCTCAATGTCCGCATAGAACTGTGTCGCCGTGAAAGAGCCGCCCACCATATAGCTTTCCAGCTTGGTCATGTTGATCCCGTTGGTGGCAAAGCCGCCCATCGCCTTATAAAGCGCAGCAGGAATGTTGCGCACCTCAAAAACGAAGCTTGTGATCATGCCGTGATCGCCCCGCCGGCTGTGATCAGCCTGGGGCGACATCAGCAGAAAGCGGGTGGTGTTATTGCCCTGATCTTCGATGTGCCGGGCCAGCAGGTCCAGGCCGTAGATGTCGCCGGCAAGCTCACTGGCAAGCGCTGCCATCGAGGGGTCCCCGCCGGCAGCAACATCCTTGGCTGAGCCGGCCGTATCCGCGCCCGTGACACGCCGGATGCCGTGTCTGGCCAGAAAGCTCTTGCACTGACCCAGCAGCACCGTGTGGCTCATCGCGCTTTTGATGTCTTTGAGGGCGGTGCCCGGCAGCGCCAGCAGGTTGATGTGCACCCGGACGAAAGATTCTTCGATGATGTGCAGGCCGGACTGCGGCAGCAGCGAATGAATATCCGCAACCCGTCCGTAGGTTGAGTTTTCCACCGGCAGCATGGCAAGCTCTGCCCTGCCCTCGAGCACTGCATCGATTGCATCCTCGAAGGTCCGACAGGGAACAGGTGTCATTTCCGGGCGTGCGGCGTGACAGGCTTCGTGGCTGTAGGCGCCGAGCTCTCCCTGAAAAGCGATGCGGGCGGGGGTATCGGCAGTCATCGGAGAGGATCCCTGGCTGAATTCTTTGGAAACCGGTCGTTTGGTCGCGGTAACTACACCTTGCCACGGCGAAGGGGAAGCAATAGATACCGCGGGAACAAAAACAACGGACCGTGATTCAATGTTTGACACAATGACATTCACCAAAGCGGCAGGCGGCGTGTGCGGCGCACTGCTTGTGTTCCTTCTCGGCAAATGGGCTGCCGAAGAGTTGTATCATGTGGATTCGCATGGCGAAGCCTCATACGTCATTGAGGTTGAAGACGATGCCGATACCGCAGAGGTCGAGGAAGTCGTTGATTTTGCAACCGTTCTGGCATCCGCCAGCGTCGATGATGGCGCCAAGGTGTTCCGCAAGTGCTCTGCGTGTCACAAGCTGGAGCAGGGCGCGAACGGCGTTGGCCCTTACCTTTACGGTGTCGTCGGTCGCGGTATCGGTGCTGCAGACGGCTTCAGCTATTCTGAAACACTGGCAGGCATGGACGGCGACTGGACCCCTGAAAATCTCAGCGGCTTTCTTGAGAAACCCTCTTCATGGGCAGAAGGAACATCCATGGGCTTTGCAGGTCTGAACAAGGTTCAGGACCGGGCCGATGTGATCGCCTATCTCGACAGCCTCGACGACTGATATTTACCCCGAATTAACCATAAGGGCCGCTTGCTGTGATGCAGGCGGCCTTTTTGCTGTGCAGGATAGTGCGGAACCCGGGCAATCACATTTTCGCAACTTGTATCTTGGCCCGGCGTCCCGTTAGCTTACATCAGAGCAAGACGCCGGAAGAACACGGTGGCACACAGGAGGAATTTCCAGATGACATCCCCCCGGACCCGGACCATCGCGGCACCTTATCGCAGGGCCCGCACCCTCGCAGCCCTGGGCGCACTGACCGCTGCGGTTGCTCTGTTCTGGACGACGACGCTGCGGGCGCAGGACAATATGGTGGTAAGCCACGGCTATTCCTTTTACGGCGATCTGAAATACCCCGAAGACTATTCGCATTTCGACTACGTGAACCCCGACGCACCCAAGGCCGGCGAAATTTCTCTCAGCGTCGTCGGCACGTTTGATTCCATGCACCCTTACACCCGCAAAGGCCGGGCCGGGGCGCTGTCGACCGTGATGTATGAAAGCCTTCTGGGCGAGGGCACCGGCGGCGCGGCCGCCCCTGCGGATGCTTACGGCGAATATCTCTGCCTGCTCTGCGAGCGGGTGGAATACCCTGAGACGAAGGACTGGGTAATCTTCTACATGCGTCCCGAGGCACGGTTTTCAGACGGCTCGCCCGTCACCGCCCATGACATCGCGTTCAGCCACAACCTGCTGCTGGATGAGGGGCTGAAATCCTATGCCGATGCCGTGCGCCAGCGCATCCCCGAAGTCGAAGTAATCGATGACCACACCATCAAATTCTACTTCACCGAAGGCATCTCCCGGCGCAGTCTCATTGATCAGGTCGGGTTCGTGCCTGCCTGGTCGAAAAAGTGGTATGAGGAAACCGGCGCGGGTCTCGACGAAAGCCGGCTTGAGGTTTCGCCCGGGTCCGGCCCCTATATGATCGAGAGCGTCGATGTGAACCGCCGCATCGTGTATAAGCGCAACCCTGAGTACTGGGGCAAAGACCTTGCCTTTAATGTCGGGCGCAACAACTTCGACAGCATCCGCATCGAATACTTCGGTGACGACACCGCCGCCTTCGAGGCATTCAAAGCCGGCGAATATACCTTCCGCAGTGAAGGGGACTCGCGCAAATGGGCCACCGGCTACGACTTCCCGAAGGTTGATCAGGGCCATGTCGTGACCAAAGACCTGCCGGACGGCTCCCCGCCGTCGCCCTCGGGCATCGTTTTCAACCTTGGCAGCGACGTGCTCAAAGACCGCCGCGTCCGGCAGGCCATCGCCCTTGCCTTTAACTTCGAATGGACGAACGAGAGTCTGCAGTACGGGCTTTTTAAGCAGCGTGCCTCCTTTACTCAGGATACACCGCTTATGGCCACCGGCCTGCCGGAAGGTGACGAGCTTGCCTTTCTGCAGGAACTCGGTGATCTGGTGCCGCCTGAAATGATCAGCGAGCCCGCGCTGGAGCCCCATACCTCAAAGCCGGAGCGTCTGCTCGACCGGCGCAATGCCCGTGCAGCGATGAAACTGCTTGATGAGGCAGGCTGGGGTGTCGGTGATGATGGCATCCGCCGCAATGACGCAGGCGATACGCTCAGGCTGAACTTTCTCTTCAACAGTGCCACCTCGCCCACTCTGAGTGCTGTCATGGAAAACTTCGTTTCCAACGTGCAGGGCCTTGGTGTCGATATCACCTTTGAAAAGGTCGATGCCTCGCAATACACCCTGCGCGAACGTGACCGCGATTACGATCTGGTGTTCGACGCCTATGGCGCCTTTCTCGGCACTGGCACCGGTCTGATGCAACGCTATGGATCTGAGGCTGCCGAATTCAGTCTTTTCAATCCTGCGGGCCTTGCCAGCCCGCTTGTGGATGCGATCATCGAACGCTCGCTCGTTGCCGAGACCCGCGAAGAGGAACAGGCCTCTCTTATGGCGCTCGACCGCGCGCTGCGCTACGAGTTCATCATGATCCCGGTCTGGTACAATCCCAGCCACTGGGTCGCCTTTTACGACCAGTACGAACATCCCGAAGAGATCCCGCCCTTTGCCCTCGGGCAGCTGGATTTCTGGTGGTACAATCAGGACAAAGCGGATGCGCTGCGAGCGGCAGGAGCGCTGAGATAAGCCCATGGGCGCCTATATTATCCGAAGGCTGTTGCTGATCATCCCGACCCTTCTGGGGATCATGCTGATCAATTTTGCGCTGGTGCAGTTCGTGCCGGGTGGCCCCGTCGAACAGGCCATCGCCCGCATTCAGGGTGGCGGCGACGTGTTTGAAGGGTTCGCCGGCACCAACAATGACGCAGGTTCTGTTGATCTGGGCAGCAATGAGAGCGAATACATCGGCGCGCGCGGCCTGCCGCCTGAGTTCATCGCGGAGCTAGAAGCCGAATTCGGCTTTGACAAACCTCCTGTCGAACGCTTCCTGAATATGATCTGGAACTACATGCGCTTTGATTTCGGAGAGAGCTATTTCCGGTCGATCTCCGTGCTGGAACTGATCAAGGAGAAACTGCCCGTTTCCATCACGCTCGGGCTCTGGTCCACGGTCATCGCCTATCTGGTGTCGATCCCGCTTGGCATCCGCAAGGCGGTCCGCGACGGCTCGCGGTTTGACACATGGACGTCGGGCGTGATCATCGCGGCCTATGCGATCCCCGGCTTTCTCTTTGCGATCCTGCTGCTGGTGCTCTTTGCCGGCGGATCCTATTACCAGATCTTCCCGCTCAGGGGCCTTACCAGCGACAATTTTGACCAGCTTACGCCGATGGGAAAGGTGATCGATTACTTCTGGCACATTACCCTGCCGGTATTTGCCTCCACCATCTCCGCCTTTGCCACGCTGACGCTGCTGACCAAAAACAGCTTCCTCGACGAGGTGAAAAAGCACTACGTCATGACTGCGCGCGCCAAGGGGCTGTCGGAGGCCCGTGTTCTCTACGGCCATGTGTTCCGCAACGCGATGCTGATTGTGATCGCAGGTTTTCCGGCCGTGTTTATCGGCGTCTTTTTCGGCGGCTCGCTGATCATCGAGACGATCTTCAGCCTCGATGGGCTGGGTCGTCTGGGTTTCGAGGCGGCGGTGGCGCGCGATTATCCGATTGTTTTCGGCACGCTTTTCATCTTCGGTCTGATGGGGCTGGTGGTCGGCATCCTGTCGGATCTGATGTATGTGCTGGTCGATCCGCGCATCGACTTTGAACGGCGGGAGGGCTGAGCATGGCGATGACTGATCCGCTGCCCACACGCCTGCCCGGACAGGACGCACCGCCGCCTGTCCCAGAAAAGCCAAAGCGCTTCTCCCTGTCGCCCCTGAACCAGCGGCGCTGGCGCAATTTCCGCCGTAACCGCCGCGCCTACTGGTCGCTGTGGATATTCTCGATCCTCTTCGGGCTGTCGCTTTTCGCCGAATTCATCGCCTATGACAAACCGATCCTTGTGAGCTATCGCGGCGAGATTTACACACCGATCTGGAATTTCTACCCCGAGACCGCATTTGGCGGAGATTTTCAGACAGAAGCCGTTTATCGCGATCCGGAAGTAAAGTGCCTGATCGCCACGGGCGGGCTGGACCTGTGTTTCGATGATCCCGAAGCGTATATCGAAGACGCAAAAGACGGCGTTGTCGAAGGCGAAGAGATTGAAAAAGGCTGGGCCCTCTGGCCGCTTATTCCCTATTCCTATGACACGGCCGTGGACCGCCCCGGTGCGGCCCCGCTGCCGCCCAACGCACAGAACCTGCTGGGCACTGACGGCACCAAACGCGATGTGCTCGCCAGGGTGGTACACGGCTTCCGGCTCTCTATATTCTTCACTTTGATCGTCACCGGGGCGGCCTCGCTCATCGGGATTGCCGCCGGTGCTGTGCAGGGCTTTTTCGGCGGCTGGGTGGATCTGATTTTCCAGCGCATCATCGAGGTCTGGTCTTCGACGCCGCAGCTTTATGTGATCATTATCCTCTTCGCGATCCTCGGGCGAAGTTTCTGGCTGCTCGTTTTTCTCATGGTGCTCTTTGGCTGGATGTCTCTTGTGGGCGTGGTGCGCGCCGAATTCCTGCGCGCACGCAATCTTGAATACGTGCGCGCCGCCCGGGCGCTGGGGGTCAGCAACCTGACCATCATGTTTCGCCACATGCTGCCCAACGCGATGGTGGCAACGCTTACGATGCTGCCGTTTCTTGTCACCGCAACCATCGGCACACTGGCTGGGCTCGATTTTCTGGGCTTTGGTCTGCCGTCCTCGGCCCCCTCATTGGGAGAACTGACCCTGCAGGCCAAACAGAACCTGCAGGCGCCCTGGCTCGCCTTCACCGCCTTCTTCACCTTTGCGATCATGCTGTCGCTGCTGGTGTTCATCTTCGAAGGTGTCCGCGATGCCTTTGATCCCAGAAAGACCTTTGCATGAGCGCCCTTCTTGACGTCAAGGATCTGCGCGTTGGGTTTCGCCAGGACGGAAAGCTGACAGAAGCCGTGCGCGGCGTCAGCTTTTCTGTCGAACGTGGTGAGACCGTCGCTCTCGTGGGTGAGAGCGGCTCGGGCAAATCTGTTTCTGCCCTTTCCACCGTTTCCCTGCTCGGGGACAGCGCGGAAGTCTCCGGCTCCGTTACCTATGATGGTCAGCAGATGATCGGGGCGGATGAGAAACTGTTGCGCAAGGTGCGCGGCAATGACATCAGCTTCATCTTTCAGGAGCCGATGACCTCGCTTAATCCGCTGCACACCATCGAAAAGCAGCTGGGTGAGAGCATCGCCCTTCACCAGGGACTGACCGGCGATGCGGCACGCGCGCGGATCATTGAACTGCTGGAGCAGGTCGGCATTCAGGACGCGGCCACCCGCGTGACCAGCTACCCACACCAGCTCTCTGGCGGCCAGCGCCAGCGCGTGATGATCGCCATGGCCCTTGCCAATGAGCCGGATGTGCTGATCGCCGACGAGCCGACAACGGCGCTGGATGTCACGATCCAGGCGCAGATCCTCGATCTGCTGAAAGACCTCAAGGACCGGATGGGCATGGGGCTGTTGTTCATCACGCACGATCTTGGCGTGGTGCGGCGCATTGCCGACCGCGTTTGTGTGATGCAGAACGGCGAGATCGTGGAGACCGGACCCACAGCAGAAATCTTTGACGCACCGAAACATCCCTATACGATCAAACTGCTGAGTGCCGAGCCCTCTGGCGCGCCCGCGCCGCTGCCCGGGGACGCAAAACCCGTGGCGCGCACGGAGCACCTCAAGGTGTGGTTCCCGATCCAGGCAGGTCTGCTGCGCCGCACGGTCGGGTACGTCAAAGCGGTTAACGATGCGAGTCTGTCGGTGCGCGCCGGAGAGACCATCGGCATCGTGGGGGAGAGCGGCTCGGGCAAAACCACGCTGGCCCTTGCCCTGATGCGCCTGATTTCCTCTGAGGGTGAGATCACCTTTATGGGCGATGACGTACGCAAATGGAGCACCCGGCAGCTGCGCAGCCTGCGCAAGGACATGCAGATCGTGTTTCAGGACCCGTTCGGATCACTCAGCCCGCGCATGACCTGCGCCCAGATCATCTCTGAAGGACTGGGTATTCACAGAGTTGACCCCGACCGCGCCCCGCGTGATCTGGTGCGGGACGTGATGATCGAGGTGGGGCTCGACCCCGAAACGATGGACCGCTACCCGCATGAATTTTCCGGCGGTCAGCGACAGCGGATCGCGATTGCGCGCGCAATGGTTCTGCGGCCGCGCCTTCTGGTGCTCGATGAGCCGACCTCTGCGCTCGACATGACCGTTCAGGTTCAGATCGTCGATCTGTTACGCAAGCTGCAGGAAAAATACGGGCTGGCCTATATTTTCATCAGCCACGATCTCAAAGTCGTGCGTGCGATGTCGCATCACGTGATGGTCATGAAACGCGGAGATGTTATCGAACAGGGCCCTGTGGAGCAGATCTTTGACGCGCCGCGCGACGAATACACCCGTACGTTGCTCCAGGCCGCGACCTGAAGTCAGATCGCTGAAGCGTGGGCGTTCTCCGACATGCTGTAGGCATCGAACTCGCGCGCGATGATACGCGTCAGCGCCAGCGCGTCGGGATGCACCTCGAGCCCGCTGGTGGTCAGCTGCACTGTATCGCCGAATTTTTTCGCCACATCGCGCAGCATCTTCGCCACGTGCGCCTGCGTGCCGGGAAAACGCGTTTCAGTCTCGTCGGTCGAAATCCTGAAATCACACATCAGAGCCTCGATCAGGCGGGCGCGCAGATGGTCCTCCTGGGTAAAGGCATGACCGCGGACAGTCGCAAAACGGCCCTCGCGCACAGCGGCGGTGTATTTCGAGGTTGCCGGCTCATTCTGCGCATAGCCTTCGGGAAACCGCGAAATGGCAGAGGCGCCAAGACCGATCAGCACGTCGCAGGGCTCGTCGGTATAGCCCTGAAAGTTGCGGCGCAGTCTGCCGGTACGGGCGGCAACCGCCAGCGTGTCATCCGGCAGCGCAAAATGATCGATACCAATCTGTTTATACCCGTCCCATTCAAATAGCTGTCGTGCCGATTCGAACAGGGCCAGGCGTTCCTCGGGCTGGGGCAGGGCGTCTGACGGGATCAGCGCCTGGCGGCGGGCCATCCACGGCACATGCGCATAGCCGTAAAGCGCCACGCGGTCCGGGCTCAGCGTCAGAAGTTTCTGCACTGTGGCCGACAGCCGCGCCTGATCCTGGTGGGGCAGTCCGAAAAGGATATCGGCGTTGAGCGACCGGATCCCGGCGGCCCGCAACATATCAGCAGCGTTCCGTGTGGTCTCAAACCCCTGGATGCGCCCGATGGTCGACTGCACCTCATCGTCGAAATCCTGTACGCCGATCGAGGCGCGGTTCATGCCGGCCTCTGCCAGGGCGTCAACCCGTGGCTGATCGATCTCATTGGGGTCAATCTCGACGGAGAATTCGGCGCCGGGCGCCAGTGGCAGCACTTTCCGGATTCGTCTGGCGAGCTTTCGGGTCATCTTGGGCGTCAGAAGGGTGGGTGTGCCGCCGCCCCAGTGCATTCGGTTCAGCTGCACACCTTCCGGCAGATGCGCACCCAGGATCTCCAGTTCCTCAAAGAGGGTTTTCAGATATGCGGCAACAGGGCTGTTGGTCTTGGTCCCCTGGGTTCTGCAGGCACAGAACCAGCACAGCCGCCGGCAGAACGGGATATGCAGATAAAGCGACACCCGCGCACCGGGCGCAATGCCTGCAATCCAGTCCCGCATCTGCGCGGGACCTACAGCGGGTGTAAACTGCGGGGCGGTCGGGTAGCTCGTGTAGCGGGGCACTTTTGCGTCAAAAAGACCCAGCTTGGCTAATTCAGGTGTCATGTGCATACTGATTTAATAAGAAGAGACCTGTCAGCTTTCCTTGACACAGATCAAATCCGGAGTGTTCTGAATGACGCAAAGTCTTGCGCCAGAAATCAAAGACTGCAGCGACTGTCCGATCCGCCACAGAGCGGTATGTGCGAAGTGCGAGACCGATGAACTCGCTCTGCTGGAAGATATCAAATACTACCGCAGCTTTTCCGCCGGACAGACAGTCATGTGGGCTGGGGACAGAATGGAATTCGTGGCCTCGGTGGTGTCAGGTGTCGCCACGCTGACCCAGACGATGGAAGACGGGCGCCGCCAGATGGTCGGCCTGCTGCTGCCGTCGGATTTCGTCGGCCGCCCCCAGCGCGACACCGCCACTTACACCGTGACGGCGGCCAGTGACGTGGTGATGTGCTGTTTCCGCCGCAAACCGTTTGAGCACATGATCGCCAACACGCCTCATATTGCGCACCGCCTGCTTGAGATGACACTTGATGAGCTTGACGCCGCGCGCGAATGGATGCTGGTCCTCGGTCGCAAGACCGCGCGCGAAAAGATCGCGAGCCTGTTGTCTATCATCGGCCGCCGCATTGCGGATCTGAGCAATAAAAAGGCCGGTCAGTCCATCACGTTCGATCTGATGCTGACCCGCGAAGCGATGGCGGATTATCTGGGCCTGACACTGGAGACGGTGAGCCGCCAGGTCTCCGCGCTGAAAAAGGACGGGGTGATCGTGCTGGAAGGCAAACGGCATATCACAGTGCCGGATATGCGCCGGCTCATGGAAGAAGCAGGTGATGACAGCGACGGCGGGCTGCTCTTCTGAGCAGACCACCGCCGGGCCCTTTTTAGTGCATCATCAGCACCGGAACCCTGCTGTCTGCGAGGGTGTCGCGGGTTGCGCCACCCAGCAGAGCCTCGCGGAAGCGCGAATGACCGTAGCCACCCATCACTAGAAGCTCTGAGCCGGTTTCAGTAACATGGCGCGCCATTTTGGCACTGACCCGCTCGCCGCTGGCGGACATAACCTGAATGTCACAGTTAACCCCGTGCCGGCTCAGCCAGACTGCAAGGCTGCCACCCGGGTCTGACCTGTCGGGCGCATGGCCGGGCGGGTCGATGATCGCGATATGCACTTCTTTGGCCTGTTTCAGAACCGGCATCGCGGCGCGCACAGCGCGCAGTGCTTCGGGGCTTTCGTTCCACCCGATCACAACCCGTTCCGGCGCCATATCGGCAGAAGCGCCTGGCGGCACCACCAGAACCGGACACCCGGCCTGAATGAGCAACCCTTCGAGAACCGCGCTTTCTTCGGGCCCGGCGCCGTCGCGGTAAGGCAGCGGCAGCACGGCGATATCTGCAAACCGCCCGCGTGCCACGACCGCGTGACCGGCATCATTCCCCGCGGCAACAGCGGTATGCGCGTCCCAGCGCGCATCGGTTTTCTTCAGCTCCGGCACGGCAGCATCCCGGACTTCCTGCGCGCGGTTCTGTGCATGTTCGATCGCGGCCTGCATCACTGCGGGGTTGGTGCCGAGTTCGTAATAAGAGCCATGTGACTGATCAAGGCCCAGACAGAGTACCTCCAGATGGCCGTCCTGCGCAGTAGCGAGGGCAGCAGCTTCGCTGAGGGCCGAAGCTTTTGTATCAGCAGATGTGAGTACGGTCAGAATCGTCTTATAGGACATGTCTGGCTCCTTTCAGAATTGTCTGTGGCACAGGATTAGGCGATCGGGCTGCGCCGGGCTTTGATTGCTATCACGGAAAAAACAGAAAAATGTTGATGCAGATCAAGGTCCGCCCTGAGGCTGCGGGGCATTAACAGTTCAAAGGAACAAGACGCCGGGCCTGCCAGTAGTGGTGCGCCCGGCGCGCCGGATAAAAGGGAGCCGGATTAATGAACACCGGAACAGGAAACTATATGAAGCTGGTGGTGCTGGGGCTTGTGACGCTGGTGGCGATGATTGCCGCCGGTTACGCAAGAGATCTGGCCTATCAGGTTCACATGATCATTTTTATGATCGTGGCGGCAGGGCTCTTTCTTGTCACGCTGCGGTCCACAGATGAGCCGGCAGCCCCGGCAGCCCCGCAAAACGAGTATTTTGACAGCGTCGTGCGCGCCGGGGTCATAGCCACCGCCTTCTGGGGTGTTGTCGGGTTTCTGGTCGGCGTGGTGATCGCGTTTCAGCTCGCCTTTCCGTCACTCAATTTCGAATGGGCAGAAGGGTACGCCAACTTTGGCCGCCTGCGCCCGCTGCACACCTCGGCGGTGATTTTTGCTTTCGGGGGCAACGCCCTGATCGCCACGTCGTTCTTTGTGGTTCAGCGCACCTCGGCTGCCCGTCTCTGGGGCGGCAATCTGGGCTGGTTCGTTTTCTGGGGCTACCAGCTCTTTATCGTTCTGGCGGCCACCGGCTATCTTCTGGGCGGCACACAGTCCAAGGAATACGCAGAACCCGAATGGTACGTCGACATCTGGCTGACCGTGGTCTGGCTCGCCTATCTGGCCTGTTTTCTGGGCACGATCATCAGGCGCCGCGAGCCGCATATCTATGTGGCCAACTGGTTCTATCTGGCGTTCATAGTCACAGTGGCAATGCTGCACGTGGTCAATAACCTGTCGGTGCCGGTCTCCATCTGGGGCAGCAAATCCGTGCAGGTTTTCTCGGGCGTTCAGGACGCTATGGTCCAGTGGTGGTATGGCCACAATGCCGTTGGTTTCTTCCTGACCGCCGGCTTTCTGGGCATGATGTACTATTTTATTCCCAAACAGGCCGAACGCCCGGTCTTCAGCTATAAACTGTCGATCATCCACTTCTGGGCGCTGATCTTCCTCTATATCTGGGCCGGCCCGCACCATCTGCACTACACGGCTCTGCCCGACTGGGCGGCGACACTGGGGATGGTCTTCTCGATCGTGCTCTGGATGCCAAGCTGGGGCGGAATGATCAACGGTCTGATGACGCTGCAGGGTGCCTGGGACAAGCTGCGCACCGATCCGGTCATCCGGATGATGGTCACCAGCCTTGCGTTCTATGGCATGTCCACCTTTGAGGGGCCGATGATGTCGATCCGCTCGGTGAACTCGCTGTCGCATTACACAGACTGGACGATCGGCCACGTGCACTCCGGTGCGCTCGGCTGGAACGGGCTGATCACCTTTGGCGCGCTGTACTATCTGGTGCCGGTGCTGTGGAAACGTGAGCGTCTCTACTCGTTCACTCTGGTCAGCTGGCACTTCTGGCTCGCAACGATCGGCATCGTGCTCTACGCGGCATCGATGTGGGTGACAGGCATCATGGAAGGCCTGATGTGGCGCGAAGTGGATGCCAACGGTTTCCTCGTGAACAGCTTTGCCGACACCGTCAGCGCCAAATTCCCGATGTATGTGGTGCGCGGTCTGGGTGGGGTCATGTTCCTCTCCGGCGCTGTGATCATGTGCTATAACCTGTGGATGACTGTGAAGGCCGCGCCTGCCAAAGACGCGCTCGCCACAGCTGTCCCCGCTGAATAAGGAGGGAGCAGAGATGTCGATCCTTGCAAAACATAAGTTCATTGAAACCAACGCAACCCTCCTGCTGGTGCTCAGCTTTCTGGTGGTGACGATCGGGGGGCTGGTGCAGATTGTGCCGCTCTTCTATCTCGAAAACACCATCGAGGAAGTCGAGGGAATGCGCCCTTACTCCCCGCTGGAGCTCACCGGCCGCGACATCTACATCCGGGAGGGCTGCTATGTCTGTCACAGCCAGATGATCCGGCCGATGCGCGACGAGGTGGAACGCTACGGGCATTACTCTCTGGCGGCGGAATCGATGTATGACCATCCGTTCCAGTGGGGCTCTAAACGCACAGGCCCCGATCTGGCCCGTGTCGGCGGTCGGTATTCGGATGACTGGCACCTGGTGCACCTGCGCGATCCGCAATCGGTGGTACCGGAATCGATCATGCCGAAATACGCTTTCCTCGAAGAAAAGCTGATCCGGCCTGAACACGTGGACGAACTGCTGGCGACCCATGCGTTTGTCGGGGTGCCTTATACCCAGGAAATGATTGACACAGCCGCTGCGGATTTCCGCGCTCAGGCCGATCCGGACAGTGATTATGATGCGCTGCTGGAACGGTATCCGGGTGCGCAGGTCCGCAACTTTGACGGCCAGCCCGGGATCTCCGAGGCTGACGCACTGATCGCTTATCTGCAGATGCTGGGCACGCTGGTCGATTTCTCGACCTTCACCCCGGACGCCAGCCGCTGAGGAGACCGTAAAACATGGAAACCTATTCCCTGCTGCGCGAATTTGCAGACAGCTGGATGCTGCTGCTGCTCTTCGTGATCTTTGTCGGCATTGCCTTCTGGGTCTTCCGGCCGGGCAGCCGGCCCGTTCACCGGGACACTGCCAATATGATTTTTCGCAATGACGACCGACCGGCTCCGCCCGGGGAGGACAGGAAATGACCAAAGTACCACCAAAACAAGACGGCGATCCGGACACCACCGGCCACACCTGGGACGGCATCGAGGAGTTTGACAACCCGATGCCACGCTGGTGGCTCTGGACTTTTTACATCACCATCATCTGGGCGGTCGCTTATACCATTGCCTATCCTGCCTGGCCTCTGGTCTCCTCGGCGACAGCGGGCATCCTTGGATACTCGACCCGCGGTGAAGTAATCAGTGACATCGCGGCAGTGGAAGAAGCCAACGCCGGGATCAACACACAGCTTGCTGAGGCCGAAATCACCGAAATCAGCCTGAACCCTGAGCTCAACAGCTACGCGGTGTCCGCCGGGGCTGCGGTGTACCGCACATGGTGCACGCAGTGTCACGGATCAGGCGCGGGCGGTGCTGTCGGCTATCCCAACCTGCTGGACAACGACTGGCTCTGGGGCGGCAGTGTCGAGGCCATCTACTCAACCGTGGCGCATGGCATCCGCAACGAAGAAGACCCCGATGCGCGTTACTCAGAAATGCCTGTCTTCGGTGATATCCTCGAAGAGGAAGAGATCGCTCAGGTCGCCAATTATGTCATGACACTTTCGGGCGGCACACCTGTTGATGCGGCAGCATCTCAGGCGGGTGAGGCCATCTATGCGGATAACTGCTCGGCCTGTCACGGCGATAACGGTCTGGGTAACAATGACCTTGGCGCACCCAACATCGCGGACCAGATCTGGCTTTACGGCGGGGATTATGACACGCTGGTCGAGACTGTGACCTACAGTCGCTATGGCGTTATGCCCCCCTGGCAACAGCGCCTGTCTGAGGCAGAGTTGCGCGCAGTATCTCTTTACGTGCACCAGCTCGGCGGCGGCGAATAGGCCGCCTCCGGCGGACCTCCGCACGATAACGCCGCAAAGGAACACCAGTGACCGATCAGGTGCCACCGCCAAGCCTTTATGCCGCCCGCGAGCCGATTTTCCCGCGGCGGGTCTCAGGTCCGTTCCGAAACCTGAAATGGGTGATCATGGCGGTGACCCTGGGCATCTATTATCTGGTGCCCTGGATCCGCTGGGACCGGGGCCCGGAACTGCCCGATCAGGCGGTGCTGCTCGATCTGGCCAACCGGCGTTTCTATTTCTTCTGGATTGAGATCTGGAGCCATGAGTTCTATTTCGTGGCCGGGCTGCTCATTATGGCGGGGCTGGGGCTCTTTCTCTTTACCTCGGCGCTTGGCCGGGTCTGGTGCGGATATGCCTGCCCGCAAACCGTGTGGACCGACCTTTTTATCAAGGTCGAGCGCATGGTGGAAGGCGACCGAAATGCCCGCCTGCGCCTGCACCGTCAGGAAAAGACGGACGCCCGCAAGCTGAGACTGCGGCTCACGAAATGGGTGCTCTGGCTGCTGATCTCGGTCGCAACAGGCGGCGCCTGGGTATTTTACTTCGCCGATGCACCGACGCTGCTGGTGGATCTTTTCACCGGTCAGGCCGCGGCCGTGGCCTATATTACCGTCGCGATCCTGACGGCCACGACATTTATTTTCGGCGGCTTTGCCCGTGAACAGATCTGCATCTACGCCTGTCCATGGCCACGCATTCAGGCCGCGATGATGGACGAAGACACGATCACCGTCGCCTATCGCGAATGGCGCGGTGAGCCGCGCAAACACAGCCAGGAGGCAAAAACCGCGCCCCAGGGCGACTGCATTGACTGCATGGCCTGCGTAAATGTCTGCCCGATGGGCATCGATATCCGCGACGGCCAGCAGCTGGAATGCATCACCTGCGCGCTCTGCATCGATGCCTGCGACGATGTGATGGAGCGCATCGGCAAACCGCGCGGGCTGATTGATTATATCGCGCTCTCGGACGAGGTCGCGGAACGGGGCGGGGCTGCGCCCAGATCCGTCTGGAAGCATATTTTCCGGCCGCGCACGATGTTTTACACCTTCCTCTGGGCGGGCGTTGGTGCGGCACTGATCGTCGCACTGTTTATCAGGTCTGACATCGAAATGACCGTGGCGCCGGTGCGCAATCCGACATTTGTGACCTTGGCGGACGGATCGATCCGCAACACCTACGAGATCCGTCTGCGCAACAAAAACAACGACGCCCGGCTCTTCCGGCTCTTTGTCAAAGGTGATCCGGCATTGCGCATCACTCTTGAAGGCACGCCCTACGGCTCCATCGAAGTGCCTGCGGACACGTCTTTCCTGCAGCGGGTCTATGTCATTGCCCCGCCGGGGTCGCCCCCTGCGCAGACCGACCGGCAGGACCTGCGGTTCTGGATTGAGGATCTCACCAACGGTGACCGCGCGTGGAAAGACAGCAGCTTTATCGGAACAGGAAACCAGCCATGACCAGAGAACTCAAAGGATGGCATGTCGCGGCCATGTTCGGCACAGGCTTTTCGATCATTATCGCGGTCAATCTGACCCTCGCGTTTAACGCGGTGAGCACCTTTCCCGGGCTTGAAGTCAAAAATTCTTACGTGGCGAGCCAGCATTTCGACCGTGACCGGGCGGTACAGCAGGCCCTTGGCTGGTCTGTTCTGGCCACAGCCCGTGGCGATGAGGTGGTTCTGTCGATCACTGACACCGCCGGACAGCCCGTCGAGGTCGCGGACATGCAGGCAACTGTGGGGCGCGCGACGCATGTGCGCGATGACACCACGCCTGCGTTCGTTTTTGACGGCAGGTCCTATGTCGCCCCGCTGACGCTGGGGCCGGGCAACTGGAATGTGCGCATGGTGGCGATGGACAGTGAAGGTGCCCGGTTCCGCCAGCGCGTTATTCTGCATGTCCCCAAGAAGAACACCAGCGGATGACAGGCCAGCCCGCAGCCATGGGATGCCCGGGGTGCATGGCCGCCCCGGCGGACCGCGTTGAGGTCCCGCCTGCTGAAGCAACGCTGATGTTGTCGCTGCCCGGAATTCACTGCCAGTCCTGCATCGCGACGGTTGAAGCGGCCCTGAATTCGGTACCCGGCGTGCGCTCTGCCCGGGTAAACCTCACCCGCCGTCAGGTGTCGGTGAATGCGGCACCTGGTCTCACAGCAGAAGATCTCGCGGCATGTGTCAGAAATGCGGGACACGAGGCCTGGGAACTCGATCCCGCAGCCCTGCAGGAAACCCACACCAACAGCGCCGGTCGCGATCTGCTCATGCGTATGGCAGTTGCCGGGTTTGCTGCCATGAATGTCATGTTGCTCTCGGTCGCCGTCTGGTCCGGGGCGGCAGATGCCACACGCGATCTTTTCCACTGGATCTCGGCGGCAATCACGTTGCCGGCGCTCGCGTTTTCGGCCCAGCCTTTTTTCCGCAATGCCTGGAGCGCACTGTCAGCCGGGCGTCTTAACATGGATGTCCCGATCAGCCTTGCCATCGCGCTGGCGGTTGCAACATCGCTCTGGGAAACCTGGCTTTCAGGCGCGCATGCCTATTTTGATGCGGCTCTGACGCTGACGTTTTTCCTGCTCGCCGGGCGCTGGCTTGAGGCACGTGCCCGTGCCGCCGCACGTTCCGCTGCCGAAGAACTTACCGCGCTGGAAGTGCCGCGCGCGCTTGTGGTCCGCGGATCTGAGACGCAGGAAGTGGCGGTTGCGGAACTGCGCACCGGCGATCATATTCTGGTACGTCCCGGTGCGCGGGCCCCGGTTGACGGCATCATCACGGACGGCGCTTCAGAAGTGGACCGCTCCGCGCTGACCGGAGAAACGCTGCCTGTCCTGCGCACGGCCGGAGACCACATGAGCGCCGGTGAGGTCAATCTTACCGGCCCTTTACATATTGAGGCCACCGCCGTCGGGCAGCAGACTTCGCTGCACCAGCTTGCGGCTCTCGTGGCTGTGGCCGAAAGCGGCCGGTCGCGGTACACGTCGCTGGCCGACCGGGCAGCGAAACTTTATGCGCCCGGGGTCCATATTCTGGCCGCGCTGGCGTTTCTCGGCTGGCTCATCTGGTCGGGCGACATGCGGGTTGCTGCAAATATCGCTGCTGCCGTGCTGATCATCACCTGCCCCTGCGCGCTAGGCCTTGCCGTGCCTGCCGTGACCACCGCAGCCTCCGGGCGGCTCTTTTCCAAAGGGCTGCTGATTAAGGATTCTACCGCGCTGGAACGCCTCGCTGAGGTCGATACGGTCGTTTTTGACAAAACCGGCACACTGACCGAAGGCACCCCGCGCCTGATTGATGCAGCGGCCCTTTCCCCCGATAGGATGGCTGTAGCGGCGGCTCTGGCGCAGGGATCTTCGCATCCCCTGTCCAAAGCGGTCATGGCTGCGGTGCCTCATGCGATGACCCCGGCGCCGGTGACCGGCCTGCAGGAGCATCCGGGCTATGGCACCTCCGGGACATGGCAGGGCAAAACCGTAAGGCTGGGGCGTCCGGCATGGCTCGGCACTGACACCGGTCAGCCGCAACTCTGCACGGCACTTCAGATCGGTGATGCAGCACCTGTTCTGCTTATGTTTGAGGACAATCTGCGCCGGGGCGCGCATAATCTGATCCGGTCGCTGCAGGCGGACGGCGCGCGGGTGATCCTGCTGTCGGGCGACCGGCCTGCAGCAGTGCAGCGCGTGGCCGAAGAACTGAACATCGCGACAGCCCGGGCCGAGATGCTGCCCACGGACAAAATCCGCTATATCAGTGATCTTACGGAACAGGGTGCGCGCGTGCTGATGATCGGGGACGGTCTTAATGATACCGGCGCACTTGCCGCCGCACATGTATCCATCAGCCCCGCTCAGGCACTCGATGCGGCGCGCGCGGCGTCAGATATCGTTCTGCTGGGGCAGGATCTTTCACCTGTCGCCGATGCCATCGCCACATCGCGGAAAGCCAGACGCCGGATATCGGAAAATTTCCGCATCGCGACGCTCTACAATGTCGTAGCGGTGCCGCTGGCGGTGGCGGGTTTTGCGACGCCCCTGATTGCGGCGCTTGCGATGTCGCTGTCGTCCATTACCGTATCGCTCAACGCGCTCCGCGTCGGCGGGGCAAAGCGATGAACGTACTTGCCTATCTTATTCCGGTGTCGCTGATTCTCGGCGGACTGGGGCTTGCAGGGTTTATCTATACCCTGCGCAGCAGCCAGTACGAGGACCCGGAAGGCGACAGTCGCCGTATTCTGAGCGATACCTGGGATCAGCACCCCAGGCCTGATGACGCCGGTCAGGTCAGGAAGGACCGACCGTCTGACAACTGACGTTGCGGGCAGAGAGCCTGCGGCAGGCCAGATCAGCGCTTTCCCGGGTCAGTCCGAGGAAGTTTGCGTCAAATCCGGTCGGCCGTTTCACAACCTTGCGCAGTGCACCGTCCAGCGTCGCCATTTCAGCAAGCGCCGTGGTTACGAGCGCCCGTTCTGCACTGTAACGGCTGGGATAGCGTCCCACGTTCACGCCCCACTGATGACCGCCAGATGTCGACAACCGTGTAACGATCTCAATCTCAGGCTCTTCGGTGACTGCCGCTTCCTGAAGGACAGGCTCTGCGCCGGCTTCTGTCGGGCGCAGGGCAGGACGCAGTGAGATAAATTCTTCGATCTCAACTTCATCAACCTGAACCGGGGGGGTGCCCTGAGCTGCCACAAGAGCGGCTGTTGTGTCTGCGGGGATGATCCCTGCCGTGCTGGCTGCTGCGGCCGCCTGCGCTGCGGGCGTCACAGCGGCCGGCGTCGCTTCAGGTGCCTCAGATGCTCCGGCCAGTGCCGCGGTAATCGCCTCGTTGGTTTTTGCGATCAGCAGCGGATCCACGGGCGCATCCGTAAGAGGCCGTACTCTGGGACGCAGGCTGGACGCCAGAACGGTCTCGGCGGGTGCCGGCTGTCCGTTATAGACAGGCATGTGCGGCTTTTGCAGTCGGGCGCGGCTCGGCGCGCGTTTAAAGCCCATGTCCAGCAGTTCTGCCACGCGTTTGTTGCGCGCCGTTGTCGAGGTGCCGCCAAAGACCGTGGCGATAATACGCTCGTTGCCACGCTCTGCAGAGGCCACAAGGTTGAAGCCTGCAGCCCGGGTATACCCGGTTTTGATGCCGTCAGCGCCACGGTAGGCAGAGAGCAGGCGACGGTTGGTATTAGACACGTTGCGCACGCCGGCGTGGGTCGACTGGCGTGAGAACAGATTATAATATTCAGGGTAATCATAAAGCATATGACGCCCCATTATCGACATGTCCCGCGCAGTGGAAAGATGTCCGCTCTCCGTCAGGCCATGGGCATTTTTGAATGTTGTGCGCGTCATACCAAGAGCTTTGGCAGTGCGCGTCATCCGGCGGGCAAAAGCGGCCTCGGAACCTTCCAGCGCCTCGCCGATGGCTGTGGCCGCGTCGTTTGCGGATTTCACAGCTGCGGCACGGATCAGGTAACGGAATGCGATGCGTTGTCCGGATTTAAGACCCAGCTTTGACGGCGGCTCGGATGCTGCAAAACGTGAAATCTTTACCTTGGTATCAAGGGAGATCTCACCTCGCTCAACCGCTTCAAACGCGATGTAGAGCGTCATCATTTTTGTCAGAGATGCGGGATGCAACCGTGTGTCTGCATTCCGGGAGTGCAGCACTTCGCCCGTTCTGGCATCCATGACCATCGCCGCATAGGGCGCGGCCATCGCGGTCAGGGGGAGGATGACAATCATCCACAAAGCTGCGAATACAAATAGCCCGTAACGGGCCGGCAATGCGCGCCGAACCTTCATGATTACTGCCTTTTCTGCCTCATGCCGCCGATTTGTTTCGACTGGCTTTATCCTCTGAGGCTATCACAGGAATTGACTCCAATAAAGTCATTGTTTTAACGGAATTGCGTTAACTTTAAGTGAAGCGCAATTATGTGGCATACCCGCACCCCCGGGCGATAAAGACCACAATCCGGGGCGTTCAGCCGATATCAGAAAGCAGACCAGGTAGCTCTCCGAGATCGGCAACAGCGCGGAACCGCTCTGTGACATCCGGAGCCGCGGCGCGCTCAAGCTCCCAGGTCATTTCGTGCGGCACGTACACGCCCCAGCCGCCGGCTTCGATCATCGGGAGAACATCGGACTTCATCGAATTGCCCACCATCATGCCGCGTCCGGGCGCATCCCCGTGGCGGTTGAAAACAGTGTGATACACGGCCGGGGTCTTGTC